>CAZCIX010000055.1:0-11993 GCA_964498835.1 uncultured Burkholderiaceae bacterium | reverse complement strand
GGCTTCGTGCATAAAACGCCGTTGCTCAAATTTATTCAAAAAGGAAAAGGCGTCACCAATATCACCGGCGAAAAACTTTACGAAGCCCAAGTGCTTGATGCAATGCATACTGCTCAGACCAAACATGGATTGAGCACGCACTTTTTCATCATGCTGGCCGACGAAGAAAAGCGCGTTTATCGCTTGTACATAGAACCTGATAACGGTAACAAATTCAGTACCGTACTATTTGCTGCTACGGTCGATCAAGAACTCGCCAGAGGCAATATCGAATATCAGGCAAAACGGGAAAGCCAGCGTCTTGACATGCTCAAGGTGTATTGTCTAGCTGCCGGCACAGGAGAAAAATACAAGCAATCCTGCGTGCAACAAGGTCAGCGTGAAGGGCAATTCAAGATGGTGACGCTACTTTATCAGCAGGATTTCCATTTCGACCTTGAGGAACATTTTGAACAGGAAAGCACAAATGGCGTTTAAATCTTTAGAAGCCAGCGTATTAGCCATCCCTTTTAAAGTCGCCTTCAAACACGCGTCAGCTGAACGAAAATTGACCGAAACTTTATGGGTGAAAGCACAGGGACACACAGGTTTATACGGTTATGGTGAAGGATGCCCACGCGAATATGTAACTCAGGAGAACCTTGCCAGCACACAAGCATTCGTTGCCGCGCACCGAGCCGAGTGGCTCAGTAACATCAGTGACGTACATTCCTTGGCCGCTTGGGTGAACTCTCATCATACCGAAATCGACCAAAACCCTGCCGCCTGGACATCCGTTGAACTAGCGCTACTTGATCTATTCTGCAAGGAACAAGAAAAATCCGTGGAAGCAATGCTTGGTCTAATTACACCCACAGGACGCTTTACCTATACAGCGGTATTAGGCGATGCGGATCCACAATCAATGGAAGCGCAGCTCGCTCATTACCAAAAGGCGGGTTTTGGTGATTTCAAAATCAAGCTGTCTGGCAACAAAGAGCGCGATCTTACCAAGGTATCGATATTGAATGCGGCAGGAATTAGCCCGCAGAAAGTCCGAGCTGATGCGAATAATTTTTGGCGCGATACTAATACAGCGCTTGCGCATTTGCAGGCATTGGATTATCCGTTCTGGGCCATTGAAGAACCGCTACAACCCGGCGATATCGCAGGTATGCAGCGCATTAGTTCAGAACTGAATACAAAAATCATTCTTGATGAAAGCTTGCTGCGATCTAAACAATTGAAACTGTTCCACGAAATGCCACAACGCTGGATCGCCAATCTGCGTGTTTCCAAAATGGGCGGGCTGTTGCGTTCACTCGAATTTCTACAGAAAACCAAACAATGTGGCGTAGCCATCATCGTTGGTGCACACGTCGGTGAAACCAGTCTTTTGACCCGTGTGGCGCTAACCATTGCGGCCAATGCACGTGACCATTTACTTGCTCAAGAAGGTGCCTTTGGAACGCATTTGTTGGCCTATGATGCGGTTCAACCTTCACTGATGTTTGGCGCAGCTGGAGTACTAGATGCGGATGCATTAGATTTGAGCACCCACGCCGGTTGGGGATTAAAAATTAACTCACAAATTCACAAATCAACATGAATACAGAAATTCGCACGGCAGTTCGGTTAAAACACCCTCGCTCTACCCATGAAGAAAATATAGTTCAAGATTTATCGCATCAGGATACTCCCCAACATAGTCGCCAATATGTATTGATTACAGGAGGGACAGGCTTCATTGGAGAAGCATTGGTGAAACAATTACTAAATGCTGGGCACACGGTCACTGTAATCACACGCCACCCATCACGAGCGACATGTCAATTTCAAGGGAAAGTGCGTTGCATACAAGCACTATCAGAGTTGCACCACAATGAACATTTCGATGTCATTATTAATTTAGCAGGTACATCTGTCGTTGGACCACGCTGGTCAACAGCACGCAAAGCTACTTTGCTGCAAAGCCGAGTTGGCATCACTCAAGCATTAGTCGACTGGGTAGCGACAACAAAAATCAAACCATCGGTTTGGGTCCAAGCCTCTGCGATTGGGTATTACGGCACGCAACCTTCTCATGTATTGCTAACAGAAGATAGTCCAGCAGGGCACGGCTTTATGAGCACCTTATGCAGTGAATGGGAAGTAGCGGCACAATCTATACAAAAATATGGTGTGCGCTTAGTAACGCTACGTTTAGGATTGGTATTTGGGCCGGGATCCAGTTTACCCGCCTTGGTTTTACCTTATCGCTTTGGTTTCGGTGGCAAACTTGGTAATGGTGAGCAAACAATCAGTTGGATCCATCGTGAAGATGTCCTGCGCCTCATCGCTAAGGCAATCACAGTCAAACATATGCATGGTGTGTATAACGCCACAGCACCTGAGTCAGTGACACAAGCGCAATTTGCGGCAACGGTTGGACAAGTTCTACACCGCCCTGTTTGGTTTCATATTCCGGCAACACCAATACGCTGGCTTGCTGGTGAAATGGCGCAATTATTTGTCGATGGCCAACGGGTGATTCCTGCACGTTTAATCGGCGAAGGTTTTCATTTCCGTTATCCAACATTGAAAAATGCTTTGGATAATTTGCTTTAATAAAAAACAAAAGATGGTGTGTGATGACGCCTATGATTTCTAGGACTTCTAGGATTTTTCTTTATGAGCCCATGAAGTACATACATTAGTCGGACAAAAGTACAATAAATAACTGCTCTACACTTAACACTCCAATGTTGGCGATTCATCCCCCTAACGCAACCATCCCCATAGCAGAGCCATACCGTTATAATGGAAAATTGTATTTTTGATTAACGCAATCGGCCAACCGACACTTCGCGCATGACCTCTTCTCATTCTGCTGACGACATTTCCCCCAAAACATCCTCTTCCCACCAACCTCGCCGCTTCCCCATGCGTGTTGTATGGGGGGTGATGGGTGTGCTAGCTGGCCTGGCTTTAATTGGCGCCTTACTGGTTGGATATACCATGACCATGATTTATCCCAACTTGCCAGAACTGAGCGCATTGACCGACTACCGCCCCAAAATGCCATTGCGTATTTATTCTGCCGACAACGTCTTGCTAGGCGAGTTTGGTGAGGAACGACGCAGTCTGGTCCGCTTTAAAGAAATTCCAGACATCATGAAAAAAGCAGTGCTGGCAATTGAAGATGATCGTTTTTACACACACGGTGGAGTGGATTATTGGGGAATTATCCGTGCTGCATTACACAATTTGACTGGAGGCGCCAGGCAGGGCGCATCAACGATTACGCAACAAGTCGCACGTAATTTCTTTTTGTCTAGTGAAACCACGCTAAAACGCAAAGCGTACGAAGTTCTGCTAGCCTGGAAAATTGAAGAAAACCTGAGCAAGGATCAGATTCTTGAGGTGTATATGAATCAGATTTATCTAGGCCAAAGAGCCTTTGGCTTTGCTTCTGCGGCACAAATTTATTTTGGCAAAAAGCTACAAAACATCACCATCGCAGAAGCGGCCATGCTGGCCGGCTTACCAAAAGCCCCCTCCAGTTACAACCCGGTCGTCAATCGCAAACGGGCGACAGTACGTCAACAGTACATTTTGCAACGCATGCATCAGCTTGGTTATATCAATGACACGGAATACGCCAATGCTAAAACAGAACATTTAGTCATCAAAAACGATAGTTCTGATTTTGGCGTACACGCTGAATACGTCACTGAAATGGCACGCCAGCTGGTATACGAACAATTTAAGGAAGACATCTACACACGTGGCTTAAACGTCTATACCACCATCACCAAGGCCGATCAAGATGCTGCCTATATTGCTCTTCGTAATGGGGTCATGGATTACGAAAAACGACATGGCTATCGTGGGCCAGAGGGATATGTTGAACTTCCCACATCAAAAGAAGAAACAGAGGATGTAATTGAAAGAGCGTTGGCCGAGCACCCTGACAGTGACAAACTGGTTGCAGCTGTGGTGCTTAGTGCGACTCCCCAACAAATTCATGCCACGTTGGCATCTGGCAAAGAAATTATCTTACAAGGAAGTGGATTGACCTTTGCTAACAGCTGGTTATCGCCACAGGCAGCGCCTAATCATCGTATTAAGACGGGCGCAATTATTCGTGTAATGGAAGAAAACGATAAATGGAACATCACGCAAATGCCGGCAGTCGAATCTGCTTTTGTTGCCGCCGATACTAGTGATGGTGCGATTCGTGCCTTAGTAGGTGGTTTCGACTTCAATCGAAATAAATTTAATCACGTCACCCAAGCTTGGCGCCAACCAGGTTCGTCGTTTAAACCCTTTATTTACTCAGCATCATTAGAAAAAGGCTTGTCACCTGCCACGATGTTAAATGATGCCCCACTCTCATTCGATGCGGGACAAACCGGTGGCCAAGCTTGGGAACCGAAAAACTATGATGGAAAATACGAAGGCACAATGTCGATGCGCAAAGGGCTAACCAAATCCAAAAACATGATTTCCATCCGTATTTTGCACCGTATAGGCGCTCAATATGGCCAGGAATACAGTACGCGGTTTGGCTTTGATGCAGATAAAAATCCACCTTATCTCACATTAGCGTTGGGCGCCGGAGCAGTTACACCACTGCAAATGGCCGGCGCATATGCTGTTTTCGCCAATGGTGGCTACAAAATCAACCCCTACCTGATTACCAAAATTACAGACAGCAAAGGAAAAATATTATCCAAAGCACAACCTGACCTAGCAAATGATGAAGCGCATCGGGTCATTGATCAACGCAATGCATTTCTCATGGACAGTATGTTGAAAGACGTTGTCAAATTCGGCACGGCCACTAAAGCACTAGTCTTGAAACGCCCAGATATTGCCGGCAAAACGGGGACAACTAACGACTCATTCGATGCGTGGTTTGCAGGCTACCACCCCAAATTGGTAGGCGTGGCGTGGATAGGATTTGATCAACCAAAAAATCTAGGAAATAAAGAAACTGGCGGTGGTCTGGCACTACCAATTTGGATTTCTTATATGCAAAAAGCATTGAAAAATTTACCGATAGAAGAACGCCCAGTGCCAGAGGGTATCGTGCAAACCAACGGTGATTATTATTACGCCGAAAATTCGTCAGGCAATAATCTAACCACCCAAGATTTCGAGGGTAATGCGACACCAGAAACAGGAAAAGGTCAGTAAAAATAGCGTATCTTAAAAGAGTGAAGAGTGAATTTACCCTATCACTGCGAAATCCTCTCGAATTCGCAACATAGTGCCCGCTTGTTCACTCATCATGGTAGAAAGCGACGAGAACAATTCAGAACCATCACGGGTGTTGATCCAAGAACAACCATTGTGTTTGTAATGGAAACCACCCGACTTGGCAGCAACCCATAATTCCTGAATAAAAGCTTGGCTATTGATAATGATTTTGGAGCCATTTTCAACAAACTCAATTTCCAGCACATTGCCACTGCGACTGCATTCAATATCAATATCACTGTGTTCAAACAGCCGCTCTACCCCATTTTCGATCATCATCAAAGTCGACTCTACCAATGCCAGAAATTGTGATTCGCTCATGCTACACTCCCCACTTTCTTAATAAATCATCATTTTAATCGTGACAACTGCAATAACCGTAACAACTGTTAATAGGCTGGCATTGAGCTGCATCTTGTTACTGACAGCGTGCGGCCAAAAAGGCCCGCTTTATTTACCGACCGTACCAGCAAAACCGATATCCACCGTCAGTACAACAAATACAATAAGCAAAATAAACACCGTATCAGCCAGTTCTGCTAGCATTTCTGCCATATCTCCCACTTCAAATCCTTGATTCCATGTCTTTCTTTTCTTACCAAAACGGCGAATTATGCGCTGAAAATATCCCATTGAGCAAAATCGCCGCACAATTTGGCACGCCAACTTATGTTTATTCCAAAGCAGCATTGTTGGAAAATTTTGCTGCGTACGCAAACGCATGCCAGGGGCATGATGCATTGATTTGCTATGCCATGAAAGCCAACTCAAACCTGGCGGTATTGAATTTGCTGGCACAACAAGGAGCAGGCTTTGATTTAGTTTCAGGTGGTGAATTACTTCGTGTTATTGCAGCGGGTGGCGATCCGCAAAAATGCTTGTTTTCTGGCGTCGGCAAAACCAGTGATGAAATACGTCTGGCCCTATCACGTAACATCTTGTGTTTTAACGTCGAATCGATTGCTGAACTTTATCGCATCAACACGATTGCTGGCGAAATGGGCAAAAAAGCACCCATCTCATTGCGCGTTAATCCCAATGTCGATGCCAAAACACACCCTTACATTGCGACCGGTTTAAAAGACAATAAATTCGGGATCGCCTTTGAAGATGCATTTGCCACTTATCAAGCAGCAGCGCAATTACCGTATCTCAGCATCGTTGGCATTGATTGCCACATTGGCTCGCAACTACTCGACGATGCGCCACTTTTGGCAGCATTAGACAAATTAATTGAATTAATTGATCAGTTAGCCGAGCAAGGCATCACGTTGCATCACCTGGATTTAGGTGGTGGTATAGGGATCACCTACGCTGATGAAAAACCAGTGGCGGTAGCAGATTATCTGGGCCGAGTGTTTGCCAGAATAGCATCTTGGCGTGCATCCAAATCTGGCAGCCAACATACAAGCATAAAAGTCATTTTCGAACCAGGCCGCTCCATCGTTGGCAACGCTGGCGTGTTACTCACCAAGGTGGAGTTTCTTAAACCAGGTACCGAAAAGAATTTCTGCATCGTGGATGCCGCCATGAACGACTTAATGCGCCCAGCGATGTACCAAGCGTGGATGGATGTCAAAGCCATCAACAACGCCGCTGCCGTTGAACCCAGCACCTATGACGTAGTTGGCCCAATTTGCGAATCAGGTGATTGGCTCGCTCGTAATCGCGCGCTGGCCGTACAAACAGGCGATTTGTTAGCCATCATGTCAGCCGGTGCGTATGGCATGACCATGGCGTCCAATTACAACACTCGTGGACGGCCTGCAGAAGTGATGGTAGCGGATGGCGACACGCATTTGATAAGGCAACGCGAAACGATAGAAAATTTATTTGCACTAGAATCGATTTTGTTGAAATAACAAACTAGAACGCAAGCTTTTCCTGTCATTCAACATGTCCATCGAACACGACATTGAAACAAATCGAACATCTATCCAGGTCATTCAGCGCATGGTGGCTTTGCTGGATGCAATCGCGGATTACCCGGATCCGGTTAGCCTGAAGGAGCTTGCACACGCCACTGGCTTGCACTCATCAACAGCACACCGCATCTTGAACGATATGGTGACCGCTCGCTATATCGACCGCGTTGAACCTGGCACTTATCGCCTCGGTTTGCGCTTATTGGAGCTCGGCAATATTGTCAAAAGCCGTTTAAACGTTCGCGATGCAGCACTTGATTTTATGCGCTCGCTCCATAAAAAAACGCAACAAACCATTAACCTATCTGTGCGTCAGGGCGATGAAATTGTATACGTCGAGCGTGCTTTTTCAGAACGATCCGGCATGCAAGTCGTACGCGCTATAGGCGGCCGTGGGCCACTACACCTCACTTCGACAGGCAAGCTCTTTCTTTCGATTGAAGAACAAGCCGCAATCCATGCCTATGCGACGCGCACCAACCTAATAGGTCACAACAAAAACTCGATTACGGCAGTCGCTCAATTAGAGCAAGAACTGATGCTGGTACGAACAAAGGGTTATGCCCGTGACAATGAAGAATTAGAACTAGGTGTACGCTGCATGGCAGCTGGTATCTATGATGACTCAGGAAAATTGATTGCCGGCCTATCGATCTCAGCACCTGCAGACCGGCTAAAAGAAGAATGGTTAATCGATCTAATTAATACAGCGAATCAAATTTCCGCGGCTTTGGGTTACGTCACCCCAAAACGTATTGAGCATAACAAATAAAGAAATAAAAAAAGCCAAACAAGAAAGAAATCAGGCCTGAGATTTCTGACTCTCTAACCATTTACGAACTCGGCTTGCATCAGCTAAACGGGAATATTTACCCTTTGAATCCAAAAACACCATCACGACCCTGCGGCCTTCAATTTTTGCTTGCATAACCAAACAACGACCGGCTTCAGAAATGTAACCCGTCTTTTGCAAGCCAATATCCCAACCAGGATTCGTCACCAGACGATTCGTATTGGCATATTGCAATGGATGGCCACCTGGATCAACGACATATTTCGAATCGGTTGAATATTGGCAAATAATCGGATGACGCTGCGCAGCAACAACAAGCTTAGCCAAATCGCGCGCACTGGCAACATTTTGACTAGACAACCCGTTAGCATCAACATAACGCGTATCGTTCATTCCTAACGCTTTTGCCTTAGCATTCATTGCCGCCACAAAAGCGGGTAAACCACCAGGGTAGTTGCGTCCAAGTGCGGATGCAGCACGATTCTCCGAACTCATTAAAGCAAGATGCAGCATGTTAGCTCGCGTCAATTGAGCACCAACACGCAAGCGTGAACCACTATTTTTCTCCCTATCAACATCACTGGAAGTAATTTCTAACACTTCATTCATATCTTGACGCGCTTCAACCACAATGAGACCTGTCATCAATTTAGTAATCGAAGCGATAGGTAATGCCACACTGGCATTCTTCTCAAACAATACTTGAGAGTTCGATTGATCAATCACAAAAGCAACGTTTGACTGCAACGCCAAAGGGTCGCGTGTCATATGCAATCCGGCCAAATCACCTGCAGTCAAGACAGCAGGTGCCGCAGGCGCTAATGCAACACGCTGAACACGGCGATGTTTTTTGCTCGCCTTAACAATTTTCTTGTGTGATTTTCCTGATACATCACGTTTTGATACCACATGATGTGTCACTGAACGCACTTTTTTCTTTACTTTGGCGCTCGAATGCTTTTTCTTTGTAACATGACTAGAAGTTGCCTCTGCTGAAGCAACAGAAGGAGCAAAAAAAACAAATAAACACGAAAAAAATACAGCCAACACAGACTTAATCATTAGCTGCGCCTCCCTTATCCATATACACAAATTAATTCTGCCGCAGTGTAGCAAAATTCCACATAATCATCAAAGAACCATGTATAAAATTGCTATCACTTTCTCTCAGAAAGAACTGACTTAAACCATATTGCGGCACACAAAAAATATGCGAAAATTACAATACCTTGCCACTCAAATCAGTTAATCCCTTAGGCAAAGGAAAAACCACATTTTCCTCAACACCACGCAAATTGCGCACACTTTTTGCCCCGCATTCTTTTAAACGATCAATCACCGCTTGAACCAATACCTCTGGGGCAGATGCACCAGCAGTCACACCGATACGGCTTTTTTCTTCCAACCAAGCCGGATCAATTTGCGATGCATTGTCTATCATATAAGCCACTGTTTTCATCTTTTCAGCAACTTCACGCAAACGGTTCGAGTTGGAACTATTCGGACTACCCACAACAATCACAACATCCACCTGCGGCGCCATAAACTTAACTGCCTCTTGCCGATTGGTAGTTGCATAACAAATATCCCCTTTTTTAGGCTCTACAATCCCAGGGAATTTACGCTTGAGTGCAGCAATCACATCGGCCGTATCATCCACCGATAAAGTTGTTTGGGTCACATAAGCAAGCAAATCAGGATTAGTTACCTGAAGGCTTTCCACATCTTCTGGGGTTTCAACCAAATACATCCCCTGTATGACTTGGCCCATTGTCCCCTCTACTTCGGGATGACCATCGTGACCAATCATGATGATTTCGCGCCCCTCACGACGCATTTTGTCGACTTCAACATGTACTTTTGTGACCAAAGGGCAAGTCGCATCAAATATTCTCAGATCACGCGCTGCTGCTTCAGCACGCACCGCCTTAGAAACACCATGAGCAGAAAAAATGACCGTATTTCCTGCAGGCACATCTGCCAACTCTTCAATAAAGACGGCACCTTTTTTACGCAAATCATCGACCACATAAGCGTTATGAACAATTTCATGTCGTACATAAATAGGTGCGCCAAATTGAATCAAAGCCCGTTCAACAATGTCAATGGCGCGATCCACCCCAGCACAAAAACCGCGTGGTTGAGCTAACAATATTTCTTTATCCATGCAGCACACCAATAATTTTCACTTCAAATCTCAAACTCTTACCAGCCAACGGGTGATTAAAATCAAAAAGCATCTTTTCGTTATTAATTTCACACAACATGCCAGCAAAATTTCCACCATTAGGCGCATTAAAATTCACTAAATCCCCCACTTTGTATTCTTCATCAGGTTTGGAATTTTGCTCCAATGTGGCACGGGACACCCATTTGATTAATTCGGGATTACGCACACCAAATGCCATTTCAGGGGTTAACTCAAATGTTTGCTCTGCACCTTCTGATAAATCGATCAAACAATCTTCCAGAAAAGGCGCTAATTGCCCGACACCACATTGCAATGTGGCAGGATTGGAATGAAATGTTGTTACAATTTCAACCCCATCCACAGAACTTAAACGATAGTGCAAAGTCACATAAGAAGATTTGGTGATTTGTGGAATTAAAGCGATATTGTCTTGCGACATGATAAAAACCCGAAATAAATTAACAATTAATATTGTAAAAGAGACTTCCCCAAAAACGGGGTGCACAACACATCAAAAACACAAACAAAATAACTTTATTCATGCATATTTATGTCGATAAGCAACTGGCCCATTAATCAACGACCACGCGAAAGACTCATTGAAATGGGTCCACAAGCACTATCTGATTCAGAACTTCTCGCTGTATTTTTACGTGTCGGTGTCAAAGGAAAAAGCGCTGTCGATTTGGGGCGTGACATGATAGGACATTTCGGCTCACTTAATAAATTATTCACAGCAACACTATCTGATTTTTCAACCATTAATGGCTTAGGACCAGCAAAATTTGCACAATTACAAGCTGTATTAGAGTTAGCCAGACGCGCGCTTGGGGAAGAATTACGAGCAGGCGTCACCCTCAACTCTCCTCAAGCAGTAAAGCAATATTTGCAATTATTGCTAAACAATAAAGCCTATGAATCGTTTACTGTCCTTTTTTTAGATGTGAAAAATCGTTTAATTGTTTGTGAAGAATTATTTCGCGGCACGCTCACACATGCCAACGTCTATCCACGCGAGGTAGTCAAAGCAGCACTTAATATTAATGCGGCCAGTATCATCATTGCTCACAATCACCCATCTGGTACAGCCGAGCCTAGCCCAGCTGATCAAACACTCACACAAGCACTCAAACAGGCACTGACCTTAGTTGATGTACGCATATTGGATCACTTTATCGTAGCAGGCCCCCATATTTATTCATTTACCGAGCATGGGTTTCTCTAAAAAAATCAAATGAAAAATTAATGCAATAAATGTGGAGATGTTGATATCATTCCATCATTAACAAGAAACAATGCTGACCAGGCTTGTTTGGGCCATTCAGCAGCTTCAAACAAACGATACAGAATACACAACCATTGATGTAACTCACTCGCATTTAGTATCAAACGGGCACTATTCTCTGTCCAATTAAATGTCAGCACATAAGCACCCTGCTGATCACGTGCCAAGTGAATGCTATTCAACAATGCCTCAGTTTGAGCTAGGGCAGTTTCTACTGAAGAAACTGTAGTTAACTGCGTCTGCGGTGTTTGTTGTAAAGGTAGCTGTTCTGAAGTCAGGCAATGAGACAAAGCGTGATCAAGCGCCACGACTTTCGGATCTTCATCCAACCAAGATACCAAAATACCGACTAACCGATTAGCCAAACGCTGCGTTAGCCACAATAACAATACCTGTTGCTCAACATTCTCCACACTAAAAGAAATGCGATCTTGTTCGAGATGATAGCGTTGGGTAATTTTGCGGATACTGAACATTAGTGTAGATGGCTGCGTTGGATGCTTACGATAGGTTGAGACTTTTTGATGTCAGTTTTTGGTTTTTGGTGGATTGTGGTGTGGGCTTTAATATTTGCAA
>CAZCIX010000054.1:0-12444 GCA_964498835.1 uncultured Burkholderiaceae bacterium | reverse complement strand
TCCACCACTGGTGCTGTCAGTGCTGGATCTATTTCCACCACTGGCACTATCACTGGTGCATCTATTTCCACCACTGGTGCTGTCAGTGCTGGATCTATTTCCACCACTGGTGCTGTCAGTGCTGGATCTATTTCCACCACTGGCACTATCACTGCCAGTGGCGAAATTATAGGCAATGCCTTCACTGGTAGTAACAGCAGTATGAACGCAAATGGCCAAATTTTGGGTACATCGTTATACGTCGGAAGCAGTGGCGCTCAAGCAACGACAAATGGCACAACAACGACTGGTGTAGGCTTAAGCAGCGCTGGCACACTGAGTGTTGGCGCTGTTGGCTCTAGCAGTACCAATATGTTTACCGTTAACAAAATTACTAGTGGCGTGCAAACCGCAGTAGTTGCCATTAAAAATCTTGCGAGCAGTGTTTCTGATGCAATATTGACAGTACTTGGTACCATTCAGGCAACCGGTGGTGATTTGATTGCGAGAGTGAGTGGTGGTGTTGGCGGTAATGTCACGGCTGAAGGCAACGTCAGTGCTGCCGGGAATTTACAAATCACAAGCAAAACTGGAAGTGCTGCCTCTACTTATTCAACAACAACATCCTCCACTGCTGGAGGATGGTTTGTCAGCTCAGATAATTGGCTGACTTCTTTGAATGGAAAAGGTGTATACGTGGCCGGAGGAATAAAAACACCTGGAGTATTAGATGCTGGTGCCGTCAGTGTAGGATCAACCGGATTGACCGTCTATGGTGGTCCGATTAATGTTCAAAATGCTGCTGGCAGTACCACACTCGCCAGTATTGATGCATCTGGCAATATTACCGGTACATCTTTAAACACAGGCAGTGGCACTATTCAAACAACTGGAACTATTAGCGGTGGCACTATTAGTGGCACAATCAATGCGACCAACTTAAAAGGCCCTGCGGCCACATTAAATGACGACTGCTCCAGCTCCGGAGTGGGAGCGATAGCAAGAGATAGTACGAATCCTACTGGTACATTAACTTGTGAAAAGTTGAATAGTGTACAAACTATTTGGCGTAACAATACCGTAACACTGGACTCAAATTCGCACTCGGCGACCACTTTAAATGCTAATAACGCCACAGATTGCGGAAGCGGATATGTGATGACGGGCGTTTATAGCGATAGTACTAAGAAAGTGACTCAAATAAGGTGTTCACCTATGTACCAAAGCAAAACGTTACTCACTAGACCGTCATAAAAATACCCTTGGCAAAGCAGGTTTTATATTCAACAAGACTGCTTTGCGATTAGAACGCATGCCCCCAACCCAACCAGGCCAACCAGCCGCCATTGAATTCAACTTCGATGGCCTGGTTGGCCCTTCTCATCATTACGCGGGTCTGTCTTACGGTAATTTAGCTTCCTCTCAAAATATCGGTAGCGTCGCCAATCCCAAACAAGCGGCGCTGCAAGGTTTGGACAAAATGCGGATGCTGGCAATACGCGGTTTGAAGCAAGCCGTGTTGCCGCCGCAAGCCAGGCCTAATTTTGGCTTGCTGCGTCAATTGGGTTTTAGCGGCAGCGACGCTCATGTGCTGGCTTGTGCTTATCGCAGCTCCCCTGCTCTTTTGTCCTGCGCTTATTCTGCTTCTTCCATGTGGACGGCCAATATGGCAACCGTCAGTCCGTCCAGCGACACCATGGATGGGCGGGTACATTTCACGCCAGCAAATTTAAACAACAAATTGCATCGTGCACAGGAACACGTACAGGCAACACAGACTCTACGTGCCTTGTTCCGGGATGAACGTTATTTCGCCGTACATGATGCTCTACCCTCCACACCTGCTCTCAGTGATGAAGGCGCAGCGAATCACACACGTTTATGCGCAGATCATGGCGCTGCTGGAGTCGAAATCTTTGTATACGGACGTAGCGAATTTAATGCGCAGGCAAAAACACCAACACATTTCCCAGCACGCCAAACTTTAGAAGCCTCTCAAGCAATTGCACGTTTGCATGGTCTGCATGAAAAGCGCATGCTTTACATCCAACAAAATCCCGCTGTGATCGAACTGGGTGTGTTCCACAATGACGTGATTGCTGTGGGTCATCAAAACGTCCTGTTTTATCATGAAGACGCTTTTGTAGATGAATCTGCTGCCATCGCCAACTTACAACGAATGATGAATCAAATGGGCGCACCGCTCCATGCTTTACGTGTAAACAATACGCAAATTTCAGTACGCGATGCGGTCAGTAGCTACCTGTTTAACAGCCAATTACTATCACTGCCCGAACATAAAGAAAGTGGCAAAATGGCTTTATTAGTTCCACATGAATGCCAGGAAAATTCACGAGTTGCTGCTTATTTAGCCGATTTGCTTGCCAGCGATGGGCCAATCGATGAATTGCTCAGCGTCGATTTACGACAAAGCATGCGCAATGGCGGTGGGCCAGCTTGCTTACGATTACGCGTAGCATTAACTGATGAAGAAGCTGCTGCCATGCACCAAGGTGTTGTCATGACCGAAGCGCTATACGCAACATTAATTGCTTGGGTTGAAAAACACTACCGCGATCGTTTGTCACAAGAGGATCTGGCTGATCCGCTACTCGCGATAGAAATCCAAACAGCGCTAGAAGAATTAACACAAATCCTTGGTTTACCAGGATTGTACGCACACGCATACGTTTAGAAAATCTAGGGATCAATCACCCTGCTTTACATCCGCAAAGGGCCTGACCTTATGAGCCTTGTATGTTAATATCGCACAAATTATTTGCCCCTTCTTAAGGGTGAGGTTGAGCACAAGAATTATCTCCTTCTCACTCATTAAGAAGATCAAAACACTCAGGTCAATCAAGCTAATCAAGTCAAACAGGTTCAACCATCCTCAATCGTGTAGTTGCCTATTCGTTATATAGACAATTCACATACATTATTGCCAATACATTATTAGGGAAAACAGAATGAAGCAACAAGACCAGGATATTCGCCAACAAACTCTGGATCTCATTACAGCACAAGCAAATACCCTTGCCGTTAATCAAAGCGCAACGGTTATGCCTTTGATCAAAGCATGGCTGGCTTCTTTGGAAGAAGAGGATTTATCCAGCATTACCCCCAAACACCTTGCTTCTGTATTATTGGATGGTTTTTCCCAAGTTGCACAACGCACACAACCTAGCTGCCAAATTGCGCGATTGACCACTGCTGATGAACACGGTAGCGTTGCCACCGCACTGCTAATCGTGAACCAAGACATGCCATTTTTGGTCGATTCTATCGTTATGGCATTACGTAAAAAACATCATGCCATCCGCGCTGTATTCAATACCGTTTTATCAGTACGCCGCGATAATCAAGGTTGTGCCACTCATGCCGATCGGGCTACCACAGGCAGCGATCCATTGGAATCCACCATTTTGTGTCTGCTTTCCGAAGAGTTAGCAGAACAAGATTTAGCTGACCTGATCACAGATATACAAAGCGTTGCAAAAGACGCTGCCGTCGTGCAAAGTGCGACAGCACAACTTTCTGAAAAATTATCCAGTGTTGCCGCTGCAGCCACCAATCATACCAACAACACAAATAGCGACAAGGAAGACGAAGGACAGGAAGTCGCCGCATTTTTAGAATGGGCGAAAAACGGTGCTTTTGAAGCATTCGGCTATGCCTATTATCGCGTCACCTCCGGCATGAGCGCATTGACACCTGATTTGCCTAGCAGTCTTGGCGTGTTGCAAGATGTCAATCATCCAGTTTATGGTGCTTGTCTGACAGGCATCCCAGGCGATTTCAATACATTGTCAGCCCGTGAATATACGCTTTCCATCGTCAAAGCTGGCGTCCAATCCACGCTGCATCGTGATCAACCATTGGATTTTATTGGCATACGCGACAAGAATGCGCAAGGTGAAATCCTAGGTGAACATTGCTTTGTCGGCTTGTTCACACGCACGGCAACCGCCACGCCGTTGGCACGTTTGCCATTTGCACGCGGCAAAATCGCTAAAGTCCTCACCATCGCTGGCGTCAGAAGAGAGGGATTTAGAGCTGAAACATTTTTAGAAATCCTAGAATCCTTGCCACGTACCGAAGTACTAGAAGCTGAACCAGAATGGCTGGCAGCTGTCTGCAGTTCTGTTGTTTCCCTCTACAAACAAGCGCGCACTAAAATATTTGCGCGCCACGACGTATATCAACGTCATTTGAACGTCTTGGTGTATTTGCCACGTGAACGCTATAGCGCCAGCCTAGTTGAAGCATTAAATCAAACATTACGTGCCCGCTCCGGCGCCTGTGATGTGCGCGCCCAGACCCTAGTTGCCGATGGTCCATTGGCACGTGTGTATTTGATTGCCAACGCTGCGCGTTATCCACTAGATTTGGAAAACGAAATTGAACAAGCATTATTAACAGTATTAGATGGCTGGCATACCGAGTTTGATTATTTGGCGGACAACACAACTGATACCGATTTGCGCAAAAGCGTACGCAAATTAGTGACAACCTTGCCAGCCGATTACATTGCAGCAACACCAGCCTCGGTAGCTTATCTAGATTGCTGCAACCTGTTGCACAACTCTAATCCAGCACGCGTCACGGTGAAAATAGAAACTGGTAGTGATAGCAACAATCCAGCCACCATTCGTTTGTATTCCGTCAATAGCGTACCGTCACTATCACGCATCTTGCCAGCCTTGCACAATGCTGGCGTCTCAATAGACCGTGAACAAACATATGCCCTGGCGTCAAAAAACAATGAGAACCGCTTCTTCATCACATGTTTAACCATTGATAGTATCAGCGCTACCAAATTCGCTAACAAACAAACTGCGCAAGTGGCAGAAGAATTGTTTGAAGCATTGTTTAACGATGAAGCAGAAGATGGTCGATTGAATGGCCTGGTCATCGAAGGTGGTTTGCGCGTCAGAGAAGTGCAATTGGTACGCGCCTACTTGAGCTACTGGCGTCAAGCGGGGTGTCGTTTTAGCGTGCGTTATATCGCCGACTGCTTAAGAAAACAACCTGCTTATGTCATGGAATTGGTACAGGCTTTCTTGTTGCGTTTTAACCCTGCTCTTGATGCAACACAACGTCAGCAAAGCAGTGCAGCATTGGATACATTTAAGCAACGTTTGGGCGATATCAATCATGCTGACACAGAAGAAATTCTACGCAGTTTGACCGATTTGATATTGGCGACATTGCGCACAACGTATTTCCAAGCAGGGCCAAACAACACAAATAATTCAACTAGCCCGACCATCGTATTCAAATTCGACAGCAGCAAACTGGCACTCTTGCCAGAACCCCGTCCTTATCGCGAGATTTTTGTCTTTTCTCGCCGCTTTGAAGGCGTGCATTTACGTGGCGGCCCAGTCGCACGTGGTGGTTTGCGCTGGTCAGACCGGATGGAAGATTACCGCACCGAAGTCATGGGATTGGTCAAAGCACAAATGGTCAAAAATGCCGTGATCGTACCAGCAGGTGCAAAAGGTGGTTTTGTTTGCAAGATGATGCCGCAAAACGCCACCCGCGAAACGATTGCGGCAGAAGGCGAAGCAATGTATCGACTCTTCATCTCTGGTTTGCTCGACATCACAGACAACCGTGTACAAGGTGAAATCATTGCACCGCAAAACACCGTTTGCTACGACCCAGCAGACCCTTATCTGGTGGTTGCAGCGGACAAAGGAACAGCAACGTTCTCCGATATCGCCAATGGCATCGCGGTAGAACGTGGCTTCTGGCTGGGCGACGCTTTTGCTTCCGGTGGATCGAATGGTTACGACCATAAGAAACTAGGCATCACCGCTAAAGGCGCATGGGAAGCGGTCAAACGCCACTTCTATGAAATGGAGCACGATATGAACACCACCCCCATCACCATGGTGGGGATTGGCGATATGTCGGGTGACGTGTTTGGTAATGGCGTCTTGTTATCACGCCAATTGAAGTTAGTGGCGGCATTTGACCATCGTCACATTTTTATTGATCCTACACCGGATGTTGCGACATCCTTTGCAGAGCGTACACGCATGTTTGCTTTGCCACGCTCATCCTGGGACGATTACAACAAAGACTTGATTTCTGCTGGCGGCGGCGTCTGGCCACGTTCTGCACGTAACATTACCTTATCACCACAAGCGTGTGCGGCACTAGGAACCAGCGCCACTACCGTCACACCAGAAGAATTGTTGCACATCATCTTGTTAGCACCGGTTGATTTGTTCTACAACGGCGGGATTGGTACTTATATCAAATCGTCCAACGAATCCCATGCGCAAGTCAAAGACAGAGCCAATGATGCCATCCGGGTTAATGGTAAAGAATTGCGCTGCAAAGTGGTGGCAGAAGGCGGCAATTTGGGCGCAACACAAGCTGGCCGGATTGAATTTGCACAAGCAGGCGGCCGTATTTTCACCGATGCAATTGACAATTCTGCTGGCGTAGATTGCTCTGATCATGAAGTGAACGCCAAAATCTGGTTAGATGTAGAAGTCAATGCTGGCATATTGAACGTAGAAAAACGCAATCAGCTTTTAAACGCCATGACGCACGATATTGAGGCACTGGTATTGCGTGACAATACGCTACAAACACATTTGCTAGTACGCGAAGCACAAGCGCAATCTGAGCGTCAGGTTCAAGACGGTTATGCCGCTTTGATCGCCAGTTTGGAGCAAGAAGGTGCGCTTTCACGTGCAATCGAAGAATTGCCAACCGCCGCAGAATTGAGCCAACGTCAAAGCGAAGGCCGTGGGTTGACTACACCAGAATTGGCCGTTGTCATTGCGCACGTCAAGAATCGTTTGAAACGCATTCTTTCCGCACAACCACTGGTTGAAAACAACTGGGCAAGAGCGTTACTCAAACCTTATTTCCCAGCAGAATTGGTCGCTACGCGTGATCCATTGGCGCATCCACTGGCCAACGCTATTTTGGCAACCGTCTGTGCGAATGAAATCGTCAACCGCTGTGGACCGTTGCTGGTTGGTGATTTGGCACGGACTTACGGTGTGGAAGAATGGCAAGTCGTCAGTGCATGGGCACAAGCATGGGCAGCATTGAATTTGGCACCGATCTTTGACGTATTGGATGCACATGCATTGACCGTACCACGCACTGTTTCCATGACCGTTGATGCACGCACTCGTGTCTTGCAAAAAGCTGTCACTGAAGGCGTTTTATCGATTCCTGCAGAACAAAATGCTGCTGAAAATATCGCTGAATTGACACGCTTGTTTAGCCAAGCTGAAACCCTGGCCAAATTGACACCAGCATCGTCATTGTCTGAAGGCAATAAAGCAGCCTCTCTGGCAGCAGAATTTGTCCAAGCATCCCAAGCAATTGATGCGCTTGAAGCCGTGGCGGCATTCTTGTTTGCCTCGCTCTCCGTCACGCGTCCTAATGACATGGATCTGGCGCAATTCTTACTAGTAGGCATGTCTTTACGTCGCGAAGCAGGGATTGATACATTGGAACGTAACCTTAAACTTGCACCACAAAACAAGTCTCAGGAAGAGTTACGTGACTATGCGCAACAAGCATTACGACGTGCACAACAGCGTTTGTTAACACTAGTTTTGAATCAGTCCAATGGTAGTCGCAGTCAATCTGAGCGTCATGATGCTGTGATCGCTGTCATCAAGCAATTGACACAAAACGGTAAATTCAATCCTTTGACACCATTGGTGCAACAACAATGCCTGGAACACGCCATGCGCGATGTATGGGCTCTGTGTGATGCAGCATCCACGGTGGGATAAAACTTCGCTTAGGATATGAATCCTACAAAAGGGCACTCTCATGGGTGTCCTTTTTTTTACACCTTTGATAGGAATATGGATATAAGTATGAACATGAATTCACATTCGCATACAAGCATCACAGCGATGATGACAGCCAAAGCTTTGGCGCAAGCTGATCTTACTTATATCGCATCATGCTTTTCTAACGCAGGTTTCATCGTCAAGCTACCAACACGTGGCATTTTGCAGATTTATCAAACACCCTCTTCCTATCCGGTTCATCTCCCTCCACCAGGACAAGTTTTGATTTCTATTGGCATTCATGGTGATGAAACTGGACCTATCGAGTTATTGGCACACACTCTACATGGTTTGATGAAACAACCACAAACACTGGCAGTCGATCTCATGATCGTGGTGGGAAATATTGATGCAATTGCACAAGGCAAACGCTTTATTGATACAGATTTGAATCGGCTCTTCCATACAAATCGACCACACCATGAGAGTAAGGAGGCCAAACGCGCAAAAGATATCATCCGTGCTACGAAAGATTTCTTTGCAGAAAACATTCATGGAGAAAAATGGCACTTGGATTTACACGCCACCATACGACCTTCGCATTACCGCAATTTCGCCATCATTGCCGATTTGCAATCAGACAACAAAAAACGGGCTTTAATTTCTTATCTAGGCGCGGCAGATATTGCCGCTATCGTCTTTAATCCAAAATCAGCAGGTACTTACAGTTATTTTACTGCTGAGCATTTTGGTACCATCAGCGCTACTGTTGAACTAGGAAAAGTAGCCCCACTTGGTCAAAATGATGTGAATACATTGAAAAATATGCAAGTAATGCTCGACAAGCTACTATGCGCCATACCCGTATCATCAGAAACATTTAATACAAGGCCGGCACCACAAATATTTAAGGTAGTACAAGAAATCATCAAACTTAGTGATGATTTTCATATGACGTGTGATGGTAATACACAAAATTTCACGGCCATGACGCAAGGAACCATCATTGCGCGTGATGGCACGACAATCTATACCGTACGTCATGAGCAAGAGCATATTGTTTTCCCTAATCCGAATGTCCACATCGGACAACGAGCAGGCTTGATGGTAGTAAAACAAATTAAATTATCGCGATAACAAATAATAAAGCCATATTATTGTCAACCATTTAATTTTGAATTCGTTAAATGAACAGATTCCATCGAATCTATCTTTTTAAATAACAATTTACAGGGTAAAAAAATGAAAAAATTAATCGCTGTTTTACTCGCAGGGTTGTTCACAGCTTCTGCTTTTGCCGCTGAAACTGCATCTATTCCTGCATCTATTCCTGCTTCAACTCCCGCATCCAATCCTGCTTCAGCACACATCAAAAAATTACCACGTGTGAAGCCAATTATTAAGAAAAAACCAGCATCCACACCAAAAGATAGCGGCCCACATACAGTTGTAGAAACAAAATAATTATTGTTTAAGTTACAAATAAAAAAGGCAAGTTCAATTATTGAACCTGCCTTTTTTATATTCAGTACGTCAATATGTCGATCACACTATCGAATTATTTATAGCACACTGCATAATCAGTCCGCCTTAACCGCTTCCACCTGAATTGCCAGCTTCACCTCTGGTGCTGCAAACATAGGAACGCCATAATTCAAACCAAAATCAGTACGTTTGAATTCTGCTGACGCATCCGCACCACATACTTCTCTTTTCAACATTGGATGTTGGATACATTTAAACCTGTTGATGGTCAACGTCAATGGCTTGGTCACGCCCAACATTGTCATCTCACCATCAATTGCAACGGGCTTATCACCATCAAATTTGATAGATTTGCTCGTATAAGTCACAGTTGGGAATTGTGCAACGTTAAACATATCTTTGGCTTTTGCATGCTCATTCATTTTTGCATGTCCAAAATTGATCGAATTAGTATCAATAGTGATATCCACCGTACCTGTTTTATTAACACGATCCAGCGTCACTTTACCAGTCGTTTTGGTAAATGAACCACGCCAAAACGAAATACCCATATGATCTGCTTCAAAACTGGGATAAGTATGGTTAGGATCAATATTATAAGTTTGAGCAAATGTGCACTGTACACTCATTGCAAATAAGGCAACAATAAAATGTTTGAGCTTAATGTTTTTTATATACTTCATGGAATTCCTTCAAAATAAATTAAAAATAATTAGATTTACGAGCAGGTACTACGAGTGTGCCTTTTTAGAAGGCGCATGAGGCGTTACAACAAGATGAAATTTAATGACAACTTCATCAGCAACCATACCGGTATCTTTCCAATCACCTTCACCGATGTTGAAATCAAGCCGTTTAATTGGCAAATTGCCTTCGAATATTTGCTGATTAGCATCTCTTTTTACACTAAGAGGAAACGTCACATCACGACTTTTTCCTTTGATTTTTAACATGCCATTGACATTCAATTTCCCCGGGGCAGTTGATTTAATCGTGCGCAAAACAAAGCTCGCCTTTGGAAATTGTGCGGCATTAAACCAGTCTTTTTGCAATACTTCTTTGTTGTATTCGGAGTCTCCCAAGTCAAAACTATCAACCTGAATTTCAATATTGGCCTTTGAAGCTTCAGGACGTGCGCTATCGTAACTAATTTGTGCATTAATTTTTTTAAACTTGGCTTCGACAGGTACCTGCATTTGCTTAAATACGATTGTAATCGCGCTCTTGCTAAGATCTATTGCATCGCTAGAAATAGCTTTAGGCATGGAAGCTGGTGATGAAGAATTTTTTGGTGCAGAAATTGCATTTTCTATACCCAATAGAGCACAGATAAAAGACAACAACACAGCAATGTAAGAATGTCGTAACAATTGATGCAAGGTTTGCATATTTATCCTTTATTTAGGTATGAAATTTACGAGAAAAAGATAGTAGCACTTTAATGAAAAACGATAGTCGTCACACCCAATAACAAAACCGATGCAATGACAATAAAAACAATATCAAAAAATACACTTGATATTAAATTTACAATTAATATAATAAAAACATTATTTCAGTAGTTTTACTTTGCTCACTAATTATTAGCGCAGTCATTTCATAATAAAAGGATAGGGCGCTCGCCAGTTTAAAGCGCCCAGACATTAACCAATTAATCACAAATATTATGCTAAGAACATCTCCTTTATCGACGACCGCCTCTTATGCTTCATTGAGAAGCAATGTGCGCTCTGATGAAAATTTACAACTGGCCGAGCAAATACAAAAAGAAGAAGGAGAAGAGGCTATTACAAATGCAGAAACAGATAACACAACGCCTCCAATGCCCAGCCTTGTATCATTTGAAACGATCGCAAATAGCATTGCTGGCACTGCATACAAATCGACAGTTCCGAAGCTTGGTAATCAACAATTAGCAGAGGCTATGCTTAATTCAAACAACACTCACCAGATTGAGAAACAGCAATTTGACTCTATGTTGACTTCACAGGATGAGTGCGCAGCATTTTTCAATGATCCAGTTATTCAAACCATGATAGTAGACGCATGGTGCAATAAAATTCCCATTACCCCAAGCCTTCTTAATGGTTTGCAACATTGCGTCCCCAATTTATCGACTACTGTCCAAGATAAGCTTGCCCGTCATTTACTCACATCGCTCGATAATAAATCGTTATCTTCTAGAGAAGAAATAACGACAACTCTTCATCTGCTCACCACACCAGGAGACGATGTGCAACGAGAAATTACAGGGGCAATTTGTAAAAATAATCTCACTTTGAGCATGAAAGCGGTAATCAACGCCTTCACATCAACGGAAAATAGCGAGTCTTGGCGAGTTACTCAAAATCCACTTCTTTTTGCTGACTCACAACCCGACATAATCGGCATTCATTTAATTTTATGTCACGCAATCGCTCAAAATCTGAGTGCATTTACCGATCCAGAAGCACAAAAAAATATTGCACTCGCAGTTAAGCAAGGCGACTTTAGTAACCATCCAGTCATAATCCAGACAGTCGTTCAAAACCTGAGAGTATTTACCGATCCAACAGCGCAACAAGATATTGTATTGGCAATTAGCAATGGCAGATTTGGCACTAATCCAGTCGTATGCAACGCAATATTAAGGACCATCTCTCAGTTGCTAGACACACCAACAATCATTCAGCTCGTTTCAGGCTCTAGCCTTTCCGCTGCTGAAAAAATAGAAGTGTTACGTGAGAGAAAATTCTCTTTAGATTTGTCCGCTACAACACTTGGTATTCCAGAAGAAGATTGGCCTAAGTTGTTCGGTGCCAAGGCTTATTTGGGTAGTGAAATCAAAACATTGTTACCAGCCCATTTTGCTAACGCAACCCCAGATGGTATCGCCTTTGTTTGTGAAGATGAAGTCGAATACGCCATCCAAATCCATCACCAACAGTTGATTTTGTATCCTTTGACATCTCACCAAGATAAGGCTGAATTTATCGGATGGATGCATCCAGAAAATGGCGTCTTTTATAAACAATGCGTCACAAACATCAAGATTTATGATTTTGCGCAACTACAAGGCGGCTACCCCACCCTGACGACAGAAGAAAACTTGTCTCCTGCGCATACTATCTTTGCTACGTTGCCAGCGTATTTGCAACAAGCAATTCAGGATAACAGTTTTGATATCAATCAGTTTAGATATGCGAACGTGATCCGCTTTGTC
>CAZCIX010000053.1:5641-13571 GCA_964498835.1 uncultured Burkholderiaceae bacterium | reverse complement strand
CTGTTGTTGGGGTTGCGGCGGGGGTGAGATTTTAACGACGACTACGCACCATCACAGCGACTCACTGCCAGCGGCAGGAGCGTTTTCCCAATCAAGAAGCTCAATAGGCATAGGTGCTTTCAAATCAGATTGCGCATTCAGCTCTGCTGCAGTATGGCGTTTCGGCCATAAATTCACCACGACATAAGGACCATTAGCACGCTCGCGCACCAGCTTGGCATCTTCTATGTCTTCTAATATGTCCTCTATAGACGAAATGAGCCACTCATAATATTCGACAGAAAATAAGTAAGCTTCTGGTCGGATTTCTTTCATTTTTTTCATTCTTTATTTAATTACGTACGTAATTAACCTCAATTCTGTATCAACTCAAAATAGTACCTCATCACCAATCTGTGTATCGGTATGGATCAGTGCCATAATTCACCCCCATCTAGTTATCAATACATCACCCACAATCCACGACCTATGCGCATCCTTTTTTACACCCCTCAAATCCACGTACAAGAAGCCTGGCTAACTGAGTTACAGCAAGCACTACCGGAGGCAACCTTTCATCTTTGGCGTGAAGATGCAATAGAAGAAAACGCGCTGCCAGCAGATTACGCTGTGTTATGGCAACCGCCGGCTGCAATGTTGGCTGGTCGCGGTGATTTAAAAGCTATTTTCCACCTGGGTGCGGGTGTGGATGCTTTATTTAAACTGGGAGATGCTTTGCCACCCAATGTGCCGATTTTTCGGCTAGAAGATGCTGGTATGGCAATTCAAATGGCGGAATATGTCAGCCATGCGGTGTTGCGTTATTTTCGCCGTTTCGATGAATTTGATGCACAAGCACGTGATGGCGTGTGGAAATTTTTACCTCCACGCAAGAAAGAACATTTCACCATCGGCATACTGGGTTTGGGCGTACTGGGATGTCGTATCGCGCAATCGCTGCAGGAATATGGTTTCCCCTTGCGGGGCTGGAGTCGTAGCATGAAAAGTATTCCAGGTATGGATTGTTTTGCCGGGGATGCTAGCTTAGGGGAGTTTTTATCCGACACACAGGTCCTAGTTTGCGCTTTGCCACTAACAAATCAAACCCGTGATTTGCTTAATCACAGCAATCTGGCCAAATTGCCGCAGGGTGCGTATTTAATTAATGTGGCGCGCGGTGCGCACGTGGTGGAATCAGATTTGCTGGCGTTGGTGCAAAGTGAGCATATTGCTGGTGCGACCTTGGATGTATTTCGCCAGGAACCTTTGGAGCCCGAGCATCCCTTTTGGCAAGAAAAACGCATCACTATCACACCGCACATTGCTGCTCTCACACAACGTCATGAAAGCATTATACAAATCGTTGCTAAAATTCGTTCCCTGGAAAACGGTGCATCTATAAGCAACATCACAGGCCGAGTCCACGCTAACACAGGATATTAAACAAACTCAATTTAATAGGAAAAACAATAATGTTTGTTACAACAAGACCAACATCCCTTGTATCATCGCTGAAACCACTTATCTTCAATTCAGCCAAATTTAATCCTAGTCGCACCGGACTTTTTAGGCACTTATACGCATCTTCAACAAAAGTATCTAGTGTACCCACACCATATACACCACCCAAGGCAGGAGTGAGCCCATTCTCTGGGCGGATGGGGGGCACCCAAAGCTATACCATTTTTGTCCAAGGTCCCACTCTCAGTACATTGATCGGTGAGTCATTCAACATTGGACAAAACAAGATGGCACCAATTGATATGTTGAGTACTTTGCCTCAAATTGGGGTTGAAGTCATGCGCAAACATTTTTCAGGTGACACCGTTAATCTCACTCTAGAACTGATGAGCCTCGCTCAAGCCAGTGTCCAACAACCTTCTTTGGATGAGGAAATGGCCATGGTGGCGCAGATATCTAGAAGATTGGACACACTGAGCCCAGATTCCTACAAAAACCTGATCAAAGCACTGTATGTCTATACAAAACTGATGGCCCTAGAAAACAACAGTCCCCCTTTGTCCAGCGCTCAGACACCGTTACGAGATGCAATGACAGCGCTTCTGAAAAACAAAACAATTTCTGAAGCGATTGCATGTATGCCAAAGACGATTACCGATGTCCTAACCGCCCACCCTGTACGTCCAGATCAGGGAGAAGTCGTCCGTGCCAGCCACGCAGTCACCACCGCTTATCAAGGATGGCGCAACGAAATTGAAGCATATGGAAAATCTGATATTTCTCAACAACCTGCAATATGTGAAAAGGCCAATAGATTGAGAGATGCTGTGATAGAAAACATTGTCTATCTCTGTACTTCTGACCATATTCCGACCGTCAGGGTATTGCCTGAAGATGAGCAACGCAATATCTCCATCCTTGTCAAGAATAATGAAAAACAATTGTTAGATGCGCTGCACAGGGTCCGCTCTGTCATTCGATTGACTTTTTTTGAACAAATAGCCAAAGAAGTCTCAGAAAAAGGGCCTGTCGAACAACATGAGATGGCGGAAATACTGCGCAAACCACCCGAAGAAAGATTACATGAATTGGGCAATCATGCACTCATTAGAGGCCATTCTGATTATGAAAAAGTAATGCAGTGTGTTGATCAACTACGCTATGTGTTAGAGCGTTGGTATCTGGATAAAGATGGAAATCCTAACGTTAATGCAAGAACCGGTGGAAATGCTATTGCCGAAGGACGACGACTAGCTTTGGGCGATATTACGGAAGAACATGGCCTGGTCAAATTTACAGACTCTGCAGTTCCAACTTCGGCTCTTAAAATGATGAAAAGCCGACTCAATGAAGTGGCCAATCACCCTCAATGGGGGCCTTACATTGAGGCCAGACTCAAACTTGGTTGGCCTATTGTGAAAATTTACAGCGGCCTTGTACTCTTTAGAACAAGAGAAGCGGTCAAAGCAGCAGAGTCTTTCCAATACAACTCACAAGCGTCTTTTGATCTGCTCAGCGTAGGAATTCCGGGAAGCCAGGGATTTGCAAAATTAATCGAACCCTTGGTGTCCTCTGAAAAAGCCTTGGGAGTCTATGGATTTTGGTGCCAACAAAATGAATTAGTACAAATCCGAGGCGTCGAATTAGGATTAGCCCATATTCGAAACGGAGAAACTTTTTTTGCGAAATTGCTCTCTGAGACCTTTACAATTCTCGGCTCATCCGAAACACAGTCATTTTCTGACTGCGACATTCCCACCCAGAAAGCGATTCTGAGAGCATTCCTGGTGGGCCCTACACCTGACCTCCCTTTGGACTTCCACCTCAAATTAACGGAAGATCGTCAAAAATTTTATAAAAATCTCAAAGATGAGATGCGTATTTCACCATTTTTCAGGCTCATTGCCAGTGATGGTGCAGGCGAACACGGGGATGTAGAGCTGGCCATTTTGGTAATGAAAAGTGCCTCCAAATTAATTGGGCATCGGGGTGATGTGGTTGTGCTGTGTGAAGATGAACGTGCAATGTCCTCGGCCATTGCATTGATGAAAAACCCGGACCTACCAGATGATTTGTTTGAAGGGGTACGGATGATGTGTGCCGGTAGTGATAATCAGAAAAAAGAAGGACCACTTAAGTCCGCACGACTGAACACTGAATTCTTGGAAATGGCCCACAAAAGAGGGATCCCAACATTTTTTGGACAAGGCTGCTCACCTCATCGCTCATCAACCGTATTTCCAGTCACAGATATGGTGACCATGCAGCCTGGAGTGCAAGGCCGAGTCTTAGGACGAGGAGAAGGACTTAGTTACATCATGGGGAAATTTGCACGACAAGTGTCAGCACGTGACTATGTCATGAATGAGGACAAGGCTTCACGAGACCAACAAGACATGATCCTGAATGTGATGGCAGATGAGGTCCATCGCGCTCTTCAAGATGCACTGCAAGACTACCCAAAATTACGGGATGCTCTCCTCAACTATCGACAAACAGCCACCACCTTTTTCTCTCGTCCCACCAGTAAACCTGGAAGCGGAGACGTCATTAAAATGACGCGTGCCATTGAATCAGCCCGCTTTCAAGTAGCAGAAAATACCTGTGACCCTCAAATTGCCGGTTTGGTGAAAGGTGTCCTTGCCGGGATCGAAAAACTCGAAAAAATACATGGCGTATCTCTCCATCAGATTCACCACACATTCACCAATACCCCCGAAGGAAAATCTAATATCGACATCCTTTGCGATTTTCACTCCCTCATTGACCCAGCACTACCCGATACCAAGGGAATCCAAAAAACCACCCATGAAGATGTGGCCGCTATGATCTTCATGCTGACTGGAAAACCCGCACCATCCAGAAAAACGGATCCCACCCTCAGACTAATCCGTCTGGTCAATGGGGGAGCACCTCCTGCACTCAAACCAGATGGTGTGTTGTTGTTGGGGTATCGTCCTGTATAAAAAAGGAGATTTAGTAATACCTGATGACACTCCCTTCTCCCGCAAGCTGGAGAAGGGAGTCCTACACTGAATATTGAATATGCAAACCCATCAACATCTACCGCAACAAGTCAAAATCATTGAAGTCGGCCCACGTGATGGCTTGCAAAACGAGCCAGGAGACATCAGCGCCGACATCAAAATCGAACTCATCAATCGTTTGAGCTTAGCCGGTTTCCAAAACATCGAAGCTGCAGCCTTTGTCTCCCCCAAATGGGTGCCACAAATGGCGACATCTTCTGCGGTCATGCAAGGCATTACACGCAAACCGGGTGTTGTGTATTCAGCGCTGGTTCCCAACATACAAGGATTAGAAGCCGCTCTACAAACCCAATCGGATGAGGTCGTCATCTTTGCCGCCGCATCGGAAACTTTTTCACAAAAAAATATCAATTGCTCAATTGCCGAATCATTAGCGCGCTTCCAACAAGTCGCTCAAACCACCAAGCAACAAGGATTACGTCTACGTGGCAGCATCAGTTGCGCTTTTGTATGCCCATATCAAGGCACTGTCCCGATTCAAAATGTAGTCGAAGTTGTGCAACGCATGCGGGATTTGGGATGCGATGAAATCGATATCGCCGACACCATAGGCGCCGCCACGCCACGTCAAGTACAAACCGTCATGTACGCCGCTGCGCAGGAATTCCCCATCGCAAAATTATCTGGTCACTTCCACGACACTTACGGCCAGGCTCTGGCTAATATTTATGCCAGTTTGGAAGTTGGAATTGCCATTTTCCACGCTTCAGTAGCAGGTTTGGGCGGTTGTCCTTATGCCAAAGGCGCAACTGGTAATGTCGCCACCGAAGACGTGCTGTACATGATGCAGGGCTTGGGAATAGAAACTGGGATAGATTTGCATGCCGTGATCGATGCAGGGTTATTTATCTCACAGCACTTGGGACGACAATCGGTTAGCCGGGCTGGGAATGCTATGGCTGCCAAACGAGCCGTGCGCTGATTGTTAAAATTAACCTTGATCAACTTTTCATTCAGCTTTTTGTTCAGGATTATCTAAAGTTACATAAACGACACATAGATTAAAAACAATGCTCACTCTCAAATCAATTACATGCCTTACAAAACCCATGACACCTGCTGTGCGCAACAACGCGCCTCAGGTTATGCGGACGATTAAACCAGGCCTTATCACTCCTTTTCAATGCTTACGCCCATTGTCGACTGGAATACCTTTAACAAGCACTGCTAGCCAATTCGCACCTGCCGCACCTAATTTGCCCCAATATCCTATTCAGCGCCTTCCTTTAGGCTTGGCCAAAGGTACAAAAATCATCATGGAAGGAAACGGATACACAGTTGCTCAATTCAATTTTCAAGCATATCCGATTAACTTCCCCCAGCTGGATCAACTTAGAAAAACTGCATTTCTCATCCCGAACAAAGAACAAACGGATCAAGAATATAGCGCGATGATGCTGGCCCGCCTTCAATCAAATGTGCAATCTGAAGAAGATGAAAACAGGAGTCCCACTACCCATAGCCGCAATATGTGGCTGGCTTACCATAATCGGCAAGAAAGCAATGGTGATCCTCATCGCTACTTACTTAAATGCATCAAAACAAAAGACTACCCTGCTGCACAACAATTAGCGGCAAGAGAGTGGGCAATCCCCTATATTGGTGTTGCGGTTGGCTTAGAACATTTCTTTACTAAAACATTTGTAAAAATAAAATTAAATGAACACGGAGAAAAAGAGTTTTGGATTGGACGGCGTTTTTTAAATGCCAGTTCAGGAAACCAGTGGGTCGAATCACCCGCTGATTTTCCGGAACGTTTTCTGCCGACTCAAGTTTTAATTGATGCTTTTGCGTTTAACACCCTGGTTTGCTCTACTGAACCAGCCAACTCAGGTAACGTGCTTTATATGCTGGATGAAGAGGGAAACTCACGTTCTAAAGTTATGATCGATACACCTATCGGCATTATTGATAACGAAAGAAGTGCGCCTGATTCGATCATCATGGCACATCTTAAAAGACTCACTGAAGCAGCAATCAGAGTTGGCAAAACATCGGCATCGGAGCCAGATAGTGCTTATATTCTTGACTGGGAACCAGGAAAACCCTACTTTGGCAGCCCCGCTTGGCGACGTGGCGAATCCGCAAGAATGGGCAGACAACAGCATATTGAAGGCACCCTGCATTCTTTTGATCCCTACGCAACCGTGTTGGATTATCGGATAAAACAAGGAGAAATTCCCGATGCAGATCACCTATACGTTTCAGAAAAATTAGTGGATAACATCATCCATAATCAAGCGGCTGTACGAGGCATCATGTACCAATTTGCGCTGTATTCTAAAGATGAACTTGTGTCTGACAATAATCCTTTCAATGAATTTGTTAAACTTTGTGAACAACGCCGTAACGAAGGACGACGCGTGAGCTTGGCTGACTGTATTACTGGTTTCACCGAAGCAAAGCAGACTGCTTGACGATATCGTTGGTCTTACCTTTGCTGAAACTAATAAAGGAGCCTGCGCAAAAGCAAAAACTGAAAAAATTGCAAGGCCCTATTTTTGCGACTAATAACAAAGACGTTTTTGACGCAGATGAAATTGGGTGAATAAAGCGCCAGGCGCCGAAAATTTTTGTGTAGATATAGTCCGGCGCCACACCAAAGTTTTCGTGTCACTCGCAAATGTACATCGCATTGGTTTGGGGGTTAATCCGGCACTCACAAGTGTCTGTTGTCACATACGTATTCGCCCAGTTCTTCCGGACAGTAAGAGAGGAAAACGAGTCAGGCATATCTTTCACATTTGTCCAGCCGGGAGACCCAACCAGGACTGGCGCGTAGCACCCCCCAGATGGTTTAACGTCCGAAGGCGCACAATTAAACCGTGACATACAAACCCATTGCATGCTGGCTTGGCCCACTGGCGTTCTTTGCCTTTTATAGGCTGCTGCTGGGCTTGAGGCCACAATACTGATGACTACCGCACTACAGACAACCCAGATTGTTTTGAGGGTAATGTGTTTCATGATAATTCTCCATAAATTGAATAATAGAGCTAGGATTCCAGAGGCCCTCCTGCACCAGGATAATAATCATGCCACATACTGTCAAATCACCACATCCCCTGTCAATACCAAATAGAAATATCCCCTTTCCTGCAAAGTAAAAATGTGCATTTTGTATCGAAGTATTCAAGTATTGATCAACTAGCAATCAGAAGCGCAGGTTTATCCACGAATGACTTTTTGTAGAAACAGTACTAGCGCGTTTTTTGAGCGCCAATTTGCAATAATATTTGTATCTGTACTCATCCCTTTGTAACCATAAGAAGATTTAGTATGGCGCTTTCATGAGCGACATCATTTTCTCTTTCTTCTTTCAATTTATTTGCATCAGCGTTCATAACTTCAGCACAGTATAATGTGCGGTTTTTATATATCTGCTTATTTTTATATCAATTTATGCTTGCTCAACAAAAGCAAAAAATCATCGATTTGTTTCA
>CAZCIX010000053.1:2604-5541 GCA_964498835.1 uncultured Burkholderiaceae bacterium | reverse complement strand
AAGCAGATGATTATTAAAACCGTGTTGCATCAAGGTTCACAATATGGAAGATCGGATGTTGGTGTAGGTAAAAAAGTTTTGGTTGAGTTTGTTTCTGCCAATCCTACTGGTCCATTGCATGTTGGACATGGACGACAAGGTGCTTTGGGTGATGCGTTGGCTGCTTTGTTAGAAGCGCAGGGATACGACGTTAGTCGTGAGTTTTATTACAACGATGCTGGTGTTCAAATTGCCAATTTAGCACTTTCTGTACAGGCACGTGCATTAGGATATGTACCAGGTGATGCTGCGTGGCCAGAAACAGCTTATAACGGTGATTACATTGCTGATATAGCACAAGATTATTTATCCAAAAAGACAGTGGTCGCGAGTAATGGCTTACCTGTGACAAGTTCGGGTGATGTTAATGATGTCGATTTAATCCGCCGGTTTGCGGTCACTTATTTACGTCATGAGCAAGATATTGATTTACAGGCATTTGGTATCAAATTTGATTGTTATTACCTTGAATCTTCTTTATATCAAGATGGAAAAGTGAATGCGGTAGTTAATGCTCTGACGCAAGTTGGTAAGACCTACGAATCCGATGGCGCGCTTTGGTTACGCACTACAGAATATGGCGATGACAAAGATCGCGTGATGAAAAAGTCGGATGGTTCTTATACTTATTTCGTGCCAGACGTGGCTTACCACGTGACGAAGTGGCAACGTGGATACACGAAGGCGATTAACATACAAGGTAGTGACCATCATGGCACGATATCACGTGTGCGTGCTGGGTTGCAGGCGCTTGATCTTGGTATCCCCCCAAATTATCCTGATTATGTGCTGCACAAGATGGTAACAGTCATGAGAAACGGAGAAGAAGTCAAAATCTCCAAACGCGCAGGCTCTTATGTCACGGTACGTGATTTGATTGAGTGGTCGGGCAATGGTGATCTGGTTAAGGGGCGTGATGCGGTGCGGTTCTTCTTAATTTCACGCAAACCCGATACAGAATTTGTGTTTGATATCGATCTTGCATTGGCGCATTCGGATGAAAATCCAGTCTACTACGTGCAATACGCACATGCGCGGATTTGCTCTGTTTTGACACAATGGAGCGGTGATGAGGCAATCTTGGGTGATGTTGATACTACTCCTTTGATTGCACCGCGTGAAATGAGTTTAATGTCAAAATTGGCGGAGTATCCAGATGTTCTACAAAAAGCGTTAGAAGAGCTTGGCCCTCATCAGGTAGCATTTTATTTACGTGAATTAGCCGCAGAGTTGCACGCTTTTTATAATGCAGAGCGTGTGTTGGTTGACGATATTCCTACTAAGTTAGCAAGATTGGCATTGATGTGCGCTACGAAGCAAGTATTGCGCAATGGTTTGTCTTTAATTGGCGTTACAACACCTACCAAGATGTAAATGTAATTGAGAGATATGGTATGCAATTAACTCAGTATAAATGCGGCAATATTGGTAATCAAAAACAATGGGGTGGGACTTTTTTGGGCATCATTATTGGCCTGATTATTGGTTTGGCAATTGCTTTGGGGGTTGCTTTGATTATTACCAAAGGTTCAACTCCTTTTACCAATAAAAATGGAAAATCAGAAAAAACATCTGATTCTTTGATTGAGCAAATTGTTGATCCGAATAAGCCATTATATGGCAATCAAAATTCGGCAAAAGCAGCTTTAAAAGATGCAACAAAAAATGGTGAAGAAAAACAAGCCGACGCAACATCAAATATCAAACCAGAACCTGATACTAAACTGTCCTCAGATACAAAATTGGCTAATGAAAATAAATCCTTGACTGATTCCAAGGAAACTAAGAAAACTGACAAGGCTGATACCAATCCTGTGGATGAAAAGTGGATCTATTATTTACAAGTAGGTGCATTCCGTGATGTTGCTGATGCTGAAAGTTCACGAGCAAAGTTGGCTTTAATGGGATTTGAGACCGTTATTAGTGATCGTGTAGTGGATAATGGGCATTTGTACCGCGTGCGTATTGGTCCATTTAATCAACTGGACGCAGCAAATCGGATGAAAGGAAGGTTGTCCGATAATGGTATTGATGTCGCAGTTATTCGTAATCAAAAATAAACTTAAGGAAATTTTTATGTTTTCTCTTCGTCGTTTTTTTATTGGTGTTAGTTTTAGCTTGTTGGCATTAAGTGCGTCCGCATCCCCAGAAAATCCAAAAAGTGGGGTGGAGTATCAGGTTCTTGAGCATGCCCAACCTGCTGAAACGGGGAAAAAAATTGAAGTCACGGAATTCTTTTTATATTCCTGCCCGCATTGCTACGCCTTTGATCCTGCATTGACAGAATGGGTTAAAAAACAAGGCGATAAAATTGTTTTTAAACGCGTTCATGTTTCTTTCTCAGATTCGATGGCAGCACATCAGCGTTTGTATTTTGCTCTTGAAGCAATGGCATTGCCCAAGACAGAAGCAGAGGAATTACATAAAAAAATCTTTAATGCTATTCATGCTGAGCGTCAACCTTTGACTAAAGAAGATGCAATTGCTGATTTTGTTGCTAAAAACGGCGTAGACAAAGCAAAATTTCTTGAGTTGTATCGCTCTTTTTCAATTCAAACCAAGGCGACGCGTGCCAATCAAATGCAAAATAGCTACAAAATTGATGGCGTACCGACTATTGCGATTGATGGTCGTTTCTTGACATCACCTGCTGCGGCTGGGGTAAGTTTGTCAGCTAAAGCAACTGAGGCAGCACGCGGATTGGCAGCTTTGCAGGTAATGGATATTTTGTTGGCCAAAGTAGCTCAGGAGCGTGGATTGAGCACTAAGGCTGTAAGTAGCGATGCCGCATCTTCCAGTAGCGCGACAACTACGAAAGCAAAAGCTAAACATAAAACTAAAAAAACCACAGTGCCAAGTCACGCATCACAAAGTTAATCATCTTCAAAATTAACAAAC
>CAZCIX010000053.1:0-2504 GCA_964498835.1 uncultured Burkholderiaceae bacterium | reverse complement strand
GTTTGTTAATTACTCAGTAAATCAATAAGTTAGTAAATTCATCAAAAGTCGACTGCATGAAATATGTCTTTATCACCGGCGCATCCAGTGGAATCGGTGCTGCGATGGCGCGGTGTTATGCAGAGCAAGGGGCTACTCTTGGTTTATTAGGCCGACGCACTGATGCTTTGGAGCAATTGGCAGCGAGTTTACCTAATGCCAATCGTCATTTCATTTATACGGTAGATGTTACAGATCATGCAGCATTGGCGACCGCAGCTGCGGATTTCATTGCAGTCTCTGACGGTGTGGATATTGTCATTGCAGCGGCAGGTATTTCGCAGGGAACATTGACGGAATATAGAGAAGATTTACCACCATTTGAAACGATTCTGGCAACCAATGTGTTAGCGATGGTAGCGACGTTTGCTCCTTTTATTCCTGGCATGAAGGCGCAAGCACAATTAGATAAAGCCAATCAACGTGCTTGCCGTTTGGTCGGTATTGCCAGTGTGGCTGGCATACGTGGTTTGCCAGGCGCAGGAGCGTATAGTGCCTCCAAAGCAGCCGTTATTAGTTATTGCGAATCGTTGCGGGTTGAGTTGTATGGGACGGGCATCAAAGTCGTCACGATCGCGCCGGGTTACATTGATACGCCGATGACGCAAGTGAATCAATACAAAATGCCTTTTTTAATGCCCGCTGACAAATTTGCTGCTGAGGCGCTTTCTGTCATTGAGATGGGGCGTAGTTATGCAGTGATTCCTTGGCAGATGGGTGTGCTCGCGAAGTTGTTGCGGATTTTTCCTAATTATTTGTATGACTTTTTGTTCTCAAAAGCACCACATAAAGCCCGTGTGATAGCCCCACGCTAGAATTTTTTATCTCTTAAAAGCTTCACCATCATTAGGTATGAATTGACTTCATCACTCTCATCATCATTTTCAGCGCAACACATTGCCGCATTGTGTGATGCTTCGGCAAAAGCAGTAGCTATTCAGGCCGTTGCAGAAACAGGGTCGACCAATGCTGATTTGTTGGTACAGCTGGATACGTTGACTGTGCCCACGCTATTGATCGCAGAGAAGCAAACCGCAGGAAGAGGGCGTGCTGGTCGCAGTTGGCATGCGGTGCCGCAATCTACTTTGACCTTTTCTTTGGCATGGAAATTCAATTTGTCTATGCAGGGCTTGCTTGGTTTGCCATTGGCGGTGGGCGTGGCGATTGCCGAGGCTTTAGCGGTATGTGATGTGTCTGTACGGTTGAAATGGCCAAACGATATTCTCAAGGATGGTAAAAAGTTGGGTGGTGTGTTGATAGAAACAGCAACTGTACGAGACAAAGGTCAAAGTCAAGTAGTGTGGGCTGTGATTGGAGTTGGTTTAAATATGCTGTTATCGGATGAGTTGTATGCATTGCTTGGTGAGGCTGCAACGGATGCTCCCAGCTTGATGCAGAAAGATCGTAATCAGATCATGGCAACATTATTGAATCATTTGACACATGTTTTGCATCAATTTGAGCAAGAAGGATTTGCTGCCTTCGTGGCGCGTTGGAATGCCTTGCATGCCTATGCTGATCAAGCTGTCGTTATTTCGAATCAAGGACAGAACTTGCATGAAGGCATAGCCAAAGGAGTCGATAGTATAGGGCGTTTGATGTTGGAATCTTTGGTTGGAAGTGAAATTGGCCCCGGAACAGGAACAGTATCTATCATGGCTGGCGATGTTTCTTTGCGCTTATATCAGGCGAATAAGGACTAAAGCCATGTTGCTTTTGCTAGATGTAGGAAATACAAGAATCAAATGGGCCATGCTTAAACATGATGGCGTTGCGTCAAAGAATACAACGCTGGGGCATTGGTTGGCCCATGGTTCAGTAACGCATTATGCGATGGATGAATTGGAAAAAGCATGGCAAGAATACACTCATACTATTACACGTGCTGTTATTTCCAATGTAGCTAACAAGACTATGCGCGAGAAACTATCCGCTACGCTGCAACATTGTTTTGGTGAAACAGTAGCGCTGGAATGGTTTGTGTCCACATCGCAATTAGCAGGTGTGCGTAATACCTACGCCTATCCAGAACAATTGGGCTGTGACCGTTTTGCCACCATGATCGCGGTGCGTGCCTTATTCCCAGAACGTTCTTTGATTGTTGTCACTTGCGGCACGGCAACGACCATTGATGCGTTGACGGCACAGGGTGAATTTTTAGGCGGCATGATTTTGCCTGGTTTAGGCTTGATGGCGGAGTCGTTGGCACAGAATACGGCGCAATTGCCTAATGCTAATGTGACGGATTTAAAAAATCTGATACCGCTTCCGTCTCATGCATTTGCAGATAATACGAAAGCGGCGATTCAATCTGGTTGCTTGATGGCGCAAGCTGGGGCGATAGAGCGGGCGGTGGCGCAACATGGTACAGTGATGCAGGCGCCGGTCTTATGCATTTTGTCCGGTGGCGCTGCCAGGTATATTGCGCCTTATCTTTCAGTACAGCACCAAATAATAGAAAACTT
>CAZCIX010000052.1:0-14210 GCA_964498835.1 uncultured Burkholderiaceae bacterium | reverse complement strand
CCACTTCGTTAGCGCCCAACGTTAATGCAGAAGCGATACCTGTGATGCTGGTATTGGTAACGCCATGGCCAGTCTGGACGCTATCATCGACTCCATCATGATTGGTATCTTGACCAGCAAGATCCGCCTTGTCATTCAGATTGACATTAATACTAAATGTATTGCCTCTAGTGAAAGAAAATGAAATATTATCCCCCAACACCAGCTCCTTATTCACTTTTAACCGTAAATGACTGGTCGCTGTAGAACTAGCTTGATAAATGTTATTGCTTTCATTAATCGGAAAAACCACTTTTTTACCATTGGGTGCCGTCGCAGCAAAGTAGTCGTAATCTAAGCCAAACAACTGTTGCGCAACAACAATATTGGATTCATCGACATTTTGCGTAGTAGTGTCATCTGCCCTGTCTGCATCGGACGCCATCAGGGCTTTCAGTAAAGCTTTTACAGCTTCTATCGTGGGCGGTTGACTACCTGAATATGTGGGATAAGACGCAGGTCTGGGGTCGTTGGTATCGCCATCTGCCGCCACTACCGTAATGGCTACTACAGTCGATCCAGCGACGCCGGCATATTCAGCCGCGTTAGCATCAACGGTAGCAGTGACCGTCACTTCCACTATCCCTGGATTAGCGCCACTGGCAAGCAAACCAGAGTTAGCGTCAATGGTCGCTATATTGGCAGATGCTGCTGTAACAGAATACCGATAAGAAACACCAGCAGGCTTTTTGCCATTGATCGTCATCATGGCAGTAATTTGGCAGGTCGGCTTAACACCACCTGAAACGGTGACGACAGAAGCATTGCTGGTCGCATTCACAACAACAACATCACCGACCGAAGCCTGCACTTGCACTACAAAAGTGGCTTGTGCTGCCGCATATTGATTGCTGTTTAACGTCACCGTAATCGTTGCAGTACCCGCCCTGGAACCAGCCGTCACACGACCCGTCTGACTGACAGTGAGGATAGAATTTGATGCCGAGTAGGAAAAACTGGTGCCAGCATTGGTACCCGCCACTTTGGATGTGGCGAGCGGATTAAGATTTAATACCGCGCCAACCGAAATGGAAGCCGAAGACGATAAATAATCGGGGAAGCTGATTACTGCCTCGATCTCTTTCACTGTAATGCTATAAGAATCAGTCTCGCCATTGCTTAGCCTGGCAGTCATCGTGGCTGTCCCTGGCTGACCCTGCAGCTTGATCTCTCCTGTGTTGGGATCAATCGCAACAACAGAGGGCGTATCGCTGCTATAGCTAGGTGCACCATTACCAGAACTCACCTGTATTTGCGGACAGTCAGGTATGGTGCGTTTATCCATGCCCAATACAGTGACACCTGTGCTTGATTGCCAAGCGTTATCTTGTTTGCGCACCCATGCGATTGTCATGATCTATCCCTTCATAAGACTTATGCCGGATGTATGTAAGTGCCAACATTCATCGCAAGCGCAGCAGAAGCTATGTAAGACCCTATATTTTCCATAGTTATTGAGGAGCTGGAAACCTCCATTGTGGTTGTGTCCGCACGGTACGATAAATACTTCACAGCACTAGTTGCCATATAAGAGCAAAAAATGCCAGCATGATGTACCAACCCTCCCCTTATCCACTTTTCTTGCCCTGCCGCCTCTACTTCCACGCCCAGCTTTTCCTTAATCAGATTCCCAAACTCTTGATGAAAATCATGCTGGACAAGACTAGCACTAAATCTCAATAGAGAAATTACAGTATTTCCGTTATATAAAATAAAATCCGTGTTGAAGTGCCAAGGCGACATCACTTGATTGGTAATCATAAAAGCGTAGTACTCAAGCTTAACAAATGCTGCACATGCCACGCTCTCTGTCACGATAGGCCCAACATACATGAGAATATTGGAATCCCTAGTCTTCAGGAAAGTCTTCATTCCACCATCCATGTAATCATAGGCCAAACGCCCTTTTCCGTGCATGAATTGCAAGATGTTGGCGCCACCAGTATCAAGAGTAGGGTCGGCTAATAAATCGGGTGGTAAATTAATTTTATGATACTGCTGCATGCAGCCGGGTGCATCCTCTTTGCCCTCATCACGAAAATATCCATTCAGCAAACCCAGGTTTTCTTCTGCTGGCAACAACCCGCGGTCAAAGCTTCTGTTATTTGCCTTGGTAAGTAAGGTAGGTGGAATTTGGTCCTTTCGAATTTCACTATAATTGGCAAAATGCGCATTGTCGGGCGTTAGCCTATAGTGATCTAACCCCATGAATTCCAGCGAAATGGCACGGTCACGACGAAAGCAGGTAATTTTTCCATAATCCAAATTCAAAACCTTTAATTTAGGAATATAAACATAATTAGTACCTGTACCTGGACTTTTATCGTAGGAATAATAATCATCCTCATGCGCAGAAAATGTCTCTAGCTCTAATTTGTTGGCAACACCTATCATGCTGATATTGGTAACACCATTACCTTCTATCGTTTTATCAGACTGGTCGCTCTTGTCATTCAAATTCAACGTGACGCTAAACGTATTGCCACGAGTAACGCTAAATGCAATGTTATCCCCCAAAATCATCTCTTTGCTGACTTTCAAACGCAAATGACTGGCAGCAGTGCAACTCGCCTGATAAATATCGTTACGCTCCCCGATTTGAAACACAGTTCGCTTATTATTTTGTCCCACCAGAGCAAAATATTCGTAATCCAAACCAAACAATTGAGCAGCAGTAGAATTGATATCAGGGGCGTTTGGCGTATCGTCCGGCATCAAATCATTCAATAAAGCCCGTACTGCCGCCAAGGGGGGCATGGCCGTTCCGGTGTAATTGGGATAATCCGTCGTGACAGGTCTAGGATCGTTAGTATCGCCATTTTCCGCATCGACCACTGTCACGACTAACGAGGCCGATGCAGTCGATCTGTGACCATTGGCTAACAAAACAGTTACCGTTACCTTGACTTTCGCTATACCAGCTACTGCTCCAGCCGTAATTTGACAAGACGTATTTGAAACCGCAACTGCCACTATATTAGAAACATGCCCGTTGGCATCAAGCACGTCGTAGACATAGTGACGATTATTCGGCGTGCTTTCTACGCCATCAACTGTCGAATCCACTATTACTCGTGGGGTAATAGTCCATGTTTCTTTTGTTTTTTTAACAATCCCAGAATCGGAAAAACTGATCTTCACCGCAGACTTGGGGAAAACAATGCGATAGCTGACTTCTTGCGCCTCGTAATCTCCGTCTGCTGCTAGGCTGGCAGTAATCGTTACTATGACATCCAGTGCTGCCCATCCATAGCCATTGATTTCATAATTTTCACCAACACTCACCACTAATGGCTGGTTACTGGTGTATGTGATCTGTCCACTCCCATCATGTTCAATAACAGGAAATGAAGCAGGCCCAATCCCTGAACCGGGCACCATTACATCCGCACTACTGGACCAACGTAAATTAGGCGATCGCATATTAATGCCTCTTAATTTAAATTTATTACGCTAGCAAATAATAGGTTAGATACCTACTCTTTAATAATCTTGAAAGCATTTTGATAACCCCTACCTTCATTAACTATACGATCTCATGCCAGAACATATAGAAGTCAATATACTTCTTAATGAAACGTCAGAAGATTCTGAGCGAACTGGGATATAGCTTTGATGGTAAATAGTATCCTCAAATACAACTCCATCATATGATATGCTCACCCCCTCGGTCGCACCACTGACTAGATTTAATCGATCTTGAAACGATGTCCATGCCTGCATTGCTGTAGGACGGCCCTTAACTTTCACACCAAACCTCACTCGCCAAGAATTTGTTATATAACTTTGCATATCAAACAATACGAAATCATTCGATATTCTGTAATCAGTAAAATTAAAACTGTTGGAAACCGCGCAAACCGTGTGATTAAAACCAACTGGCGATATCCATGAGTGGCAAATCACCGTTGCAGAAAAGTCCAACTCAGAAACCACACTAGCAACAAAAAAGTCGCGTATCCCACCAGCAATATTGATATTAAAGACGGCTTTGGCTTTTTGTAGCATCTTGATCGTGTTGTCCATGTATTCATGACGCAAACGGCCCTTGCCTTTGCGAAATTGCAAGAAATTGACCCCACCATCAACCTGAGTTGTATCGAACAAATCATCTTTCAATACATAAGCTGGCAAATTAATGATGTCATACTGCGCCATGGCTTGGCCGCCATTCGTGTCATCATGAAAATAATCCCCCAGCAATCCCAAATGATCTTCCTCCGGCAAGATAGAAGGATTGCCCTGCGCCTTGGCGCTGATGCCTTTGGAGGCACCTTTATATGGCTTAAATCCATCCCGAGTAATTTGGGTGAACTCGGCATAAGCACACTCTTCTGGCACTAAACGATCAGAGTGGCGTTTTACCAGCTCTAAGGTATTTAAATTGCCATTATTTTTATCATGATCGTCCTTGCCAGCACTATCTTTATTCGCCTTGCCTGGCCCCAAAAATTCCAATTTAACCACACGATCGCGACGAGAAGAATTGATCTTGCCGTAATCGAGTTCTACTTTATTCAGTTTGGGAAGATAAACAAAATTGACATTGGTGTCGGTCGTCGCTGGATTTGCTTGATAAGGGTATAGGGTATCGTCATAAGTACGGAATGCCCCTAGTTGCAACTCCGCGGCTATCCCGGTGATGCTGGTACTGACGACGCCATGACCGGTCTGGGTATCATTATCCACCCCATCTTTATTATTAAGATTGACAGTGAGATTGAAAGTATTCCCACGGGTAACAGCAAACGAAATGTTATCGCCCAATACCAATTCTTTGGTCGTCTTTAAGCGTAAATGACTGGTTGCGGTGCAACTCATTTGATAAATATTGTTGGCCTCATTAATAGAAAAAACAATTTTCTTGCCATCGGCTTGGATATTTTCAAAATACGATAAATCCAAACCAAATAATTGCGCGGCGGTGGAATTGGGGTCATCGTGCGTCTGTCCCTGTGCCACTGGCATCAAATCATCCAGCAATGCCTGTACTGCATCCAATTGTGGCGGCTCGCTGCCAGTATAAGCAGGATAATTCGCATTGTCGGTACTACCACTAGTTGGCCTAGGTGTATTCGGATTACCTTCTATCACACTGACCAACAAGGTGGTCGAAGCAGTTAAGGAAACAGGGGCACTAAAAGTCACCGTGATGATGACTGTAGCTGTACCAAAGTGCTTACCAATAATCAAACCATCCACATCCGGGCTGATTGTCACGCTGCCAGCAGGCGAGACATCCGACAATGTATAACTGTATGTAAAATTATAGGTGCCACTCCCATATGGCGCGCCATTCCGCGCCACGATGCCATTCAAACTAGCAGTGGGGACAATTTGGTAACTTGGATCATTGCCGCCACCAAGTTTGATACTCGTGGTACCAGCAGGCACGCTAACTGCACAGCTGCTCGCCAACACCGTTACCGTGCATTCTGTTCCGGTTATTTGGTACAAGTTGCTGGTGCATGTTACCGTCACAGTAACAGAACCACTCACCACGCCGGTCAACACCCCGTCTGCTGCATCTATAGTCGCTGTTCCAGTATCTCCCGCCTTCCCTACTGCATAGTGATAAGTGAGATCGTCCACCACTACCGTACCCGTACCAGTCCTTTTAGCCACTGGTACCAAAGTCAATTTTTCATTGACATACACTGAAAACGGACTGTAAAGCAAACTAACTGTGACATCGCCTTTGCTGACCGTTATGTCATAGGTAATAGTTGCTGGAGCAGCGTAATAATTCCTATCTCCCACCAACTCAGCAGTGATGGTCGTCGTACCTAAACCGCACAAAATGACAGCGCCACTAGCATCAATCTTTGCTACGCTTAGATTGCTACTTCTGTAGTCAACCGCTGTCGTGCTACCGCTACGCGATACGACAAAAGGAGGGAGCACATCGCCCATGTAGACGGATGCAGCAGGCGTGCTAGCCCAACTTAAAGTACTGTCACCTTTTTCTACTGTAAAAGTGTAGTCAACAGGCGCTGGTGCCGCTTGGTAATTGGCATCCGCTGGCAACGTGGCACTGATCGTGACATTTCCGACACCTATCAATTTGATGACACCAGTTGCGGGATCAATCGTTGCAACACTGGTATCAGTGCTGGAGTAAGACACTGCTGTTGTGCTACCACTTTGCGAGACTTGAGGAATAGATGGAGTCAAACCCATTTTGATGGATGCAGCAGGTGTGCTCACCCAACCCAACGTACTATTTCCCTTATTTACCGTCAGCGTATAAGAAATGGCTGGTGCCGCTTGGTAATTCGCATCGTCTAACAACTCGGCGCTAATTGTGCTACTACCAACCCCTACCAAAGTAATGCTGCCTGCAGCATCAATCCTTGCAACATTGGTATTACTGCTCGAATAAAGCACTGCTGTCGTGCTACCGCTGTGAGATGTCGCTACTGGAGCAAGTGTTTCACCCATTTTGATGGATGTCACGGGAACACCTACCCAACTCAATGCACTAATACCCTTTTCTACTGTCAAAGTGTAAGTAAGAGTTGGCGCAACGTTGTAATTGCTATCCCCTGCCAACACAACGCTAATTGTGGTACTGCCCACACTGACCGGGGTAATGACGCCCGTTGCAGCATCAATCGTCGCCACACTTGGCGCGCTACTGCTATACACTACCGCTGTCGTGCTGCCACTATGGGAAACTGTTGGGGTAAAAGTTTCCCCCATTTTGATCGATGCAGCGGGGGGATTCGCCCAACTGAGAACACTATCACCCTTCTGCACCGTCACAACAAACTCAGCGCTCATCACGGCATATTGGCGCGTACTATGCAAGGTTACCGTCACCGTCACCGAACCAGCGGTTAATCCAGTCAAGCTACCACTGCGACCATCGATATTTGCCGTGCCAGTATCACCGGCTTTTCCTACCGCATAGCTAAAATAATTATTCGCCGTATTCTGAGCAGAAAGTGGGAAACCAGTATCAACGCCGCTCAACATCATTTTGGCTACTAGCGTTAAACTCTGATTCACCTTGATTATAGAAATGGCATTTGTCAGCTTGATTTGTGCACTCGGGTCATACACTATCAGGGTATAACTGGCCGATGCTGCACTCCATTGGTCATCTGCAGGCAAATTAGCCGTTATCACTGCTTGTCCTTCTCGCCGCCCTAGAGTGACAAGACCCGTCATACTGCGAACAGCAGCGACATCAGGATTATTACTTACATAAGAGAGTGGCCGAGAACTACCCTCCCTTTCTACGTACGGTGCATCCGGCACTGCAGTATCGGTAGTTTTTACCTCAATAACGGAGGACTGCGACCAGCTGGCATCTTGTCGCACCCAGGTGACTGTCGAATTTTTTGTCATGACAAATGTTCCTCCCTCACCTCACCCTCTTCACTGATTGGAAAGGGGATAAAAAATTATGCAACTGCAGCAGCAAATCCAAGCGTTTGCAAACGGAACTCCCAGAATCCACCTGTTGCCGTATCTCGCAAGCACTCACCAGAAAAGTCAATACGCGCATCGTTATACCAAGCAATACCATGGAAACGCCATTCACTCATGCCCCGCCCACTACATAACAAAGTATCACGCAGACGCCAAGTCAAACTGGCTAACAACAAACCCGCCGGTTCTTGCACTTGCTGCTCTTGTTGCCGCTCTTTATGCGGTGCTTGCTTTGTGCCTGAGTCAGGTGTGCTTTCCACAACCGGCTTGGAAAATGGATCCCAAGTTAACGTGCCTCGCTCCCATTCCGGAGTCCCACGTAAGGCATTAGATGGCAACGCTCGTCGTATTGCCATCCCCAAATTCCGCTCTAGCATATCCATAGCATCCCCCAAGGGACGCCAAGATGCCAGTTCGGACGTCATCGCTTAGGCTCCCGCCAAAACGGGTGCAGATTTCAGCTCAATCGCTAATTCTGCCAATGAAACACGTAAAGCAGCCAAGGCATCCTGCCAATCACTTTGCTGCGTTTGTCGATGCAAATGCAAGCTAGGATACCAAGGACTAGTTTTTCCCATGATCCCCCACAAAGCATCCGACTCTATTTCTAACAAAATATGTGCCGACTTTCCTAATGGACCCGCAATCGCAGGCATTAAATGACTACCAGCAACGACAGTATCCAATGCCTGCACCCAAGTCGCTAACATATGCAAATCTGGAATTCGTGGCCAAACAGCAGTCTCGCCCAATACATCCTCCAACCCAGGCCCCAATCCTACCGGCGTACCACCACTAGCACGTACGGCATCAGCAATCGCTTGCAACATGGATTGATCGGGTTGCGCACCCAACTCAATCCCTACCCAAGGACGTGGATATTGGGCTAAGGCAGCGCGCATTTGCCCCACCCGTTCAGCTGGTACGGTTAAATACGGCCCCTCCCACAGCTGACTTTCTGTCGCAATACCAAAATGCGCAGGCAAGCACAACATGGATTCTGACAATGCATCTTCTGGCCAAATTTTATTTTTTTCCTCAAGCGAGGCATTCGGGTCTGGCTGATGGATAGCGGTCACACCCGGCAAACCCTGTGCCAATGCACCACAACGACCAAGATTAGCGCCGACCAAGGTGACTTGTGCACCGTGTTCAGCAAGACGCTTCACGTAACGTGCAAACAACATCATCTGCGAAAAACTGTCTCCTACCAAAATCACTTTACGATCACGCAAGGCATCGGCTACTGGCAAACCAGTTTGTAAACGCCCACCATCATTACTCCGAGATAAACGGGCCAGTGTGTCAAACGCCGATGCCCAATTTCCTTTTATTAACTCCAATTCAGCTAAAAAATAGGTCGGTATCAATGCGTTAGATTCTTCTGCTTCTGCCTGTGCTTGCAAGGCGATTTTTTCTGCTTCATCAATACGACCAACACGACGATACAATCCCGCCAAATCTATCTGTAGCAGCATCTTTTCTGCCGGTGTGCTAGTCGCTGTTTGTGCTACCTGATTAGCCGCATCATCAAACCGCCCCTGCCCTGCCAAGGCCTGCAGCAAAATACGTGCGCCTATTATTTGACGAGGATTTAATATTAATAACTTTCTAGCGCTACGCTCCGCGTCAGACCAAGCCTTTTGGCGCAAGAAAACCAAGGCCAAAGCAGAAATCAACTCAGGCTCACCGGGACGCATGGTTAAAGCTTGTTCTAGCTTGGCGCGTGCCTCCGGTAGTTTCCCAACCTGCATCAAAATACGGCCATAAGTCAACAAACCACGCCAATCATCAGGCTCCTGGGCCACCCCACGCTCACACAAATCCAGTGACTCATCCACATCACCTTTACTCAGCAATACTTCTGCCAAACTAAAATGCGCCAGCGAGGCATTCGGTGCTGCTGCCAACGCTGCACGCGCCAACTGTTCTGCGGCAACCAAGTTGCCAGCTTGCATACGCATTTCCACCAACAACGCTGCAGCATCGACGTCCGCCGCATCCAGTGCCAATGCACGCTCCCAACACAACTCAGCTTCCTCGGGTTTACCTTGCGCTTGATGAAAAACACCCAAAGCAACATAGGCAAATGCGTTATGTGGTGCGATGGATACGGCCGTTTCTAGTAGTTGCCTACCCTCATCAAACTTACCACTAGTCAAAAGCAGCCAACCTTGCAACACACGTGCCGAAGGATTATTCGGGTCTTGTTGCAACCAAGCTTCTAATAGAGCCTCCGCTTCACGCACCCGCCCCATACGCAAATGATTGCGCGCCAAAGCTGTCGCAGATCTATCATTTAATACAGTGTTAACAGTATTAGCAGCATTGATATTGCCAATTGTTGCATTCATCGACTTCGCCTATCTTTCTTATCCCATTAATATCCGGTCACCATCAACCCTGACCGTATCACGTGCATTGATTAACATTTGTCCAGTTTGCTGAGTATGCGTTTCATCTGCCGTCGTTGTAATGTGACGGGCTGAAAGGTGATCCACCTCCTCCACCCGAGTTGTTCGTGCACGACAAGTAGTATCAATATGCTCACTCATCAAATGCAAACGCTGCGCCATTGCCGTCAAGCAACGCGCTGCCAATTGCAAAGCAGAAATAGTGAAGCGAGCACTCGTGCTACGTACATCCAGTTTTTGGGTTTCCAGTTCGAAAAAATCGCTTTGAACACGACAGGCCTGTCCTGCTTGCAAAATGACTTCGGGGGCACTAACCGTCAATTGTTGCGCACCAGGTACTTGCAAAACACTGTTAGCAATCGAAGGAGAATGCAGAATTGAAGTAATCCACCATTGCCCCTGCACCGACATCAGCAAAACCGTATCACCTGGCTGTGGCGCTAACAAACAACTAGCCGCACTGCGGGCTGCCAACATACCGCGCTCTGCACGCACCTCCCACTCCACATCTGATACTGAAAGTGCCTTACTTGTACCAGTTGGCAACGCACGGACAATATGCCCTTCGCACACTTGGCCATAATTCTGCTCATGTTTTTGGTCACGTTTTAACGTGTCGCGCCTCAATTCGACTACTTCTGTCATGGTTTCCATCAGATTGACTCGCAATATAAATAGGTTAGGCAAATTAAAAACATCAAGATCAGCAATGAATATCTATACTTTTACTCATGATTTTTCATAATCCAAATCCCGCTCATACAAACGAACGGAATTAGATGTTTTAGCAAACTGCTGACTCAAAATACGACCTTCTAGCACCACCGTATCGCGTGCACGTAATACCAAATTTCCTTTTTTGGCATACAACACTAAATCACCCGACTCTGTCGTTTCCAATACCAAACCATTAGTAGAAGAAATACCCTGTGGCTGGCAAGCATGCCATTGCTCTCCCGGCGACTTGAAAGCATCTGGCAATACCTCTTGCTCAGACTGAATAGCCGCCACCACAACAGGGGCTGACAAATCACCATTGACAAAGGCAACGAGAACTCGATCTCCTGCGCGTGGCGGGAAAAAAACATAACCGCCCGCACCAGCCCAAGGCGTCGCAAATGGAACCTCAATCACTTGCTCATGCCAATCAAAACGCAGCTTCAACCGACTTGAACGCAAATGCGTTTCTTTAGCAGCAGGCAAAGCAGCATAGTCTCCCACTGCTTCTTGGATTTTATTATCCTCATCCTGAGTCGCACTCGCGCTCACTACAGTCGCAGGAACCATGCCAGACATCTGAACTGGTGCTGGTGGTTGCCAATCCGCCATACCCAATCTCAAACGACTAGCCAGGATACGTGCCATTTCGCGTAAATTGCCATCATCCCTATTCAGCAACGCGATACCATCTAAATAGGACAAATCTGCTGCCCCATCAATCGACAACGTGATGCTGGCACAATTTGTTGCCTGTCCAAGGAAATGCTCCACATGCTCTGGCAATAAACCAGCAATAACGCCGTCAAATAAATTGCGCATCACACCAGTGTCGCCTGTACGCATTTCTTCTGCACTCCAAACATGCACTACTGCCAACGCATGACGCCCAAGCACACCAATAGGATGACCAGCGCAAATAGCCAAGTTTTCGGCAACATCGCTTAAACCATAATGCAGTGACCACTCCGTCGGACGCTGTGACTCACTCAGTCCTTCTGGCACATCAACCTCACTAGCCTGGAGTACTTCATGCACCCGTGGTTGCTGTGCCACCGTCGAGGGATAACGCAATTTAGCGAGGCTGTTCATCCAAAAAACCCGAGTCTGTGCAGGGGCGGCAATCTTGCTGGAAACAACCTCACGCACAGCGTAAGGTAACCGACCTTTTTCCATACTCGCCAAACCTTGCGTAGTCCAACGCATACCCAATTTGCCAGCAAAATTAAACCAACAGTTGATGGAACCGGCAAAACGACGCAAAAACCCCTCTACCGTTTCGCCCAAAGAAAGGACAGTACCCAAGCGCTGTGAGAATGGCTCGCCAACCCAATTCATATCCAACCACTCGCGCCGCTCGCAAATTTCTTGCACAACCTCCAGCGCGGAACGTCCCTCTGCCACAAATGCCCGCATAGGCACTGTTTGCGCTTTCAGCACACCAAGAGATATCAGCCACTCGCCTTTAGCATTCGAAGTCACTGATGGCAACAAAGTGGCTTGATTGACGTACCATGCAGTTTCCCCCAGTACAGAAACTGCATTGCCGCTATCAGCACCCTGCAAGCGTAGGGTATAAGGCCCTGCACCCACTTTTATCGAGTCGGCTCGCACCACCAACACCGCTTGCGGCAAACGCGCCACTTCATGCAACACAACTAGGCGCAATACTGTCCAATCCTGACCATTCCCTTTTAAAGAACATGAAAAAGATTCAATCGCAGCCATGGTTACCCCTATCCGGATATATATTTTTAAAATTTATGCAGTTGACACTCAACCCAAAATCGCCACGCTTACTTGATCTGGTCCCATATTTGTTCCTGATGCATTCGTCAGATTTTGTAAAGTGGGACTCATCATCGTCGTCGCCGGAGCACCGCCATAAAAAACGCAGGCACTGGGAAGCATATTGCGGCCTGGCCCCATCATAGTACCTGATGCCACTCCAGGCCCCACGCAACCAGAAGTCATCATGCCCATAGACATCAAATTTTGCACTGGCATACCGCAAATCAATGCTTTGGGGAAAGGCGGAGTAGCTGTCGCATGTGGTTCCATACTGACGCTGGGAACAGGCACAGTGGCAGGCCCCACCTGTACTAATCCAATGTTAATTGGAGCAAGTGACACGCCAGGGCCGGTAGTATTTGCCATACACATAAGGATCTCCTAATTTCTCAAACCAGTTCAAACTGGGTAGGATCGTAGCGCTCACTTTCCAACAAAATTGGATCATCACGCATGCCAGTATGCCAATGCATACCTGGTTTTTCACCATCAAACACCGTGCCATGGAAACGGATGCGAAAACAATTAGCATCCGTAAAATCCGTGCGCACCAATTGCGCATATTCAAATGCAGTATCGTCGCACTGACTTGCTTTGAGCGAGGCATCCGTCAAATCGGCACGAGAGAAACGCGCGCGCGTCAACACAGCACGATCCAAACAAGCGCGATGCAAGCAAGAATTTTCAAAACCGACATCAACCAATTCCGCTTCCTGCCATTTAGTATCAGCAAGATTGGCCTGATCAAAACGCGCTAGTGTAGCTCTCACCCCAGCCAAATTGGCCCCATGCAAATCAGCACCAGTAAAAATACAACCTTGCAAATGCGCATCCTGAAAGACGCAACCCAACAAATTGCATTCCTGAAAAGTACAATAATAAAAATGCCTGCCTTGAAAAGAGACAGCACCAAACTGAGCGCTTTTAAAAACAGTTTGGTGAAAATTGGTATTAAACCAAGACACATTCTGCAAATCAGTCTCTACAAAATAGGCATTTTTTAAATCAGCCGCATCAAAAAAAGCATTTTGCAACGAGCATTGGATAAAGCCACTGCTCATGAATGGCACACCATCCCAAATTGTCCCTGTCAAATCAGTCTTGGTTATGCTGGAACGAAACAGATTCGCCCCCGAAAAATCCACTCCACTGGCAACACAATCCATGAATGAAGACGTTTTCCAAACGACTCCACGATGCCGACTAGCCTGGCAATTACTTTTAATCATGGACAAAGTTTCGCAATTCGCCTCGGAAAAATCAGCGTTACTTAAATCACATTCCAAAAAAGTAATGTTCTTTAATTGTGCATTACGAAACGAAGCACGAGACAAATTACATTTAACAAAACGCACGCCTTCCATGGAAACGCCATCAAAACGCATGCCGGCCAAATCCCACTCCATGGCTACAGCACCGGCCGCTAACGTGGCATGCAACAACTCAGGTGACGGAATTTGCACGTGGCACCTCCAACCAGCTTGCGATACGACGCGTGCCTGTCAAATCAGCACGATCGAGCACAGTATTTGAGAAATCAGCGCGATGCAAATTGGCAAAACGCAAATTAGCATCGGTCAAATCAGCATTATGAAAACTCGCACCCAATAACTGGGCTTGATGGAAATCTGCCATCACCATTTTGCAACGCATTAATACACCACCGGCCAAGCTGGCATTTTGGAAATTAGCACGCTCTAGCTCAATCGTTTCAAACAAAGGTGCCTTTAATGCCGCCTGGAGAAATTGCGCATCCTGTAGATTCGATTTCACCCAACACATCCGATTAGCCTGCAAACGATGCGCGCGCAA
>CAZCIX010000051.1:0-14356 GCA_964498835.1 uncultured Burkholderiaceae bacterium | reverse complement strand
GCGGTGGGCAGTGTGAAACGTGTTGTCAGCATGATAGGGGGGGATGTGTGGATGATGTTTGAGTCAATTGGTGTTACTAACTTGCCATCGATGATCAAGTGGCAGCACAGATTAATGAAGCTGGTCGCACTATAAAATGTTATTTACTTTATACCATAACAAAAAGACAACATCAAGAGTATGTCCTGATTTTTGCTCAGTAGGTGTCACAGAATCTAAAAACAGCTATTGCCATGTATTTTGTCTTAACAGATTGATTCACAAAAACAAAATTGAATGAAACAGAGTCATTACTCCCCAGCACCGGATCCACGCTGACAACACATCTCAGAAAACTCTACCTGCAACGTATCTAAAAACACCCGTGTACGCGAAGGCATCAAACGTCTCCCTGGGAATACGGCCCACGCAGTCACCGTTGGTAAGCGCCAATCCGCCAATACCTGCATCAACTCACCAGAATGCACAGACGGCTCCGCAAAATATTCTGACAACATCGCAATACCCGCTCCTGAACGGGCCAAGCGCATCAATAACTCTGGCGAATTAGCCGTCGCTCGACCGGGTGGAATGCCCTCCCAATGCATGTCATCTCGAGAAAGCCCCCACGGCATTGGCTCACCGTTGCGTGCCAATAAACGTAAGGTGTCGTGTTCCATCAACGCTTCTGGCTCACTTGGCGCACCTCGTAGCGACAAATAGTTGGGGGAAGCGTACAAGCCCATGGAAAAAACAGCCAAGGATCTTGCTGCCAACGAGGCATCGTCGGGCAGATCACCCATGCGAATTGCTACGTCAAAATTTTCTCCGATCAAATCCACGCGTCGTGGTGACAAATCCAACTCCAATGAAATAGTCGGATATTTAGCAATAAATCGCTCCAGCATGGGGCCAAGCACAAGATTGGCAAAGTCGCTAGGAATCGATACCCGCAAGCGACCGCTGGGTTCGAGTTGATAATGCTGCGCCAGGGCCAGCGTAGCCTCAACTTCAGAAGTCACTTGCTGCGCGTGTGCAAGCACACTGTTGCCAAAATCCGTCACAGTCAGTTTGCGTGTCGTCCGCAATAGTAGTCGCTGCCCCAATTGAGACTCCAGTGCACTCAAACGACGTGACAGCGTCGATTTAGGCACGCCAATGCGTTCAGCAGCACGGCTGAAACTGCCTTCGTTAACGATGCGTGCAAATAGCAATAAGTCATTCGGTTCGAGTTCCATTATCCCTCTTTTCCCCTTTCCCACCTTTTTATTAGCCACAAAAATGGAACAATGATATCCATTTTGACGACTTCACAATTATTTTTGGAATGATTAAAGTCACTCATAGCAACACAAAACATGCACACAACATTTACACAACATTCATTACCCAAGGATAGAATCATGAATATTCTACAAATCAACTCCAGCGCACGCACCGAAAACTCGCATTCCACACATTTAGCCAACGTACTGGTCGACCGCCTGCGAACCGAGTACCCACAAGCCACGCACACCTTACGCGACCTGAGCGTCACGCCGCACCCAATGCTAGATGAGGCAGCGCTGCAAGCCTTGTTTACACCAACGGAGCAACGCACACCAGAGCAAACAGCCCGTGTCGCGCAAGACGATGTACTGATTACTGAAATTCAAAACGCTGACGTCATCGTACTTGGCGTACCGATGTACAACTTCGGCGTGCCAACACAACTGAAAAACTGGATCGATGCCATCTCACGCGCGCAAGTCACTTTCCGGTATACCGCAAACGGGCCAGAAGGATTGCTCAAAGGCAAAAAAGTTTACGTTGCACTGACTCGCGGCGGCCTGTATCGCAACACACCCAACGATACCCAAACGCCCTACCTGAAAACCTTCTTCGCCTTCCTGGGTATGACCGACGTGCAATTCGTTTACGCAGAAGGGTTGAATATGGGGCCGGAAGCGGAGCAAAGTGCATTGAGTTCGGCCTTGGAACAAATTGAGCAGGTGACGGTGGTTTGAGTGGCGATCTCAGATAACAGCAGGTAAAAAAGTAAAGGGGCAATTCTCGCCCCGACGTCAGCCCCAATCAAATAAAAAACAACACCAAAAGGTGATGTTTTGGGCCTGTACAGTACATCTAAATAACTCCCCACAACTATTCCTATGTCGCTCTAAACGACATACCAATTATGACAATCTAAGGGAAACCAATAACCCAGCTAACTTTTTACTGTTGGATACTTGAATCGCAATTCCACCAACCTCAGCACTTTTTTTAATGATTGACCATCCCAAACCACTACCATATGAATCAACCCTCCCCAATCGCTGAAACCTCACTCCCAATTTGTTAATTTGATCTTGCATTAAGCCAGTGCCGCTATCTTCAATCGACAAGTAAACATGTCCATCTTTTTCATCCAATGAAACATTAATTTTTCCCTTCTGGGGCGAATATCGAATCGCGTTATCTAGCAAGTTTCTAAACAAAATTTCTAAAAGAGTCTTGTTGGCCTTAACTTGATATTGGCCTGATGCATTGAATTCAATTACCTGGGATTTCACCTCAATCTGAGGGTAAAGATACGCAATTTGTTGGGCAATGAATTCAGAAATATCTACATCATCTTTTTCAAAAGTGTTAACAGATGTCTCCACCCTAGACAATGCCAATAGTTGTTCAATCAACCGACCAGCCCTATCGCAACTTTCAATCAAATTATCAAATGCTGAAGGGTCTAAAACTTTTTCCAGTCTGATGACTTCTGCTTGAGCTTTTATAGCCGCAAGCGGTGTTCTAAGTTCATGGGCGGCATCCGCTGTAAATCTCTTTTCATGCTCCAAAGATGTTTTCACCTTGGAAAGTAAATTATTTAATTCGTACAGTAGAGGACTAATTTCTTTAGGTAGCCCAGATATTTGAATCTTCTCTAGCGAATTCGGACTTCTTTCGTTAATTGCTTCCTGAAGCTGAGTAATTGATGAACTGGCCCAGTAAACAACTCCATAAATAATGACAGTCAATATTGGCAGCCCAACAATTAGCGGCCAAATCAATCCCCACAACAAATCAAGCAGAATTTCATTTTTTTCATGCGCAATCTTGTGAATTGAAATATTTTTCTCAATAATTTTTCTAAACAACTCTTCTAGCTCTTGTCTAGCGTCAAACCAAATGATGAGGGATGCCGCCACCCAAATAAAAGTAACGCAGCCAATAATCATTATTAGCAAGCGATTTCTTAAGGAAAATGTATTGGCGCTCACATTAGTCCTTAAATTGATAGCCAACACCACGAATAGTTTGAATGTAATTAGCACCAATCTTTTTGCGTAAGTTGTGGATATGTACTTCTATGGCGTTACTTTCGACTTCATGCCCCCAACTATATAACTGGTCTTCTAGTTGTCCTTTCGTCAAAACTCTTCCAGAAAAAAGCATGAAGGCATGTAGCAAGGCAAACTCTTTTTTTGAAAGATTTAATTCTTCGCCATTAAGCTCAACTGTAAAAGAAAGTGGACTAAGCAATAAATCCCCATACTGAATCTCATTTTGGCTCATACCTTCAGAGCGCCTAATAATTGCTCTTAACCTTGCGGCCAACACTTCAAGAGCGACTGGTTTAATAACATAATCATCACCGCCCAAATCCAATCCCTGAGTGATACTGTCAACACCGTCTTGAGCAGTCAAAACTAATACAGGCAATGAATTTTTATCGGCTCGTAGTTCTTTTAAGACTGTCAGTCCATCTTTAAGGGGCAAACCAATATCCAATACTAATGCAACGTAACTTGTATTTTTAACTTCATATAGGACCGCTTGGCCATCTCTAACCCAATCAACTTGAAAACCGTGTTTGATCAACCCTTGCTCTAAAGCATTGCCTAAATTTAGGTCATCCTCAGCTAGAAGTAGTCTCATTGCCAAATCTCAAATTGAATACCCCAAAAATAAACCACCACCAACAAAATGATTATTGTTACCAGTTTATAGGGTCTTGCCCTTTGATCTAACACACCAACCTTTTTAGCAACTTCGACATTGGTTTTTTGTAAGCGTTGATATATAGCATTCAATACTATTGAGCTTACATGAACTACAACTACCGCAATGAGTAAATTACCCATCCACTCATGTATTTCACTGATTAGTTCTGGGCCAATCTCATTGAATACGAGATACCCTGAGGCCGAAACTAATAGAACTGCACCCATCAATAAATAAGCCGCGACAAATCCCAATGCATTCAATCCTATTGAAAATTCTTTATATCCATTTAGGGTGGATTGTATGTTTTCACGAGCTCTTATAAACCGTGGCTTTATTGTTATAAACCTCGCATATTTAGATCCAACAAACCCCCAAACTACCCTAAAACTAACAATTCCTAACATGGTGTAACCCATGGTTACATGAACAAGTCTAAATTTTTCGCTTTCTTGTGTCAGGACTGCGCCTACAAAACAAAAGGCTAAGAGCCAATGAGTAAAAAATATTGGTGAATCCCACACCATCATTCGTTTCCTGAGCTCGTTAATCATTTTGGCACTCTCACATCATCGTCGTCATAGTTGCCTTTATCTGCTGAAGTATGACAAGCCATACAATTTGACTGGCTTTTTACTTTTAAATGCTTCCATGTTGAATCGCTGATCCTTCGATGTTTTTTTATAAACCATGTGGATTCAGTAATTCTGTTGTTTGGTGGAGCTGACGATACTCTCTTATAGGTCCCAGCATTTTGCTTAAGCCATTGGCTTATTTCTTTTATAGATTGGGCATCTAACGAAGCGTCTGTGCCATAGTGCTTCTCTAATCCACTCATAATCATGATCCAAGACTCCTTTGGCAAAAATGCCGGTGGATACACCATGTGACATGACGCGCATTCAGACTTCACTTTTTCAGGAACTTTGGTTGGCATAACATTGCCGTCTGCCAATGTTATTGATGGGATAACCATCAATATGAGTAATTGATAGAACCTTTTCATAAGCCACCTATTTGAGAAAATTTAGATACGCCATCACATCTGCTTTTTCCAAGGACGAACATTCGCGCCCAAGCACATCATTACAGTTGCGTTTAAACCATTTGTTCACTTTGGCAGCATCAGTAAATCTTTTTGAATTAAATGCTGGGGCGAGCGGACGAATAGTTTTATCAGTCGAGGCATGTTTACCCTCTTTAGTGGGAGGAGCCCCATGACAACTCGCACAACTCCATTCTTTGCCGTGTTTACTTATGAAAAATTTTTCGCCCCTGGTAACTGAGGCTACTTGCTTAGCCTCTGACGAATACTGTTGTTCTAGTGATACTGGGTCAACTGCCCACACATTGGTGGCAATCAAAGCAACTATTGCAACACTAATTTTTTTAATGACTAATCCCATAGATTCCTCCATGCGATTAATTTAATGGTCGAATATTAAGAAAAGCTTAAGTTTTGTCGTTGTAAACGACATCGCAAAAAATGCTAGAGCACTCTAGGCATTTTTATTGAGGGCATATGGATTAATTAAGAGACAAAAAAACCACCCGAAGGTGGTTTATGAATTTTTGGTGGCTCGGGGCGGAATCGAACCACCGACACAAGGATTTTCAGTCCTCTGCTCTACCGACTGAGCTACCGAGCCAAGGGGCATGAGTATAGCAAAGGAATAAAATTATGCAAAGCATGTTTTAGCATGTTTGGCGCTATTTTTATAATTTTACGTTCAGCATTACATTTTCATCGGCCTAATATCAGCCTAATAATCGCAACGCTATAATGCGTGGTTTCTCTATTCCTTTATCCTACGATCATGTCCACGGTAGACAACGATATTTGCATAGTCGGCGATGGGATTATCGCCAAAACGGCGGCACTGGGTTTGGCGCAGGCAGGGCAACGCGTTATTTTGTTGGCGCCACCATCCAAATCCGTCACGCCACAAACAACCAATCCGGCAACCAGTATGACGACGGACTGGGATGTGCGAGTGTATGCACTCAATCACACAGCACAAACGCTATTGGCGCACCTCAAAGTTTGGGATGGTTTGGATGCCAGCCGAATTGCGCCAGTTGACGCCATGCACATTAAAGGGTGCGAAAACCAGAATCAATCTTCTTTTTACAACGGCACGTTAACATTTGACTCATATAGCGCACATGTACAAACACTAGCCTGGATAGTGGAAGATAAGAATATCAATCACGCCCTGGATGCTGCATTAAAGTTTTGCCCCAATATTCACAAAGTTTATGGCCATACGACGCGTTTAAAAATTGATGAGACCTATGCGAGCATAGAATTAGAGGACGGTGGAATGTTACGGGCAGCGCTCGTCATTGGTGCTGATGGCAGTCAATCCTGGGTACGCAATCAATGCCAAATCGGGCTGGATTATCATTCCTACCGGCAACGCGCAATTGTCGCCAACTTTACTTGTGAGAAGCCGCATCATGACGTAGCGCACCAATGGTTTATTGGACAAGATGGCATTGTTGCTTTGCTACCTTTACCAGGACAGCAAGTATCCCTGGTATGGTCTGCTCCTGATGCACTTGCTACAACGATATTGGCAGAATCACCAGCAAGTTGTGCCGCACGCCTTCACCCACTCTGCCATGAAACATTGGGGAATTTGCAACCTATTCAACCCGAAGTCATGAAGGCCTTTCCTTTATCGCTGATACGCCCACATGCCATGATTGCACCACGCGTAGCGTTACTAGGCGACGCCGCACACGTCGTACACCCACTCGCCGGACATGGAATGAATCTAGGATTTGCAGATGTAGCCGATCTATTAAAAATAATCACAAACCGAGAGGCTTATCGTGACTGCGGTGATCCGCGTGTATTAGCACGTTATGCGCGGGCCAGGAAAGAAGATGTGTTGTTGATGCAAGTCACAACCTACGGTTTGGCACATTTGTTCGGCGTAAATCTACAACCATTACATCTATTGCGTAATACGGGCTTAAATTTACTTAATCACCTACCTATCCTAAAACGACATTTAATTGGCCATGCGATTGGAAAATCCTGGTAGCAAAATCAAGGCGATTACTGTACATTAAGCGAGCCCAAAATCCTGAACTCAAAGGATATTTATGGGCATTCCAAGCAAGATTATTCAATGTTGTTGTTCAGTGTTTTCTATTATCAACCACCATTAACCATCATCGGAGAAGTAATGAAAGTGAAAAAGGGCACAGTCGTCGCATTACTAAGTTTATGTGCAAGTTTATTAACATCAACAGCCATCGCAGCACCAGCACAAGAAATAGCAATTAAAAAAAGCATCGAGTCCCAGCTCAATGGTGCCAAAGTTGAAAAGGTCAGCAAAAGTCCATACTTTGGTTTATTCGAAGTGCATACCAACGACGGCAACATCATCTACACAGATGCTAAATCGCAATATCTTTTTAATGGTCACATTATTGATACCAAAACATCCAAAGATCTGACCCAAGCTCGCTTAGATGAAATCAATAAAATCAAATTCTCCGATTTGCCACTTGAGTTAGCAACCAAAGTAGTCAAAGGCAACGGCAAACGTGTGATCGCTATTTTTGAAGATCCAAATTGTGGTTACTGCAAACGCTTCCGCCACACATTGCAAGGCATTGACAACGTGACGATTTACACTTTTATGTATAACATTTTGTCAGAAGAATCTGTCATCACTTCCAAAAACATCTGGTGTTCATCTGATCGCAATACAGCATGGGATGCATGGATGTTAGAAGGCAAAGTCGCTCCCGCCGCTCCAGCTAATTGCGTGTCACCAAACGAAAAAGTATTAGCATTGGGGCAAAAATTGAAAATTACTGGCACACCTACCATTTTCTTTGCTGACGGCATGCGCATTCCTGGCGCTGTTGACGCTAAAGGTTTGGAAGCTAAGTTCGCTACTATCAAGTAATTTACGTTGTTCAAAATTGGGCACCCACAAGGGGTGCCCCTAACAAGTTGTCTTGTTGTCGCTTGTTTTTCCACCGTCTGTTTTGCCTCCCACCACAAAATGATCCACTACACCATACTCCCCAAGGATTTGGCTGGGCATTTGTTTGAAGTGTCCGTCACAATACCAATACCCGCAAAGAACGGACAGCAATTTGCTTTGCCTGCCTGGATTCCAGGAAGCTACATGATTCGCGAATTTGCACGCAACATCGTACAAATTCGGGCAACGTCGGCAGGCAAAGTCATTCCACTCATCAAATTGGATAAACATTCCTGGCAAGCCGCACCATGTGATGATGAGCTAACACTGCATTACGAAGTGTATGCATGGGATCATTCGGTACGTAGTGCTTACTTGGATCAACGACACGGTTTTTTTAATGGCACCAGCGTTTTTCTACGCGTGCTCGGGCAAGAAGACGCATCCCATATTGTTGATATCCAACGCCCGACTGGCGATGCTTATGGAGTTTGGCGCGTAGCGACTGCTTTGCCTGAATTGCAGGCAGCACGTTATGGTTTTGGCACCTACATCGCCGCTAATTACGATGAATTAATCGATCACCCAGTCGCGTTGGGGGCGTTCGTACTAGGCAGTTTCACCGCACATGGCGTGACGCACGACATTGCAATCAATGGTCGTGTGCCCAATCTCGATATGGCACGCTTATGTGCTGATTTACAAAAAATTTGTGAAGCACAGATCGCATTTTTTGAACCCGAAACACGCCAAGCACCAATGTCTCGCTATGTGTTTCTGGTATTGGCAACAGGAAACGCCTATGGCGGGCTGGAACACCGTGCGTCCTGCGCTTTGATTTGCTCGCGAGATGACTTGCCGGCATTACAAAACTCAACAAAATCCATCGCTCGTCAAATCACATCCACAGATGGCTATTGCACTTTCCTTGGTTTATGCAGCCATGAATACTTTCATACCTGGAATGTTAAGCGGATTAAACCCGCTGCTTTCGCTCCTTATCCATTACAAACTGAATCGTATACATCTCTTTTGTGGTTATTTGAAGGAGCGACTAGTTATTACGACGATTTAATGTTGTTACGTAGCGGGGTGATCAATGATGCAACGTATTTGAAGTTGCTATCGCAAACAATCAACCGCGTCTTGTTAGGTAGTGGCCGCAATAAGCAAAGCGTTGCCGACTCCAGCTTTGATGCGTGGACAAAATATTATCGTCAGGATGAAAATGCACCGAATGCCATAGTCAGTTATTACACCAAGGGGTGCTTAATCGCATTAGCGCTAGATTTGACGATACGTCACAAAACTCAGGGGCAACAATCGCTGGACGATGTGATGCGCGCATTGTGGCAACGTTATGGACGTGATTTTTATGCCTTGAATCAAGCCAATAGCGGACGTGGGATTGGCGAGACTGAGGCAAAAACGTTGTTTGAAGAAATTTCTGGTGTGGCCCTACACGATTTCTTCCAGCGCTATGTACACGGCACAGAAGACTTACCGCTCGCTGCATTGCTAGCACCGTTCGGTATTACCTTCGACACGCCGCAAGAAAACCCGAAAGCCAGTTTGAATATACGCACTACACACGACGGTAATGATTGCAAACTAGCGCACGTCTATGAAAATGGTGCGGCACATCAAGCTGGCTTGTCAGCTGGTGACATCGTGATCGCAATCGATGGCTTGCGTATTACCAGAAAAGATGCACAAGATAATCTAGCATCACGTTTATCACCCTATCCAATCGACTCCAAAGTTGTTATTCATGCCTTCAGAGGCGACGAACTCATGGTTTTTGATGCCACACTGGGACAAGATCAAACGCCACGCATCAACCTGAATCTGAATCGAAATATGCCAGATATACAAAACACAACACATGCTGTTTGGCTATAAATCATCGACAAGTTTTCCTTCAAAGCGCTAAGCGAGCGTTTTTCTTATAATGAACGCTTCGTTGAAATTTCGTTAAAACTTACTAAAGAAATAAAGGAATACCATGAGTGATGTACAAGCTTGGATCAAAGAAACTGTTAGCACCAATCCAGTGGTGTTATTCATGAAAGGCACCGCCCAATTTCCACAATGCGGTTTTTCTGGTCGTGCGGTGCAAATTCTCAAAGCCTGCGGAGTAAAGAATATGGTCACCGTCAATGTATTGGAGGATGCGACCGTGCGCCAAGGGATCAAGGAATTTTCAAATTGGCCCACTATTCCGCAGCTCTACATCAAGGGCGAATTCATCGGCGGCTCTGATATCGTGGGTGAAATGTATGAATCTGGTGAGTTGCAAACACTACTCAACGACATTTAATTAATCTCTAATAATATTAATAATATTATTTAATTAAATAGTATTTTATTGAGCGCCAACAACATGCCCCCCCCCAAACGACTAGTCATCGCCATCACTGGTGCCACAGGTGCGATCTATGGCGTACGGTTGCTACAAATATTGCAAGCAGTTCCGGAAATTGAAACGCATTTACTCATCTCGGATGCAGGTGCGCTTAGTTTGCTACAAGAGCTGGGCATGAAACGTAAGGAAATTGAAACACTGGCGCACCATGTCCATAAAGTGCGTAATATCGGCGCATCTATCGCCAGTGGCTCATTTCAATCAGAAGGCATGATTGTCGCACCTTGTTCCATGAAAACGCTGGGCGCTATTGCGAATGGTTTGTCCGACAATCTGATCTCGCGCACGGCCGATGTCATATTAAAAGAGCGGCGGCGTCTAGTGCTGATGGTGCGTGAAACGCCACTCAATTTGGCGCATTTACGCAATATGACAGCAGTGACAGAAATGGGTGGAATTATTTTTCCGCCCCTTCCTTGCTTCTATCAACGACCACAAACAATCGCTGAAATAGTGGATCACACCGTCGGACGCGTGCTGGATTTATTTGCTATTCCACATACTCTGTCACCTCGTTGGAATGGCGTCACAGTCATGACTTAGTCCACGTAAAATTTTTTGCACCAGTCTCTCACTAACAATCAAAGCCTATGAACATTGTCATTCTCGCTGCCGGTATGGGGCAACGCATGCAATCAGCGCTCCCTAAAGTATTGCATCCACTGGGGGGCAAACCCTTGCTCAGCCACGTTATTGAAACAGCACATGCGCTCAAGCCATCGAAGTTGTGTGTAATTTATGGGCATGGGGGCGAAACGCTGCCTAACTTAATGCAAGCACCAGACATTGTTTTCGTTCAACAAACACCACAATTAGGCACCGGTCATGCCGTCATGCAAGCCGTGCCACAATTGGTAGATGATGTGCCGACATTGATTTTGTATGGCGATGTACCGTTGACTAGTGCGAATACTTTAAAGCGTCTGCTGCAAGGTGCGGGTAGCGATCGACTGGGTATTTTGACAGTCAAACTCGCTGAACCGAGCGGTTATGGCCGCATCGTGCGCAATCAGGCGGGTGAGATCCTACGTATCGTAGAACAAAAAGATGCTAGTGATGCTGAACGTGCAATTGATGAAGTCAATACTGGCATCATGGTCGCACCGACGATTCCGCTAAAACGCTGGCTGGCAGCACTGTCCAATCACAATGCGCAGGGTGAATATTATTTGACCGATATTGTGGCGCAGGCGGTTAACGATGGCATTGCCATTACCTCCACCCAACCCGATGCGATATACGAAACATTGGGTGTCAATAACAAGCAGCAATTAGCTGAATTAGAGCGCCTGCATCAATCCAAATTAGCCCATGCGCTGCTGCAACAAGGCGTGACCCTAGCCGATCCAGCGCGCATCGACATACGCGGCACACTCACGTGCGGGCGCGATGTCAGCATTGATGTGGGTTGTGTATTTGAAGGCAATGTGACGCTGGCCGATGGCGTCCAGGTAGGTGCGTATTGCGTCATCAAAGATGCCAATATTGCGCAATACAGCAAAATCAAGCCGTTTTGTCATATTGAAGAAGCGAGCATTGGCCAAGATGCAAAAATCGGCCCCTATGCCCGACTGCGCCCCGGCACGCAATTGGCGGAAGATGTCCATATCGGCAATTTTGTTGAAGTCAAAAATAGTAACATCGCCGCGCATAGCAAAGCCAACCATTTGAGCTATATCGGCGACGCCAGCATTGGTGCACGGGTCAATATTGGTGCGGGAACCATTACCTGCAATTACGATGGTGTCAATAAATTCTGTACCACGATTGAAGATGACGCCTTTATTGGCAGCGACAGCCAGCTCGTCGCACCAGTCACGGTGGGAAAAGGCGCGACGCTGGGCGCAGGCACAACGCTGACTAAAGACGCACCGGCAGGACAATTGACCGTGTCGCGTGCAAAACAAATAACCATCAGCACATGGCAACGCCCCGTTAAAATTAAAAAATCATAAACCCATAAAATTACCGAATATTTTATTAAGGACTCATTATGTGCGGCATCGTCGGCGCAGTAGCGCAACGCAATATCACTCCCCTTTTAATTGAAGGCTTAAAACGGCTGGAATATCGCGGTTACGACTCTTGCGGCGTGGCACTACACGTAGAAGGTAGTTTGCAACGCTCGCGCAGCACCGCGCGAGTCTCTGAGTTAGAAAAACAAATGGAAGGCGCGTCCCTAAACGGCACCACCGGCATCGCTCACACTCGCTGGGCCACGCATGGTGCGCCCTTATCGCACAACGCCCACCCCCACTTTTCCCCCAATGACAATAGCCCGCGTATTGCACTAGTACACAATGGCATCATTGAAAATCATGACGAGTTGCGCAGCGAATTAAGTGCATTAGGCTACCAATTTGACAGCCAAACCGACACCGAAGTCATTGCGCATTTAGTCGATCATTTATACCAAGGCGATTTATTGCAAGCCGTGCAGCAAACCGTCAAACGTCTGCATGGTGCTTACGCGATTGCCGTCTTTTGCCACGACGAACCACATCGAGTGATCGGCGCCCGTCAAGGTTCACCCTTGATCGTAGGTTTAGGAAAAGGTGAAAACTTTTTGGCCTCCGACGCCATGGCGCTGGCTGGCACCACCGATCAAATCATTTATCTGGAAGAAGGCGACGTCGTCGATGTGCAATTGCAATCCTGCCGTATCACGGATCAGCATGATCAAGCCGTAGAGCGCCCCGTGCGCACGGTGCATGCGCACACCGGCGCAGCGGAACTCGGCCCGTATCGCCACTACATGCAAAAAGAGATTTTCGAACAAACACGCGCCATCGCCGACACCTTGGAAAGCGTGGTCAGCATTACACCGACGCTGTTTGGCGAACAAGCTGGCGAAGTATTCAAGCAAATCAATAACGTCCTGATCCTGGCGTGCGGCACCAGTTATTACGCTGGCCTGACAGCGAAATACTGGATTGAATCCATGGCCGGCATACAGGTCAATGTCGAAATCGCCAGCGAATACCGTTATCGCGACAGCGTACCCAATCCGCGCACGCTAGTCGTCACGATTTCCCAAAGTGGCGAAACCGCCGATACCCTGGCTGCCTTAAAACACGCCCGCGCCCAAGGCATGTTGCACACCTTGACTATTTGCAACGTCGTCAGCAGCGCCATGGTGCGCGAATGCGCCTTGGCCTACATCACCAGAGCCGGCATCGAAATCGGTGTCGCCTCCACAAAAGCCTTCACCACCCAACTCGCCGCTTTATTCTTGCTGGCGCTAACACTGGCGCAAATCAACAACCGCTTAAACGCCGACCAAGAAGCCGCGCACTTAAAAGCCATGCGCCACCTCCCAGCAGCGATTGCTGCCGTGCTAGCACTAGAACCACAAATCATCGCTTGGGCAGAAGACTTCGCTCGCAAAGAAAACGCGCTATTCCTAGGGCGCGGCCTACACTATCCAATCGCATTGGAAGGTGCGCTGAAACTTAAGGAAATTTCCTACATCCACGCCGAAGCCTATCCCGCCGGCGAACTAAAACACGGCCCATTGGCACTAGTCACAGAAGAAATGCCCGTCGTCACCATCGCCCCCAATGACGCCTTGTTGGAAAAACTCAAATCCAACATGCAAGAAGTCCGCGCCCGCGGCGGCCAACTCTACGTCTTCGCCGACGGCGACTCCCGCATCCTCTCCAGCCCAGGCGTACACGTGATACGCCTTCCAGAACACTACGGCTTGCTCTCCCCGATTCTGCACGTGATCCCTTTGCAATTACTGGCCTATCACACGGCATTGGCACGGGGTACGGATGTGGATAAGCCACGGAATTTGGCTAAGTCAGTGACGGTGGAGTAGGTTAGAGAGCGAGAACTAACTACGATTAAAACACTTTCGGTATCTATACAAATACCTATGCTCTCATGGCTTACCCAACAGTTTTCTTACTTGTGGGATGCGGCGTTGCTGTTTTACTCGTTGTTTTACTCGCTGTTTTTGCCTGTATTTTCGCTGACTTTTTCCCACTTTTTGGCTTGGGTGCCGCAACTTTTACTGCAC
>CAZCIX010000050.1:0-14374 GCA_964498835.1 uncultured Burkholderiaceae bacterium | reverse complement strand
ACCAGTGGTGGAAATAGATGCACCAGTGATAGTGCCAGTGGTGGAAATAGATCCACTAGTGACAGCACCAGTGGTGGAAATAGATCCACCAGTGACAGCACCAATGGTGGAAATAGATGCACCAGTGATAGTGCCAGTGGTGGAAATAGATCCACTAGTGACAGCACCAGTGGTGGAAATAGATGCACCAGTGATAGTGCCAGTGGTGGAAATAGATCCAGCACTGACAGCACCAGAGGCAGTAATACTACCCGTACCACCAAGGGCAGGACTGGCACTACTACCATCGCTTACAAGAATTGCACCGGCTTTAAGATAGTTGGCCTCTGTTTTTAATGCGCCATCGGTGGTGGGTTTTAAATCCAAAGACACAGTTGAGGCTGTATTGGCAAGCGTGCCATAAATGGTACCACTTGCGTAGATATTACCATTACTGTCTACGCGTACACCATTGGTGCCAGTTGTCCAAACGCCAGTGGCTGTATCGACAGTGCCAGTACCAGCAGTCAGTGAGCCCACATTGGTCAAGTTTTTGGCGTTCCAATTTTGATCGCCACTTGGCGTGGCAGTCCCATCTATACGCATGAAATTAGATAAACCACTTGTGGAGTAAGAATTACTTGCTGCAAGTATTCCTGCGGGGGTACCACTGACAGGATTATCTCTTTGCGTGCTGCCGTCTCGACCATACAATTTTGTAGATGTTGTTCCTGCCTCTGCACTAGTTTCAACAGAAAACAACCCATTTGCACCGACAGCCGCGATTGACGTGCCTAAATTTTTGATTTCATCCGTTTTTACTGCTTTATTGAGATATACCAACCCCTGTAAGTCACAGTTAGGACAATTGGCTGCAGGGGATGGTGTGATTTTTATGCTGTACTCGGGTTTGGTATTGTCGCTCGCATAAACTAGGGCCGTTGAGCTAAATCCACTGGATAAAAATCCGGCTGTAATTAGCTCGGCAATGGTTGGTGCGTAAATATTTGCGACGGAGTACGTAGTGGTAGTGTTATTGCCGTTAGGGCCATACACGCTGCCACTAACCGTCTCACCTGCCGCGCTTGTCGTGGCGTTATTGCTCCTGGTTAGTGCGTCGTAGTTTGAGGCAATATATGAGTCTATACTAGCGGACAAGGTTTTTAATAATTCTCCTTGTGCTTGATAACGCTCCGTTTGCAATGCATTTTTTTGCTGAATTAGAGCAGCCGCAACAGCCATTGAGGCAATGATGGAAACAGCACTCATCTCGAGCAGTAAAAATGCCCCTTTTTGTTTGGCAAATTGACGTATTTTTTGCATGCCGCTTATGTTTTTCATGAGCATTCTCCCTGCTTCATTTTGATGTTTTTGTGCTAGTTCGATGGTGTAAACGTTTTGTCGTTCATAGCTTATATAACCTACATCTTAATATAAATCATGCATCATTGCATTGATAAGTGATCTACATTAGTAATAATTAAGCAACTAGTTATTGTTGATGGGGAACAATAACTCGCAATAAATGATATTTGGTAACAATCATGAGCGATATAAAAAAACCCAGACAAACATTGCTTGCCTGGGTTTTTTGCCGTATTCACTACCGTACTATCAGATTTATCAGATAAACATATCTCTGGTAGTAAGGTTGTACGCGTATTTTGATGCTTTTGTTACTTAAGGAACGACGGTGAAACTTAAGTTGCCGTTATTGCTTGGACTTGCCAATTTTTTAGCTTGGCCACCAAGACTGCTGACAGAGTCTCCGCTTACTACCCAATCTCCAGCTGTATCTGTTCTGTATTGTACGGTGCAAGTAAATTCACCTACATCGCCACCCGTAGCATTTTTACCATCTTTTTGTAAAGTACAGCTTCCCAAAGATTTGGTAGCAGTTCCGTTATTACCAGTGAAACTTGTTGTGATGGTTCCGTTTGTTGAGTTGCAAAGTGGAACAGTGATGTTGACTGTGGATTTGAGAGTAACTGTAGTTCCTAATTTGTAGTAAGTGCCGCCATCAATAGACAATACCGTCGATGTTGTAGGATCGCTGTTGCAAAGTTGGCAGTAGTAGTAGAAGCCAGCTGGTTGTGTTTCTTTAAGTGTGTATCCGGCAGGGCAGTTTCTTGCATAATGTATTTCGTTAGTGCGGGTATAACTACCTTTTTGGTATACATGTGCCCAGCACACGCCTGCTACGTTATCATAGCCATCACGGCATCCCTCAGTGCCACATTTTTTAATGACTCTGGTGCCTTTATAGTAACTGCAACTCGTTTTTGGCACGTAAGAAAGACTGCCGTCACGTGTGCAGTTTACTGCACCTGTTGGGTGGTAATCAGTACGGCAATTTTCCATGCAAACTAAATCAGCAGATGACGTGCTTGAATAACCGCTTCTGCAAGGAGGGATGCATTTCCGATAGTCAAGACCATAGGTGCTTTCGCCAGCATTGCAGGTTGGATCCACGCAATTAGCCATTGGCCTGCCATTGACCGTGGGACAATTGTCGGTACTAGCCAAAGACAGTTGGCTGAATGCTAGCGCAAAAATAAACAAACAGTATTTAAAAAACGTTTTCATAATATTTCCCCAATATGAAGATTAATAGATGATTTGTCTTACTAATCATATTTAATACAATTAAAAACTCTTATTTGAAACAACAACGCCCTTACTATAAACACAAAAAAAACAAAAGACAAGCATCCTGTACTTGGGTGAGCTGGTTGACTTTAATCAAAATGTGGTTATAAAAAGAACATTAATACTCATTCAGGGTAATTAATTGGAATGCCTGTTATTTAGTTATTAAATATGGACAAATTGGGCAGTAATTAAAAACCCGCCATGTAGGCGGGTTTTTAATGAGGATAGGCAAAAATTATTTTTTTGTTGCTGGTTCTGCTTCTTCTGCACTTGTTTCTGCTACATGACCGGCAGGAACAGACGCAGTGGCGATGACTTGATTGTCACCATGTGCGATCGCTGTCACGCCTTTTGGTAAGGCGAGATCGGATACGTGAATTGAATGCCCTACAGTGATTTGTGCTAAATCAACAGTCACAAATTCAGGCAAATCAGCTGGTAAGCAGCTGATATCCAACTCAGATGCAACGTGACTGACGATTGCGCCAGACAATTTTACAGCGGGTGAAATTTCAGCATTAACGAAGTGCAGAGGTACTTTCACGTGAATCTTTTTGTTAGCATCAACGCGTTGAAAATCAACGTGTAGCACAATCTGTTTAAACGCGTGCATTTGAAAGTCACGCAACAGCACTTTTTCTGCTTTGCCATCAATTTCCAAATCCAAAATAGAAGAATGGAACGCTTCTTTTTTTAAAGCATGATACAGGGCGTTGTGATCAACGGCGATGCTGACTGGCTCGCTGCTACCACCGTACAAAATGCCTGGTGTTTGGCCAGAGGTGCGCAGGCGGCGGCTCGCTCCGGTCCCCTGCAATGTGCGTTTGAATGCGACTACTTTCATTTTTGATACTCCAAATAAATGCAGGTCAACAATGACTTGCGTGGTGAAATCCCCCGCGACCAGGGGATGAATTAAAAATATTATTAATCAAGAAATAGTGACATGACTGAATCACCTTTAGTGATGCGTCGGAATGTTTCTGCCAACAATTCTGCACACGATAATTGGCGAATTTTGTGGCATTCCTTGGCTGCCAGCGATAAAGGAATTGTATTGACTACGACTAATTCATCCAGAGTGGAATCCTGTATGCGTTGAATCGCTGGGCCTGACAATACTGGGTGTGTGCAATAGGCGATAACTTTTTTAGCGCCATTTTGTTTCAACACTTCTGCCGCTTTGGTCAAAGTGCCGGCGGTGTCGACCATGTCATCCATGATCACGCAATTGCGGCCTTCCACTTCGCCGATAATGTTCATCACCTCTGATACGTTGGCTTTTGGGCGACGTTTATCAATGATGGCTAAATCGCAATTTAAACGTTTGGCAAGAGCACGTGCCCTTACCACACCGCCGACATCAGGCGAGACTACTAATAAATCGTCGTAGTTTTTTTTCTGTAAATCATTGAGTAAAACGGGTGATGCATAAATATTATCAACCGGAATATCAAAAAAACCTTGAATTTGATCAGCATGCAGATCCATGATCAACACACGTTCTACACCAGCCTTTTCCAGCATATTGGCAACTACTTTGGCCGAAATGGCAACACGTGCAGAACGTGGACGTCTATCTTGGCGGGCATAACCAAAGTAAGGGATGGCGGCGGTGATGCGACCAGCAGACGCGCGTTTGAGCGCATCGACCATCAAAATTAGTTCCATCAAGTTGTCATTGGTTGGTGCGCAAGTCGACTGAAGAACAAAAACATCTTTGCCGCGGACGTTTTCGTTAATTTCAATCATCACTTCGCCATCAGAAAATTGAGAAACTTCAGCTTTTCCAAGTGGAATGCCAAGTTGTTTCACTACTTCTTCAGCTAATGTGGGATTGGCGTTGCCAGTAAAAACCATCAGGTTTTCGAGAGCCATGGACATCCTTGAATGTGTAAGCGTTAAAAAATTAAAGGATTGAGTAGAAACTTAAAAGCCGCCAAATACGCTGTGATTATTATCTGCGTTGGCGGCTTAGCGACTTACTGGAATTGTTGGCAGGGGAAGAAGGATTCGAACCTTCGCATGCTGGAATCAAAATCCAGTGCCTTAACCAGCTTGGCGACTCCCCTCCGTTTTTACGTCTGGGCGGCATTATAGCCGCAACAAAAAGTCAAATCAATCTTTTCTGGCGATTTTTTAGTGAATTATCTTAAATTCTTTAAAACGATCATGTTAATAGGTCAGAAAGTGGGTGATTTTTGAGTGTTGGCGCTTTCCACGCTTTCCATGTTTTTGATTGGCTGGATATTTTGGTTAATACATCATCAGCAGTTTGTTCTTGTTCGAAAAAGCAAAAGACGCAGGCGCCAGAACCCGTCATCCTGGCGTCGCCGAAGGTGCTAAGCCATGTAATGGCTAGCGTAATTTCTGGAAATAATTGCATTGCAATAGGTTGTAAATCGTTTTTTCCATAAGCCGGAATGTACGCATCAGATTGATTGAAAAAGTCAGCGATGCTGACGGATGAGGTATTTCGGTTTAATTCTGCAGATTGAAAGATTGTAGCGGTGGGGACGGAAACATCTGGCTCAATCACTACAAACCAGCCAGCTGGGGTGTTGATTGGGCTGAATATTTCACCGATTCCCTCGGCAAAAGCATTTTGGCCAAAGATGAAGAAGGGAACATCGGCACCTAGTTGCAATCCCAATTGCATTAACTCTGTACGATTGAGACCGGTTTGCCACAAGTGATTTAATGCCATCAAGGTAGTGGCGGCATCGGATGAGCCGCCGCCTAGACCACCGCCCAAGGGGAGGCGTTTTTCTACTTGGATATTGGCGCCTGGCAGGATAGACGCACCAGAAAATTTTGCTTGATGACGAGCTTGCAATAACTTGGCAGCGCGTACGATCAAATCAGACGCTTCTGGTATGTTGGCTAATTCGGTAGTGCGTTGGATTACGCCATCATCACGCAGATCAAAATGAAGATAGTCACCATAATCGAGCAATTGAAAAACGGTTTGCAGTAAATGATAGCCATCGGCCCGTCGTCCTGTTACATGCAAAAACAGGTTCAATTTGGCAGGTGCCAGACAGTTGTATAAAGATAAATTACGTGTAGTCATTGCCTGCTATCGATCATGATACGAATCGTGACTTTGCCTATTGCAGGGATCATGCGTGTCAGGTCAATTCGTTTAGGTTGATAAGGTTTTGTGTTGATGGCGTTTTCATCTTGCTCCCAGTTGATGTAGTGAATGCGCCAGCCATCTTGGGTTGTTACCAGATTATTGTCTGGATTAGCGGTGAAATGGCTGCCATCAGTGTTGAGCGTATTGCCTTGTAACCAATGACGTAAACCCGATATGGGTAAAGGCCAGCCTAGTATGTTGGCTGCCAATATGTCTGCATTGGCAGCACTTTGTGGTGGTTCGCCGGCCTGTGTGAGCGTGGCGATTTGTGGTGTGACTTCAATGACGGCGAGTGTTTGTTTGAATGGCGATAGTAAAGTCACCTTGGTGTTTTCAGGAGTATACGTGGGATCAAGATGGTTGCTTTGTACCCAATCAAAACCGCCATGTAGCGAATTATTTTGATTTTGTTCATCATATTTATTATGTTCATTTTGTACATTATTGGGCGATACGTGTACGGAAAACCGCCCTGTCAAGTGTAGTGTTTCAGGGGAAGAAATCGTCCCCTGGTTTTTTTGCAAGGGTGGTTGATTGAAAGAATTGCTTGAAAGCTGACTTGCACACGCGCTAAGCAGCGCAATGCTGCTGATTAATATGAGTTTTAGAACGTGCATAGAAACGTTATTAATATTGCAATATTCCAACGTTACAACCACGCTTGAAGGCGTGTCAGGGTGTTTTTCAGAATGGTGTTTTGCGGTGTTTGGGGATCAATTTTGCGCCATACTTCTTGTGCTTCGCTTTTTTGACCTTGTACCCACAGTACTTCACCAAGGTGGATGGCGATTTCTGCATCAGGACGTAACGTATAGGCTTGCCGTAGTAATTTCTCTGCTGCATTCAAATTACCCATGCGAAATTGTACCCAGCCCATGCTATCCATAATGTAAGGATCTTCGGGGGACAATTTAAGTGCTTGTTTGAGTAAGGATTGCGCTTCGTCTAAACGAATATTGCGTTCTGCCAGCGAATAACCAAGAGCATTGTAGGCATGTGCGTTGTTTGGCGCGAGTTTGATGATTTTGTATAGCGCGGTTTCCATGTTTTCTAGTTTGGCAAGTTTTTCGTTGGCCAGTGCATATTCATAAAGCAAATCAAGATTGTCAGGTAACTGTTGCAGACCTGCTTCTAGTACATTGTAGGATTCTTGCCATCTTTGCGCATTACGTAATATTTGGCTTTCTACCAATACGGTTTGTGATTGTTCCAATTGATTCTTTGGATTGATTTCGTGTAGAAATTCTTGTGCTTGCTTGACATTCCCGCTTTTGGCGATGAGTTGTGCACGTTTCAATTGAACGTTGAAATAAGAAGTATTTTGATCACTAATCGTATTGTTTATTGGATTGATTTGGCTTAACCAGCCAAGTGCTGTTTGAATGTCGCCACGTTCTTCTGCAATTTGCGAAAGGATAAGCAATGCTTGTGTGTCATCAAGTGCATTGTTGGGCGTAATTTTTAATTGGTTTAAGTAACGTGTGAAATACTTTTCTGTCTTTTTTGCGTCTTGATTTTGTAAAGCTAGTGCACCCAACATATACAGCGTGGTCAAATCTTGTGGTTGTGTTTTGAGTAGTAGTGTGAATTCGCTTTCTGCCTTGCTATATTGTTTTTGAGTAAATAGCAAACGGCCATAAGTTGTACGCACGGTATTGGCTTTTGGATAAGCCTGTAAAAAATCAGATAAGGCTTGCAAAGCAATTGTCGTATCGGGCGTCACTTGTACCAAAGTTAATATTGCCAGTTCGGAATCTGGTTTTTTGAGTAAAGCAGCATGTGCTTCGGCTTGCGCACGCGTGCTGTCACTTTGTGCGTGTGCTGCTAATGCCAAGGTGCAATGTGTTTCGATAGGGAAGATGGATCGGTAGGGGGAAAGCAAGTTTTCCAACATCAAAAAGGCAGAATTTTTGTCTTTAGCTCGCGCTAACAAAGCCTGTATTTGGTACATGGCGGCAATACGGTCTTCTGGTTTGATAGCGTTGGCGAGACGTTGGGCTAGGATCGGTTTGGCCTTTTGTAGTTGATCGCTTAATACAATCATACTGAGATAATATTGGGTTGCTTCCTCTGAACTGGGTGCTAACTCATACCAAAGTTGGACGGCTACTAGTGCATCTGCACCTTGTTTTTCGAATAATGCGATTTCCGCTGCACGGCGTGCGATGCGTGGATCACGTGTTTCTTGCGCAACCTCCATCAGCACGAGGTAAGCGACTTGCCATTGCCCACGTTGGATAGCAATTTCTGTACTTAAGAGTTTGAATACCAGATCGCTGCTTAATGCTATTGTTGGCAAGGAGGCATCAACAGCGTTGGTGGTATCGGCAGTGTCATTAGAAGGTGCATTTGCTGGTGAATTGTCTAACTTGGTTTGAGGGCTCGGCGTTGCCTCAGTTTTGGTTTTTGTTGTGGTGACCGTTGTCGTTAAGGGCGAATTGGAGGATGCTGGTAGTCCGCTACACCCTGACAATATGGATGTGCTTAAGAATATTGCAGCCAATGTTGCAGGGAATTTCATATTCTGAATAAGCAAAGTATTTTTCAAGGCAGTATCCTGGCTAGTCAAATCAATCTTTAATTTTACGCTCAAGTGAGAAGTTGGGCTTGTTGAGATCTGTTATTAAGAGTAACAAAGTAGTCATCTTATTTTTATTTGATTTTTCATCGATCATGCCTGAATTACCTGAAGTTGAAGTTACCCGACTGGGTCTGGCACCTTCTTTGAAGGGGGCAACTGTGACCGCAGTGATTATGCGTCGCGAAGGTTTGCGTTGGCCATTTCCGGGCGATTTGCCCAATATTCTATTCAATCGCACGATACGCACGCTTGGTCGGCGTGGTAAGTATTTATTAATTGGTTTTGATCATGGCACCTTGTTGATTCACCTAGGCATGTCGGGTCATGTGCGCATCGTTCCTTTTGCGACACCTGTTCAGAAGCATGACCATTTTGATTTGGTGGTTGTTAGTACGCCCAATTTCCACCAGCTCATCATGCGTATGACGGATCCACGCCGTTTCGGCGCGGTGTTGTGGCATGGGCAAGAAGCGGGTGAGTTGGAGCAGCATCCATTGTTACAAAAATTGGGCGTGGAACCGTTGGAAGAAGGATTCTCAGCACAGTTGTTATATCGCGAAAGTCGCAAGCGCCATTCTGCTATCAAACAAGTCTTGCTGGCTGGCGATATCGTGGTCGGTGTGGGCAATATTTATGCTTCTGAAAGTTTGTTTAGAGCTGGTATTCATCCCGAAGTATCGGCGCATCGTATTGGTTTGGCACGGTATGAAAAGCTGGTGGTAGCGATTCGCGAAATTTTATCGGCAGCGATTGAGCAAGGTGGTAGTAGCTTGCGGGATTTTTTGAACGTAAATGGTCAATCTGGTTATTTTCAGCAATCGTATTTTGTCTACGCCAGAGAAGGCCAACCATGCCGTGTTTGTGGTACGGCGATACGGCATATCAAGCAGGGACAGCGTGCAACGTTTTATTGTGTGCAGTGTCAAACATGATCAAACGTGATCAAACATGAATATGATAAAAAATAATTATTTGGATAATTTCGATCATCCTCAGCGCTTCTCAACAATCCTCATCGCTTGGCAAAAGCAGCATGGTCGCCATACGCTGCCTTGGCAAAATACGCGCGATGCGTATCGTATTTGGTTGTCTGAAATTATGTTGCAGCAAACGCAGGTTTCTGCCGTGATTCCCTACTATCAACGTTTTCTACAGACTTTTCCGACCGTGCAATCGCTTGCTGCTGCGGATTCCGAAACTGTGATGGCGCATTGGAGTGGTCTGGGATATTACTCACGTGCACGGAACTTGCACCGCTGCGCGCAGCAGATTGTGGCTGAATATGACGGTGTATTTCCTAGCGATCCTGCATTATTGGCAAATTTGCCAGGCATAGGTCGTTCTACTGCGGCAGCGATTGCGGCGTTTGCGTATGGAACGAGAACCGCTATTTTGGATGGCAACGTCAAGCGTGTGTTTGCTCGGGTGTTTGCGATTCAATCCTATCCTGGGGAAAAGAAGGTTGAAAATGATTTATGGCAACGCGCAGAAGCAATGTTGCCCATGCAGGATATTGAGTCTTATACGCAAGGCTTGATGGATTTTGGCGCCACGTTGTGTACACGTAGCAAACCAGCTTGTGGGCGTTGTCCGATGCAAAGTTATTGTGGTGCTTTGGCAATAAATAAAGTCAACGAATTGCCAGTACGAAAACCGAAGAAAGCGTCGGTTGAAAAACATACCAATTTATTGCTGATCATCGACACTGAACGCAATCAAGTCTTACTAGAACGCCGCCCTGCGCTCGGGATTTGGGGGGGATTGCTATCATTGCCGGAATTGGATGGGCAGCAAATTGGTAGTGATAATGATTCAGCACCAGAACAAGCTATGTTTGCACAAGCCGTCGCACCATTCGGCACGTTAGCTTCTTGCCAGCGCTTATCGGCATTTACCCACGCTTTCACGCATTTCAAATTACACATCGTTCCTTACCGCATCACCTTGGAAAAGCGATTGGATATCGCCGGACAACTCCAGCACGTTTGGATGGATAACGACCAATTAGCACACGCCGCTTTGCCTGCACCGGTTAAGAAATTGTTAGTTTCGATTTCGTAAAGAACTACAACTCCCGATGACGCAAAACAACATGTTCTGTTGTTTGAAAATGCCGTGCCAGTTGTTCAGCCATATACACCGATCGATGTTGTCCGCCGGTGCAGCCTAGAGCGATTGTGAGATAACTGCGGTTATCGTTTTTAAACGAAGGCAACCATTTTTCAATGAATAGCCGGATATCGTTGAGTAATGCAGCCACGCTTTCTTGGCCATCCAAAAAAGCGATGACGGGCGCATCTTTGCCTGTTAGTGGACGTAAATTGATGTCGTAGTAGGGATTAGGCAAGGCACGTACATCGAAGACAAAATCGGCATCTAACGGTACGCCTAGTTTGAAGGCAAAGGATTCAAAAAATAGTGTTAGTGGTACGTTGGCAATATTGCTTAATTCTTTAACCCGGTCACGTAGTTTATTCGCACTTAGATCTGATGTGTCAATGACATGGCCGAGTTTTTCGACGGACGATAAGATTTCTCGCTCTGCCAGGATGCATTCTGTTAGCGTGCGTCGGGCTTCTGGAGTTTGGTCTGTTTTGATGCGATGTGATAGGGGGTGGCTGCGGCGTGTTTCGGAAAAGCGAGCAATGAGCGAATGCGTACTGGCCGTTAGAAAGAGGACTGTGACGGCATGCCCTTGCTTCTTAAATTGGGCAATATCATTTTCTAATCCAGCTAAGGAATCCGCACTCCGCGCATCCATGGTGACAGCTAGTTTGTTGTTGCCTTCATGGATCAGGGTGGCGACTAGTTCGCGTAATAACCTGGGTGGGAGATTGTCAACGCAGTAGTAACCAGCATCCTCCATGACGTTTAAGGCGACTGATTTTCCAGACCCAGAAATGCCTGTGATAAGAACGATGTGCATGATGGATATTGATTAATCGCTAGTCATGGCTTGTTTTTGGCGCTCTATAAATTCTTGTAGCGTATCAATGCCGCGCAATTGCAGGATTGTATTTCTAACGGCAGCTTCCAGTAGCACCGCGATGTTGCGACCAGCGGCGACGGGGATAATGACTTTGCGGATGGCCAGCCCAAGCACATCTTGAGTTGGGCTGCTAAATGGCAGACGCTCGGTTTCCTCATCCATTGCATTGCGGCGTACTAGGTGCACAATCAGCTTCAAACGCATTTTGCGGCGCACCGCTGTTTCTCCAAAAATAGCCTTGATGTCCAGCAAACCCAAACCGCGCACTTCTAATAAATTTTGCAATAATTTGGGGCTGCGGCCTTCTATCATATTCGGGGCGATGCGAGAGAATTCGACGGCATCGTCGGCAACTAGCCCATGGCTGCGCGAAATTAATTCCAATCCTAATTCGCTTTTACCCAACCCAGAGGCACCGGTAATTAACACACCGACGCCCAATACGTCCATGAAAACGCCGTGCATCATGACGCGTTGCGCTAGTTTTTTGGATAAATACACACGCAAGTAATCAATTACTTCCGCTGCGGGCAGGGGTGTGGAAAACAAAGGGATGTTTTTTTCATCGCAGATGGCAAGGATATCTGCTGGCGTTTCCAATCCTTGGGCAATGATGAATGCTGGTGGCTCACCTGCGACCAACTCATTGATATGATCGCTGCGGGTTTCTGGGCTCAGGCGTTGATGGTATTCAACCTCTTGATGACCAAAGACTTGCATGCGTCCTGGATGAATCAAATTTAAATGCCCGATTTGATCTGCTGCTGATGCTGTATCGCCCGAAATCAAACGCTCACCGCCTGGGAAGCCGGCAAACCAGCCTAGTTGTAAAGCGTCACGATTGTCATCGTACAGGTGTTGAATAGTGAGTTCAGTAGTGAGTGGGCACATATGCGGGATACATCATTAGGAGTGTTATGCGGTATTACGCAAGCTAGGTTGCCATGCAGTCAGCTGCGTATAGGCGGACGCAGCGTCGGGAGCGCTGTTGAGAGTTTGGCGGAAGGCATCATTGGAAAACATTTCTGCGATTTCTGACAAAATTTCCAGATGCTGTTGCGTCACGTGATCGGGAATCAGCAAAAAAATCAGCAAGTTAACTGCTTGCCCATCGGGAGACTCAAATGGAATGGGTTCGGCTAAACGAACAAAAGCGGCCAGTGGTGCTTTTAAACCTTTGATCCTACCATGCGGCACTGCCACACCATGTCCTAATCCTGTGGAGCCTAATCGTTCCCGCGCAAATAAATTATCGGAAACTGTGGAACGCGCAATGCCGCAGTTATTTTCAAAAATCAAACCAGCTTGCTCAAATGCCCGTTTTTTACTGGAAACGTCAAGGTTAAGTAGAACATTGTTTGCAGGCAGTATTTTGGCCAGATTTGTCATAGTACAAATTACAAATGAGAAATGGTGCAGTGCACAAAAAGAATTTTCAGCGGGATTATAAGCCTCTTTCTAATGTACTGTTTGTTTTAATGTTGCTATGCATAAATGCGTACCGCAAATGTGGCGAGTGTTCCTTTGATGATACCTGGGTAAGTTGGAGCATTAACAGGATCGGTGTTGGGAATTGCAAAAGCATTTTTATAGTTATCTTTGAATCCACGCCCTGTCGCTAGGTTATAAATGAAGCTTTTAATTTTGCCCCAGTTCTCTTTTTGCATGTCAGGTTGTGTGGATTCAAATAATTGATTCAGACTTGCAACACGATCATTGTAAAAAGGCATGTCTGCTTTTTGGCCTCCCTCTAATCCCCAGCTAATGAGCATTGCACCTAAATAAGCAGGGCCAGACATGCATGCTAATCGGAATCCCACACTGACAGGATTATTGGCACAAAGCGCGACAGCGGCTAATCCCGTCAAGCAAGCTAGTCCACCAACTGTTTTGGTCAGGTAATAGTGTGTTTCTACTTTCCCATAGCCTAAACTTGAACTGGCAAGATTGATCCCTGCAGATATTGTTTTATCTATGGCATAAAATGGCAGCACACCGACAGCGCCAATTGCTTGTGCTGTGATATAGCCAGCTGAGATGAGTCCATTGAAGATGATGGGGGCTGCGTATAGAGATCCACCAGCGACGACTGCAGCTAAAAAAATGGGATTAGATAATCTGCGTAAATAACTGCCAATGTCACGTTTTGTAATTTCAGTTGCTTTGCCAGCAGTTGGTGCCATTGAATGTGTTTTCTCTAGCGCTACTAATTCGAATTGCACATTAAATTTGTCTTTTGTTGTTTGAGAACACTGGCTTGCATTTTGTCGTATTAAATAAAGCGCCAACGCCCCATCGTCAATTTCAGCTGCAAAATCTAGTAACGTATATTCTTTGCCCCCTTGTTTTCGAATGACTGCATTAACATCAATTTTGTCAATATGAGGGGTCAGAATGGCTATTCTTGTGTCTGAATTAGGTTGCTGACGGATAGCACGCACGGCGTTTTGTATTTCTTGTGCTGTCATTCCATCGATAGTTTGAAACCCTACATCGTTTGCTAATTCTTGCAGACTATCGCGGGTTGTTACATTGCAAAGATCAAGGTTGGCACCTGATTCTAGTAAAAAGCGTGTGAATTCTGCATCATTGGTCCGGGCTGCAACATTTAGCCATCGGACATCCTCTCCGTCTTTTACGCGAATAACTGTATTGAGAAATGTCGCAAATGTTTCTGCATCATCTTTCGCACTCCCTGCGAATTCTTGCAAAAGGTTTATTTTTTCTTTTGAATCAAGTGGAAGATTCTTACTAAATCGTGGAGGCAGTATTTTGTCTTTTACCGTTCTTGTCTCCTCCGGAGTTTTGCCATTGATACCTATAAATCCCAAATTGACTGCACAAGTTCCTGGACTTGCAGCATGGTTCATCGCGTTTCTTAATGCTGAGATGATTGTCATGGTTGTTTCTCCTTGAGGGAAAGCGGTATAAGTAGGCAGATTTTTTGTGTATTTTTCTAATTAAAAGTGTCAATTCGACAATTGACTTAAATATAACACAAATGATTTTATATTGTTTAATAAATAATTAAAAA
>CAZCIX010000049.1:9784-14451 GCA_964498835.1 uncultured Burkholderiaceae bacterium | reverse complement strand
TATCACGCTTTGTTGGGGGAAAGACAACGGCGTGGCGCGATTGATTTTGAAACAACGGAAACTTATATCGTTGCGAATTCCCTCGGCAAAATCGAAAAAATCATCCCGCGCACCCGTAACGATGCGCACAAAGTGATTGAAGAATGTATGTTGGCAGCAAACGTTTGCGCCGCCGATTTATTAACGCGTCACAAGCATCCTGGCGTGTATCGGATTCATGCCGGTCCAACCAAGGAGAAACTCAATCAAGTCAGAACTTTTCTGAAACAAGTTGGACTGCAATTAGGCGGTGGCGACAAGCCAGTGGCAGCGGATTACGCCACTTTGATGCAAAAAATCAAACTGCGACCCGATGCATCTTTGCTGCAAACCATGTTGTTGCGTTCCATGCAGCAAGCGGTGTACAGCCCCGATAACATCGGTCATTTTGGTTTGGCGTATGAGGCTTATGCGCACTTTACGAGCCCGATTCGTCGTTATCCTGATTTGTTGACCCACCGTGCGATTAAGGCGATTTTGCAAGGTAAAAAGTACGAGCCTAAAGGAATCGATAACAGTTTGTTAAACACGACGATCTCAAATGCGATGCGCAAGCAGAATGCGTTGGATAAGGCGGAAGGCAAACAAAAACCGGAAGCCAGCGCCACCATTTGGGATGCCTTGGGCATACATTGCTCCGCCAATGAGCGCCGTGCCGACGAAGCATCCCGTGATGTTGAAGCCTGGTTGAAGTGCTATTTCATCCGCGACAAGTTGGGCGAGGAATTTACCGGCACGATTTCGAGCGTGACGCCATTCGGTATTTTTGTGCAACTGGATACGCTATTTATTGAAGGTTTGGTGCATGTGACAGATTTGGGAGCCGACTACTTTCAGTATGACGATGCGCGGCACGAGCTGCGTGGCGAGCGCACAGGGGTACGTTATCAATTGACGAATCGTGTCAAAGTGCAAGTGAGTCGAGTGGATTTGGAAGCCAGAAAAATCGATTTGCGTTTGGTGAACGTGGCTGGTAAATCAACCAGTTCCAGCAACTCAAATAACTTAGCAAAATCAACAACATCAACCCAAACCACAAGAACAAGTAAAACAAGCAAAACAAACAAAGCGACAAAAACAAGCAAAGCAAGCAGAACCAGTAAAACCGGCAAAGCGGTTAAAACGAAAAAATCACAGGCGCTGACTGTCTCCGCCCCTCGTTCCACCAGCAAAGCTGGCGCTAAATCTGCTCCTAAATCTGCTGTTAAATCTAGTAAGAAAAAGCGATAAACATGAAAAATAAAATGATTTTCGGCTTCCACGCCGTGACCGCACGTTTGCGCCATGAAGCAGCATCCGTGGAAGAAATTTACGTGGATTCCAATCGCGTCGACAGACGTATGCAGGAGTTATTACACGCAACCAAAGCGGCCAATGTGCGTGTGATTCTGGTCGATGATCAGCGCCTGAATAATATGGTCGGCACACGTCGCCATCAGGGCGTGGTTGCGGTAGCGGGCGAGCTTTCTTTGGCGCGTAATCTGGATGAATTGCTGGATGCGATTGACGGCCCACCTTTATTGCTGGTCTTGGATGGCATTACAGATCCGCATAATTTAGGCGCGTGCTTGCGCGTTGCCGATGGTGTAGGCGCGCATGCTGTGATCGTGCCTAAGGATAGGGCGGTAGGCTTGAATGCGACGGCAGCCAAGGTGGCCAGCGGTGCGGCTGAAACCGTGCCTTACATCACCGTCACCAATCTCGCACGCACTTTGCGTGAGTTGAAAGAGCGTGATGTGTTGTTAGTCGGTACGACAGATGATGCTGAGAAAAATCTTTATCAAGCCGATTTTTCCGGTTCAGTCGCTTTAGTGATGGGTTCTGAAGGTGAGGGCATGCGTCGCTTAACGCGTGAAACCTGTGATGTGCTAGTCAGCGTGCCTATGTTTGGCACGGTGGAAAGTTTGAATGTGTCCGTCGCTGCTGGCGTGTGTTTGTACGAGGCACGTCGTCAACGTCTTGCTCATAATGCTTAGAGAGTTTTATGTTTACGCAACTTCGTGACGATATCCGCAGCATTATTGAACGTGATCCAGCTGCCCGTAATACTTGGGAAGTATTGACTTGTTATCCTGGGTTTCATGCCATCATGTTGTATCGCTGTTCACATTGGTGTTGGACACATCACATGCGGTGGTTGGGGCGTTTTATTTCTTATCTGGCACGTATTTTCACTGGTATCGAATTACACCCTGGTGCCACCATAGGACGACGTGTTTTTATTGACCACGGCTTTGGCGTTGTGGTGGGAGAAACGGCAGAAATTGGCGATGATTGCACGATTTACCAAGGCGTTACGCTGGGTGGCACATCCTTGAGCAAGGGAGAAAAACGTCATCCCACACTAGAACGTGGCGTCATTGTTGGCGCAGGTGCAAAAGTCTTGGGTGGTTTTACGGTGGGCGAATATGCCAAAGTTGGGTCCAATGCCGTTGTTGTTAAAGAAGTACCTCCTGGCGCTACCGCAGTGGGCAATCCTGCTCGCATCATAGAAAAAGATGCCAAAAAATCGCGTGATCATTTGTTTTCGGCTTATGGCGTCATCCCAAATGGAGATGATCCGGTATCAAAAGCCTTGCTTGCCTTGATTGATAATGCGGCGATACAAGAGCAACAAATTAGCAAAATTCTCGCTACATTGAAATCTGCCGGCATCGTGTGTGAAGGTTGTTCTGGGTTGGATAAATTAGATCCTGAACAGTTGAATAAGCTCGTTAGTTAACGCTAGTTATCAACTCACCATCAAATCCAAATCGTTTGATGGTGCCATCATCCTCAATCCCAATCCAACCACCACGCGGAGGAAATATGTTCGCGTCATACTCCCAATCTGGCAAAACATAACGCACATAAGTTGATTGTCCCTTGTGGGTTTCATGCCGAGCAGGGCGGTGGGTGTGGCCATGTATCATCAAAGAAGTGCCTGTTTCACTCCATAACGCAGCGACAGCATTAGGATGAACGTCCATGATTTCAGCGGATTTCATGCGCTGTGCTTGCTGGCTGTTCTGACGTAAATTTCTAATGATGGCTTTCCGTTCGGCCAGTGGTAAAGAAAGAAAATTACGTTGCCAGTTCGAATCACGCACTTGTGCCCGAAAAGCCATGTAAGCAACATCATCGGTACACAAGGTATCACCATGCGACAGCGTGACGTGCAATTTTCCTATGGTTGCGACAAATGGATCAGGTAAGAGCGTTGCGCCTATCGTTTTGGCAAATTCGGTACCAACTAAAAAGTCACGATTACCTGCAATCCAGAATAATTCGACGCCTGTTTTGCGGACTGCACTAAGTGCCTGAATGATTTGTTGATGATAGGGAGTCGCCATATCATCATCACCCGCCCAGTATTCAAACAAATCTCCTAAGAGATACAGCTGCCTGGCGTGGATTGCTTGTTGTTGCAAAAAATCGAGAAAAGCCTGGGTTGTTTTGGGATGGGACTGCTGTAGGTGTAAATCGGAAATGAAGAGTGCCAGCATGTGAGTCCTGTTAAAGGCATGATGGGGAGGATGTAGTAGGGCGGGTTAATAACCCGCCGGAACTACAAAATATCGATAACGCTATTTAAGCGACAACTTCTGCTTTTTGAATAACAACATCTTCAACTGGTACATCGGCAAACATACCGCTACGGCCGGTTTTGACAGCTTTGATTTTATCAACGACTTCGGTACCAGCAATCACTTTGCCAAATACACAGTAACCCCAGCCATCTTGGCCTGGAAAATTCAGGAAAGAATTGTCAGCAACGTTGATAAAAAATTGGGTAGAAGCGGAGTGTGGATCAGATGTTCTAGCCATAGCGATAGTGTAAGCATCATTTTTTAGACCATTTTTGGCTTCATTTTCTATCGGCGCATTGCTGGATTTTTGCTTCATACCTGGTTCAAAACCACCACCCTGAATCATGAAGCCATTGATAATTCGATGAAAAATCGTGCCATTGTAATGACCAGCATTGACGTAAGCGAGGAAGTTTTCAACACTTTTTGGCGCTTTGTCAGCGTACAGTTCGATTGTGATATTGCCGTGATTGGTGGTGAGAATGACGCTCATAGATGCCTTTATTTGGGAATGAAATTTAATTATTTATTATTGAATGATAGAAACAGAGTTGATCACAATAGTTTTGATGGGCACATTTTGATGCATCATTCGAGAACTAGTGTTAACGCGTTTAATTTTATCAACGACTTCCATCCCTTCGATCACTTTGCCAAAGACACAATAACCCCAGCCATCTTGTCCGGGATAATCCAGCGCCTGGTTGTTTTCGACGTTGATAAAAAATTGTGATGTTGCTGAATGAGGTTCACCCGTACGTGCCATGGCAATCGTATAAGGTGTATTTTTCAGGCCATTTTTGGCTTCATTTTCTATTGGTTCATGAGTCGATTTTTGCTGCATGTTTTGATCAAATCCACCACCTTGAATCATGAAGCCATCAATGACACGATGGAAAATTGTGCCATCGTATTGACCTTCTTTTGCATATTGCAGGAAATTTGTAACAGTCTTTGGTGCTTTGTCAGGATAGAGTTCCAAGACTATCGTTCCCATTGTGGTGCGCATCTCCACACGTGGTGCTTTATTGACAACAGCACAATGGGTGAGAAGGCCTA
>CAZCIX010000049.1:0-9684 GCA_964498835.1 uncultured Burkholderiaceae bacterium | reverse complement strand
GCCTTCTTTTGCCCAATATTGACGTTTGCGCACACTGATTTTCTTCTTGCCGAAGGCAGTATCTTGCATGAAAACGCTGACCAGCATGTCATTCTGACCAGGATAACGGAACAATGACATATCGCGCACTTTGACAGAAATGTCATTAGCACCATCATGCTGTGGTAGTTTGTTTTTGTTTAACCAAGTCCGTGAATCTTCACCCAATACCGATTTGAATTTTTGCGAATAGTTAGCCAGTATGCGGGTGTTATTCATACTTTCGATATCGCGTCGCCAGCCATCTATCATTTTTGTTGCGATAGTACGCTCACCATTCCATTTTGTTTTATTAATAAATTCGGCTTGTTCAGTAATGATGACCGGGGTTTTTCCAATTTCTATGGATGATTGGAGTTTTTCAAAATCGGGGTTAGTTAATACAACACATCCATCTGATGCCAGTGGAGGGCGGCTGTACACATTCGACGGTGTGCCGTGTAACCAAATGCCTGAGCCACTACGTCCATTTATCTTGTCCCATTCATTAGGATAGTTGATTGGCAATGCACCTGAACCATAAAAATCTGGCAGCGTTTTACGCGATAGGTGGCTGGTGATGTGATAGACGCCAACGGGTGTTTTCTGGTCTCCTTCTTTGACCTTATTAATTCCCAGCTTACCTTGGGAAACGTAATAATCAGTCATCAATTTCAGTTGGCCAGCCTGATTATGATAGACGTACAAGCGGGATTGCTTCGTATCTACGATCAGTGCATATTTTTGATCATCACGTAGTTGCAATATGGCTCGAGGAACCAAGTCGGGATCAGGACGTTGGCGTAGCGATTTTAGACGAACCATCGCTTCGTCACGTAAGTCTTTCAGCTTGTCTGCTGGAGCTTTCTCAATCGCCCCCAAAGTGGTGACGGGGCGTGTATGCATCAGCAGCAAATCGCCACGAATCAAATGTGCTAGGTGAAAATTAGGATAAGCCTCGACCAATGCATCAATTTTTGCTTCTGCTTGGCTTAAGTCATTGGCAGCAAGGTCTTTGTAGACTTGAATCAGCATGGTATCTGGATCAGGTCTTGATGTTGGTGCTGGTGCTTTTTTTGCCAATGAGGTGGGAGATACCATCCAGCTAGTTGCAATAAGTAGCGAGATTGCCTTTAAAAATAAAACGCGCCCAAGGGAGGCCTTCCTTAGGCGCATATTTGATACTTGGTAGTACATTAATTGCCTGAATGTTCCTGCTTGATTTTCCAACTTCCAGCTTGCTTGACAAGCGTCAAGACTTTTCTGCTGTTGGCAGTTAAGCGATCGGAGACATAAATTTGACGGAATTTGACGGTAGCGGTGTTGCCATCGACACTGACTTGTGGGGACTCAACTTGTACATTAATATGTCCTTTCCCTTCAATGCGGGAGCGACGTTCTTCAGCCCATGCTTTGTTTGACATACCTTTGGGTGTTTGGAAGTCACTGCTATAGACACTGAGGTAAGTTTTGACATCTTTGCCACTCCATGCCTTCGCCCATTTGTTAACAGACTTTAAGACTTCTTCTTGTTCGTCATCCTTAGCAGAAGGTTTTGTTGCTGGTTTTGTCTCAGGTTTGTTTTCTGCCTTGGCTATAACAGCAGGTGTGGCAGGAGTCGTTGGTCCAGAAGATTTTGCAGCGGATGCGGATGCAGCTTTTGGAACCGTTCCACCAGTTGTATTACCCACTAGCGTACGTACCATCGTTAATTTTGATTTGGCAGTGGGATTGTTGGAGTCTAACTGCAATGCTTTGTCATATGCTTGACTTGCGAGCTTTGCGTAAACATCGCCCAGGTTCTCATGTGCTGTTGCGTAAGTTGGATTGGTGCGAATAGCCATTTCTAAAGCAGCACGCGCTTTGTCATATTGCGCATTAGATGCAAACAACACAGCCAAATTGTTGTACGGTTCTGGCAAATCTGGAAAATCTTCCGTCAATTTAGTAAACAGAGCAATTGCTTCTGCCGACTTGTTTTGTTCGGTTAATATCAAACCCTTCAAAAATCGCATTTGTGCATCTTGTGGCTTTGTCGCTAGAGCTGCATCGACTTTTGTTAACGCTTCGGAAAATTGGCCAGCACGGATGAGTTTACTGACATCGCTAAAATTATCGGCTATTGCTGGTGCCGACGAAAGCGCAGCAAATAAGCCAAATGCTGTCAAAATGCTACGAGAAGTACTGCGTACGCGTTTGTTTAAAGTGGAGTTGGATGATGGGAGCATAGATTTCATCAATGTTATACTTTCTGGAAAGAATACTATTCTATCAAATAAATGCTAAAAAAAAAGTGTGCAAAGAATTTTGTTATAGCCTAAGTTGGTTTTTGAAACTATTTCGGTGCGTTGACACAAAAATGCCGATTTAAATTGATTTGAAATTAACCATTTATTTCAACTATCTGGTGAGTAGTTGTTATTTGAAAAAACTCTGTAAAAAACTCTAATTATTAACTTATGAGTAATTTAAAAATTTATAACACGTTAGTACGGGATAAACAAATATTTGTGCCAATTACCCCTGGTAAGGTAAAAATGTATGTTTGCGGCATGACTATATACGATTATTGTCATATTGGACATGCTAGGATGATGATGGCATTTGATGTCGTTTATCGCTGGTTGAAAACATTAGGATTTGAAGTCACCTATGTGCGTAACATTACGGATATTGATGACAAAATTATAAAACGCGCGCTTGAAAATGGCGAATCAATTGGGGATTTGACTGCGCGTTTTACTGCTTATATGCACGAAGATACCGCTGCTATTGGTATTTTGCCGCCTGATCACGAACCACATGCAACGGATTATGTGCCACAGATGTTGCGCTTGATAGAAAAGCTGGAAAAAAATGGTTTGGCTTATCAAGGTAGCGATGGTGACGTCAATTATTCAGTACGCGATTTTCCTGGCTATGGCCAATTATCTGGAAAATCCTTAGATGATTTGCGTGCGGGTGAGCGTGTGGATGTGAGTGTGGATAAGCGTGATCCATTGGATTTTGTGCTTTGGAAATCGTCTAAACCATCCGAACCAGAAGAAGTGAAATGGCCATCCAAGTGGGGTAGTGGTCGTCCTGGTTGGCACATTGAATGTTCCGCTATGGCTTGTGAGTTATTAGGGGAGCATTTTGATATTCATGGAGGTGGAGCGGATTTGCAATTTCCACATCATGAAAATGAAATTGCGCAATCAGAAGGCGCTTGTCAGCATCGTTTTGTTAATTATTGGATGCATAACGGATTTGTGCGTTTGGACAATGAAAAAATGTCCAAATCGTTAGGCAATTTTTTCACCATTCGTGATGTGTTAAAAAAATATGATCCTGAAGTACTACGTTTTTTCATGTTGCGTGCACATTATCGTAGTGCGTTAAATTATTCTGATGCGCATTTGGATGATGCCAAAATCGCGTTGGCGCGTTTGTATACGGCGTTGAAAGATGTTGCTGTGGATGCTGCTGTGCCCTTGGATTGGTCGGAATCGCATGCAGTACGTTTTGCGGAAGCCATGAACGATGATTTCAATACACCGCTCGCTTTAGCTGCGTTGTTTGATTTGGCCAGTGCAGTGAATAAAACCAAATCTCCTTCATTGGCGCGTCAATTGAAAGCATTGGCGGCTACTATCGGTTTATTGCAACGTGAACCTAAAGATTATTTACAGGGCGCATTGCAAACTGGTGTGAAAGAGTCTACGCACTCTGGAAGCGTACAACTTGATCAAGAAGAAATCGCTGCTTTGATACAGGCTAGAGTTGAGGCGAAAAAATCCAAGGATTTTGCCTTGGCGGACAGTATTCGTAGTGAATTATTGGCAAAAGGGGTTGTGTTGGAAGATAAATCCAATGGTTGTACCGAATGGCGTTGCGTATGAGCATGAATGTACCAGCGATGAAATGCATCAAGCCTGATTACTGGGAGGAGGCAACTGCTGAACTCGTGCAACGTGATCGTATTTTGAATAAATTGATCCCGCAATTTGAACACGTGTATTTGCCCGCACGTCGTGAACCGTTTGTGACCTTGGCGCGCTCAATTATTGGGCAGCAAATTTCAACTAAGGCGGCTGAGACGGTGTGGAAAAATCTTTTAGCTATTTGTCCCAAATGCACACCGACACAGGTGTTGAAAATAGGGGCGGAAAGTCTTGCTAGCTGTGGTTTATCCAAGCGTAAAACAGAGTACATCATTGATTTGGCCACTCATTTCAAGGCCAAGCGCGTCCATGCCGATAAATGGGCAGAAATGGCTGATGAGGAGGTGATTGCGGAATTGATTCAAATTCGTGGTATTGGGCGCTGGACAGCCGAGATGTTTTTGATATTTAATCTGCACCGCCCTAATATTCTGCCTTTCGATGATCTTGGATTACTTAAGGGGATCAGCCTCAATTATTTTGCTGGGGAGCCGGTTTCGCGCAGTGATATACGCGAACTGTCTGCTAATTGGGAACCTTGGCGTACTGTCGCTACTTGGTATTTGTGGCGTAGTCTTGATCCTGTTTCTATCTCATCTTCAGCTTCAACTGTGACTGATTAAATACATAGTAAATACATAAAATATTAATAAATAATAATTTTGAGAATACGATGACTAAAACGACTTTTCTTCAGTTTGAGCAACCTATTGCAGAGCTGGAATCAAAAATTGAAGATTTACGCTTTGTACAAGATGATTCTGCGGTTGATATTTCAGAGGAAATTGATCGTCTTGCAAAAAAAAGTCAGCAACTGACGAAAGATATTTATGCCAAATTAACGCCTTGGCAAGTGTCGCAAATTGCACGCCATCCGCAGCGGCCATACACCATGGATTATGTGCAGCATATTTTCACGGATTTTCATGAATTGCATGGTGATCGTACTTATGCCGATGATTTGTCTATCGTTGGTGGTTTGGCGCGCTTCAATGGTCAGGCGTGCATGGTGATTGGCCATCAAAAAGGGCGTGATACCAAAGAACGTGCTTTGCGCAATTTTGGTATGCCTAAACCAGAAGGCTATCGCAAAGCAATGCGTTTGATGAAATTGGCCGAGAAGTTCAATTTGCCAATTTTTACCTTCATTGATACACCAGGCGCGTTTCCCGGTATTGATGCGGAAGAGCGGGGGCAATCTGAAGCGATTGGTCATAATTTGTATGTCATGGCAGAGCTGAAAGTGCCTTTGATTGCTACGATTATCGGTGAAGGTGGTTCAGGTGGTGCGTTGGCGATTGCAGTTGGCGATGCTGTGTTGATGTTGCAGCATGCAACTTATTCCGTTATTTCACCTGAAGGTTGTGCCTCTATCCTTTGGAAAACTGCGGAACGTGCTGCTGATGCAGCGGAAGCATTGGGTTTGACAGCGCATCGTTTGAAAGCGATAGGTTTAGTGGATAAGATTGTTAACGAGCCATTGGGTGGTGCGCATCGTGACGTTAAACAAATGGCGGAATTACTCAAACGCGCTTTAGCCGATGCTTTGCGCCAATTGCATGGTCTAGAAGTGAAAGATTTATTGGCCAATCGCCATGAAAAACTCATGAATTACGGCAAATTCAAAGAAGTTGCATCTTCAGAATAATCAGGCTAATCAAAACAATTTGGAGTGGGTGGTGGAAAGTAACTCAGTATCGTCTGTATTGTCTGTAGTGAATGCTTTTGAATACGCGCTAGAGGAAATCCTAGCGCGTTTTTTTATGGAGAAAAATAGCGGTGATATTGCAGTATTGTATCCACAGCATGTTTTGTCTCAACCTTCACCCTCATTGTCATTAAAACCACATGAAATCACGGTTGCTGTGGCTTACAGCGGTGGATTGGATTCTTTGGCATTATTGTTATTAATGCAGGATTATGTGCGCCGTCATAGTACGAATGGCATACAGTATGCGGCTAAATATGCGATCAAGTTATTGGCTTTTCACATTCATCATGGATTGAGTCCGCATGCGGATGAATGGTTGGCGCATAGCCAACATGTGTGTGAGCAATTAGGCATTACATTTGATCAGCAAAAAATCACTTTTTCTCAACAAAACAAAAGTGGTGTCGAAGAAGCGGCACGCGTGGGGCGTTATGCCGCCTTGGGCTCTTTGTGCAAGCGTCATGGCGTATCTTTATTACTGACGGCGCATCATCAGGATGATCAAGCAGAAACAGTATTGTTGCAATTGTTGCGCGGCTCAGGGGTGGCTGGTTTATCGGGTATGGATACGTTGAATCGTGCGCCGAATTTATTGCAGCATGCGGACTTATTCATGGCTAGGCCGTTGCTGGCTTTATCGCGTGCGCAATTAGAAAATTTCATTGCACATCAAGAAATTTCTTATGTTCAGGATGAATCGAATAACGATCCACGTTTTGCGCGCAATGCATTGCGTCATCAAGTGACGCCTTCTATCGCACATTGTTTTCCTGGATTTCAAGAGCGTTTGGTGCGTACGGCGCAGCATGCGCAATCCGCGCAGCGCTTGCTGGATGAGTTGGCGCAACAAGATTTGCAAATTTGCCAAAGCGATGCATGTTTAGACATCGCGCAACTTTTGCAATTAAGCGCGATCAATAGCATCGACAGGATAGATAACGTGCTGCGTTATTGGCTGGGTTTGCACGGTTGGCGTATGCCATCAACGGCATGGTTGGCGGAAATGCGTAGCCAATTGTTGGAAGCCAAAGAGGATGCACAGATTTGTATTACGCATCCTGATGGCCAGATTCGGCGTTATCGCAATCGTATATTCCTTACTGCCAAGCAAGATACTGTGCTGCTTGAAAATACTCCGTCGCTTGCATTCCGTTGGGATGGGGAATCGCAGATTGCGTTTTCCGAATATGGAGGGGTGCTGCACTTTGATGTGGCAGAAGTGGGCATTGATGCAAATTGGTTACGCAATCAACACTTGAATATTTCCTATCGCCGGGGTGGTGAACGATTAAAACTGGCGTGGAATCGGCCTGGCAAGAGTTTGAAACATCATTATCAAGCGTTGGGCATTCCGCCCTGGATGCGTAGCCGTTTACCGATTTTGTCTAGCGAAGAGGGCTTATTGTTTGCTGCTGGTATTGGTATGAATAGCCAGTATTGCAATCATGATAAGCCGTGTGATATTGACGACGACAAACGTATTCGTCTGCGCTGGCAACAAAATTAGAACTACTTGCCTCTCCCACCCGAGCGATGTGCCGCATTTGACCGTGGGGCGAATTTTACGTTTTTTGATCCCGAGCTACCACGTGGTGTGGCAGATCGTGAATTAGCAACCTTGACTACGCCGCCTGTAGGTGGGCGTGGATTGCGGTGGTTGCCATTTCCACTGCGCAGTTGTATCGGTTGCGCACGTGCGTGTGGGTCGGGTTCGAAGCCTGGGATGATTTCTCTTGGCAATGATTGTTTGATCAGCTTTTCTATGTTTTTTAACATGTCATGCTCATCAACACAGACGAGTGATACTGCTTCACCATTCGCGCCAGCACGGCCAGTGCGGCCAATTCTGTGGACATAATCCTCTGGAACGTTGGGCAAATCGTAATTCACGACATGCGGTAGTTGGTCAATATCAATGCCACGTGCTGCAATGTCGGTTGCCACCAATACTTGCAGAGCCCCGTTTTTGAATTCAGCCAGTGCTTTGGTGCGTGCGGTTTGGCTTTTGTTGCCATGGATGGCCATTGCGCCGATACCGTCACGGCCCAGCTGTTCAACCAGTTTGTTGGCGCCGTGCTTGGTGCGGGTAAATACCAATACTTGCGACCATTGCTTGGTTTTAATCAAATGGCTGAGCATCGGATGCTTACGATCGCGGTCTACCGGATGTATTTTTTGCACGATCACTTCAACGGTGGAATTGCGACGTGCGACCTCTATGGTGGTTGGATTGTTTAGCAAGCCATTGGCGAGAGTTTTGATTTCGTCAGAAAACGTGGCTGAAAACAATAAGTTTTGCCGTTTTTTGGGTAACACTGCCAGAATTTTTCGTATATCGCGAATAAAGCCCATATCTAGCATGCGGTCTGCTTCATCCAACACCAGAATTTCGATTTGATTAAGGTTCACCGTGCCTTGTTGCATGTGATCCAGCAGACGGCCTGGTGTGGCCACCAGGATATCGACACCGCGTTGCAGGAGTTTGATTTGTGGGTTGATGCTGACTCCACCAAACATGACGGCTGAATGTAGTTTCAAATATTTGCCATAAATGCGCACGCTTTCTTCCACTTGTGCGGCCAATTCTCTGGTTGGTGTCAAAATCAAGGCGCGAATCGGGCGTGTTGAATTAGATGTGTTTTGTGTTTGCGATAAACGATGCAAAACGGGCAAGGTAAAACCTGCCGTTTTGCCAGTTCCAGTTTGTGCTCCAGCGAGCAAATCATTGCCAGTCAGTACCGCGGGTATCGCTTGTTTTTGAATCGGCGTGGGCGTGGTATAGCCATGATCGGCAATGGCGCGCAAAATGGGGTCGGACAAGCCGAGTTCAGTAAAATGCATAATGTTTTAATTTCTTAATAAGATTATTTCAGCGTTGGCAAGCTACTAAATAATTCACGCTGGTGTCTTGATTCAAAGAGTAGACTTGGCTGAAAGGGTTGTAAGTCATGCCTTTTAGCGCAGTCGTGCGCAAGCCAGCGTTTCTAGTAAATTGGGACAACTCTGCTGGTTTGATAAATTTTGCGTAATCATGCGTCCCTTTGGGTAGTAGACGTAACAAATATTCCGCTCCCAAAATTGCAAATAAATACGATTTTGGATTGCGATTCAGTGTAGAGAAAAACACATATCCACCAGGTTTAACCAGCGTAGCACAAGCTTGAACGATGGAGGCAGGGTCTGGCACGTGTTCTAACATTTCCATGCACGTCACCACGTCGTAATGTTGGGGTTGGCGTGCAGCCAATTCTTCTACTGCTATCTTCTCATATTGAACTTGTATACCTGATTCTAAGCTGTGTAAATCGGCGACTTTGAGTGCTTTTTCAGATAAATCAATCCCTGTGACGTGCGCGCCTTTTTTTGCCATAGACTCTGACAGGATGCCACCACCGCAACCGACATCCAATACGATTTTTCCGTTGAGTGTGGCATGCGCATTAATCCACTCCAATCGCAGTGGATTGATTTCATGCAAGGGGCGGAATTCAGATTTTGGATCCCACCAAAGATGCGCAAGTTTGCTGAATTTTTCTATTTCTAAAGGATTAACGTTCATGGTAGTAACAGTAGGAGTAGTAAGGTAATGATTTTGTTGTTACGGTATACAGTGAGGAAGATGTAATAAAAAACCCCGCTCAAGCGGGGTTTTTTATTACTTGATAATTGTATTGCGAATTACTTGGTGCGAGTACCGATAACTTCAACTTCTACACGGCGATTTTTCGCACGGCCAGCAGCAGTTTTGTTGTCAGCAACAGGTTGTTTTTCGCCTTTTCCTTCAGTGTAAACACGGTTAGCGTCTATACCTTTGGATACTAAATATTGCTTAACAGCTTCTGCACGGTGAATGGACAATTTTTGATTGTAGCTAGCAGAACCAACGGAGTCGGTATGACCAACTGCAACAATGACTTCTAAATCCATGCCTTGCAGCTTAGCCACAACCTCATCAAGCTTAGCTTTTCCTTCTGTTTTCAAAGCAAATTTATCAAAATCAAAAAATGCATCAGCAGCAAAAGAGACTTTTTC
>CAZCIX010000048.1:109-15084 GCA_964498835.1 uncultured Burkholderiaceae bacterium | reverse complement strand
CGGCAAAAGTAGGCAACTTCAGTAGCGGGCGATGACTTCTTCGTAGGCGCGACTCTCTCAGAAATCATCTCACACCCATCAAAATCAACTAAACAAATCAAACGTCTGCATCAACAAGACGGAAAATGAGAGAGAAAATCACACAAAAACTCTTTTTTGATAAAAAAATAGACTAAAATTCACCGTATAGCGTGAAAAAATCACAGGAAAAAATCATGATCGTCTCATTCTCAGTTTCAAACTTCCGCTCGTTCCTCGCTGAAGAGACGTTATCGCTCATTGCAAGCAAACGTCTGTCCGCACCAAATTCGGGGGATGACTGCCACACGATGCCCATCCCTAATTCTGACGAGCGAGTTCTTAGAATGGCTTTGATATATGGAGCCAACGGAGCGGGCAAATCCAATCTTTTTAAGGCTCTTCGCTACGTTGAACGCGTTGCGTTAAGCCCGAGTAAAAGAAATACTGGCACCAAACGTGAAGCGTTTCAATTTAGACCGAAATCCGATTTACCCTCGACCTTTGATCTGCAATTTATTACCAATGACAAGCTCTACCGATTTGGTTTCAAGGTGGACGATGTGCGTATAACTGAAGAATGGCTGGTAGAAGTGATAGGAAATCAAGAAAGAATTATCTACGAACGAATCACAGATAGTTCTGGAAAAGTCAAAATTGAAGGGAAAGAATTAAAATCAGCTGGAAAAAAATTGGCGGCTTTGGCCACCATTGGAGGCCCTCAGAATCAATCATTCTTATCAACAATCAATGTCACTCTTGACGCATCTGATATCGGAGATGAGCTGTCCGGTATTTTGAAATGGTTTAAACATACGTTAGATATGGTGGCGCCTAATGAATCGTATGCTTCGCTTGGTCATGAATTGAATAAGGATTCCAATTTCTTAACATTTGCTGGTGAATTTCTGAAGTCATCATCGACTGGTGTCGATTATCTCAGTGCGCAAAAAACTGAAATTAGCGAAGATGAACTTCGATCCATGCTGCCGAAGCAAGTTGTCGAACAATTAATTGAGCAACTAAATGAAAAAGAAGAAGGCGAGGTTGGAATTGTTTTCCTTCCGAATGGAAGCGAGTTGTTACTAGAAAAAACCAGTGAAAACCATTTCTATAAATTGGTAGTGCAAGCCGCCCACCAGCCTGAGTCTGGAGAACTTTATCAACTAGACATAAGTGACGAATCTGACGGGACCCGACGGCTGCTTGACCTGATTCCCATACTGCATAAATTACGTAATGGAAATGAAAATGCTGTGTACTTTATTGATGAAATTGATCGCAGCATGCATCCAATGCTCGTATGGAAATATTTAGATTTTTTCCTTCAATCCTGCAACAGCAAAAACAGTCAAATAATCGTAACAACTCATGAGTCAAATTTATTAGATCTGGAGCTTGTAAGACGCGACGAAATTTGGTTTGCCGAAAAGGATCAGGAACTTTCCACCAAGCTTTACTCTATGTTGGACTTCAAGGTTAGGAAAGACCTGGAAATCAGAAAGCATTATTTGCAAGGGCGATTTGGTGCAATCCCATTCCTTGGGAATATTGAAAATTTGCGTATAAGGGCAACGCAATAAGATGGCTCTAATTCAACGTAAAGCTAGGCCTTTAACTCGCGAAACTTCTGACTTTCGTGATGATCGACTTTTTCTTATTGCCTGCGACGACACATTTGCCCCTAAGCAGTATTTTGACTCGTTCGAATTAACTCGAATTAAGATTGAAGTTATTCCCACAACCGGCGGCACCTCACACGCAAGGCATGTGTTAAATCGGTTAATGGAATTCGAACATGAGGCAGATGATGAATTATGGATGCTACTCGATACAGATCATTGCATTAAAGACAATCACACACGTCCATTTTTAGATGCAATTAGAGATGCTAAAAAAAAGGGAGTGAATGTTGCCGTTAGTCGCTCATGCTTTGAAATATGGCTATTACTTCACCATGTCGATGAAAAAACAGTGTTGCCTTTAAAAAATGCAGCAGAAACAGAAAAAGCATTGCGAAAAGTGATAGGGCAATATGATAAGACTCATTTAAAAAAACGCGACTACCCTTTGGAGTCGGTTGTAGCAGCCTGTCAACGTGCTGAGCGACTGGATGCTTTAGCTGGCACTGGCGCAATCCCCAAATGCAATACCAGCCGGATTTATTTGTTGTGGCGCGCAATTGTGGCAAAAGCACTTCCGTCGCAACTACCTGAAGGATTGCGGCCTTTATTAACCTCTCGGAAAAAGTAGTGCTTTTTGTTGCATAGTTGGCACTTATTTCCACACCAAAAACTTAGGTCGATGTATAGCAAATTAATTTACAGGCCCGAATAAGACCGAAGCAAACATTGCCGAAGCTGTTCTGCCGCGCGGCCTTAAGAAAGTTGGCTGACACCAAAATCAAAAAAGACCATATGAAAAAATCAATCCAGATCGTTTTCCTCTTCCTCAGTACTCTAAGTATTCAAGCCGCATGCGCTGCTACCGTAATTAATATTGAGAAATCTGAGCGTACTGATTCAGCACTCGTTCTATATGGAACAGCGAAACCACTTCCGGCTGGAACGAAAATTTGGGCGACAGTACAAAAAATAAATGGCAGCCGTCTCAACGACTCAACAGCGCTGCAAGATAACAATGTCACAGTAGATAAAGAAGGCCACTACAAGGCAATATTAAAACGACGCGGCAATGTACCAAGTTACAGTCCTCCTGATGGCGCATACCAAATCGAGTTTTATGCGATATTCAACCGAGCGTGGCAAGAAGTTCCTGTTCTAAAGGCCGTTGGTGCAAAACTCGATGCGCAGGGAATAGCAATTGATTCTGAGCCGCACTCATTACCAAGCTCCCCTGACTTGATCAAGCAGAATGTGCTTGGTGATAAAGTCCGAGTCTTAAAAACAATCCGAACTATCAAAGTCGATTCCAAGCCAAGCGAATCAAGCCAAGCAAAACTACTTAACACTAAAAAGGCAACCGTTGAAATAAATGACTGGGCTAAAGATAAGCCAGTTAAATCATTCGATGGAACTCAATTAACTGTTAAGAAAGCCTTAACAAAGGCAGGACATGCCGCTAATGGCCGAGCAATCTCTATCGTTTGCCATGGTGACTTTAAAGATGGACTAGGCTATCGCTATATCGCAAATGACCTAATCTTTTCAGACGGTCGTACAAACCGGGAATTCAATGTCAACGGCTATACGACAATTATGGATGTTTGTGCTATGCAGGAAGAAGCGTATGCCAATAAGCGCCGGAAAATGAATTTGCGCATGCAAAAATGAAGGCAGACAGCAAGATCAAACTCCTTGAACGTATTTCAAACTTGCGGTCACGGCAACGGCAGAGGGAAATCTTAGCTGGGGCATACGATACTTAAAACATCCTCACCGCCCCACCCGCCACCCTCCACCCAACGCCTGTATCAACGACACCGCCGCCACCTGCCGATCAGCCTGCAATTGCACCAGTGCACGTTGTGCGCTGAGTGCTGTTGCCTGGGCTGTGACGACTTCGGTATAGCTGACTTGGCCGGCTTGGTAGCGGTTTTGCATTTGCGTTTGGGCTTCGTTGGCGGCTTTGGAGGCTTGTTGTCGTAGTTCTTCTTGTTGCGCCAGGACGCGGGTTGCGGCGAGTTGGTCTTCTACTTGCTGGAAAGCGGCTAGCACGGTTTGGCGATAGCGGGCGACGACTTCGTCATAGGCAGCTTGGGCACTGGCTACTTTGGCACTGGTGGAACCGGCGTTGAATACGGTTTGTGCGGCGGATAGGCCTAATGACCATACGGTGGTGGGGACGCTGAACAGATCGGCGACATTGCTGGCGCTGGCGCCGTAGGAGGCGTTTAGACCGAGGTTGGGGAAGAAGGCTGATTGGGCAATGCCGATTTGTTCGTTAGCGGCAGCGACGCGGCGTTCGGCGGCGGCGATGTCGGGACGGCGCTGTAATAAAGTGGATGGCACGCCGATTGGAATGGTGAATACCGTCGGCTGCCAATTGGCTGGTGCTAAGGTGAAATCGCCCGGCGCTTTGCCTATCAATACGGCGATGGCGTGTTCCAACTGCGCTCTGGATCGTTCAAGGCCAACGGCATCGGCTTGGGCATTAGCGAGTTGGGTTTGGGCTTGTAGCACATCGGTTTTGACGGCGATTCCGGCAGCGTAGCGGTTTTGCGTAATTTGCAGCACGCGCTGGTAGCCGGTAATGGTGTCGGCTAACAGCTTACGTTGCGCGTCGGTTTGGCGTAGGGAAAAATAATTCACGGCTAACTCGCCCTGCGCGGATAAACGCGCGGCGGCTAAATCGGCGGCGCTGGCTTGGGCACTGGTGCTGGCGCCATCCACACTGCGGCCTAAACGACCCCAGACGTCGGGTTCCCAGGTGCTGCCTATGCTGAGTTGTACATTGTTGGCAGTATTGGAAGTACTCGCACTACGGCCACCGCTGCCCGTCAACGACACGACGGGAAATAGCGCGGATCGCTGTTGATCCACCAGTGCTCTGGCTTGCTTGTAAGCAGCATGGGCAGCAGCGATGTTTTGATTTGAGACGTCTACTGCTGACATCAATTGATTCAGCTGCGCGTCATTAAATACAGCCCACCAATCGCCGCGCTCTTGCGCATCGGATGGCTTGGCGGGTATCCACGTGCCATTCTCCTTGTACGTTTGTGGAACTGGCGCGGATGGCATTTGATATTGCGGGCCGATGGCGCAACCGCTCGCCATGCAGGCAAGTGCGATGGCAACGGCGATAGTCATGGATTTAAAAGGAGGCAAAGATAGTCGCATGGCAATGCTCATGGTGAAGTTGGTTGCAGGTCGGACAGATCGTCGTTAGTGCGACTCAGTTGGCGCTCGGTAGGACTGCGACGGCGCAGTTTGTCGAGCAGGATATACACGACTGGCGTGGTCAATAAGGTCAATAATTGGCTGGCGATCAAGCCACCGATGATAGCGATGCCTAATGGCTGGCGCAATTCTGCGCCCTCGCCAAAACCAATTGCCAGCGGCAACGCGCCCAGCGCAGCGGCCAACGTGGTCATTAAAATCGCGCGGAAACGCAATAAACAAGCCTCACGCACGGCTTCCAACGCCGATAAGCCACGCGCACGCTCGGCTTCAAGGGCAAAATCGATGATCAGGATGGCGTTCTTTTTGACGATACCGATCAATAGAAACACCCCGATTAGCGCAATGATGGAAAACTCCATCTTGAACATCAGCAGCGCCAACACCGCACCCACGCCCGCTGAAGGCAAGGTGGATAACACAGTGATGGGATGCACCAGGCTTTCGTACAACACACCCAGCACGATATAAATCACCACCAACGCCGCCAAAATGAGCAAAGGTTGCTGATTTTGCGATTCCTGAAAACTACGCGCCGTGCCTTGAAAGCTACCACGCACATTGGTTGGCATACCGATATCCGCCTCGGCCTGCTTGACTGCCGCTTGCCCATCACTGAGCGTGCTGCCTTGGGCTAGATTGAAAGAAACCGTCGTCGCCAGTTCCGCATCCTGATGGTTGATGGAGGAAGCGGTCGATTTCTCAGCAAACTTGGCGAATGCAGATAAAGGCACCATGGTAGTGGTACTAGTGCTGAGCGCTTGTCCGCCCGACTGATCACGCAGAGCAGGATTGATGACGCTGTTGGCAGCGCTAGTTGCAGTAGTAGCGGTGGTGGTAGTGCTTTTGCTGGTCGTCGTACTTTTCGCCGGCACATAAACGTCATTCAAAGCTTCCGGACTGCGGGTGTATTGCGGGGCGACTTCCATGATCACGTGATATTGGTTGAGTTCGCCATAAATCGTCGCCACCTGACGCTGACCAAAACCGTTATACAAAGCATTGTCGACATCACGCGAGCTGATGCCTAGACGTGCGGCGCTGTCACGATCGACGGTGACGAATGTTTCGACACCATTTTCCTGCTGATCCGTATCGACGTCCGTCAAGGCGGGTTGGCGCTTCATCGAATCCGCCAACTTGCTCGCCCACATTCGCAAGTCGGCGATATTGTCGCTTTTCAAGGTGTATTGGTAAGTCGAATTGCTTTGCCGTCCGCCCATACGCAAATCCTGTACGGGATTCAGGAACAAGCTCACACCCGTCACTTTTGCCAATTGTGGACGCAGCCTGGCGATTACGGCTTGGCCGCCGTCTTTTCGTTGTGAAACCGGTTTCAAATTGACGAACATAAACCCGCCACCCGCACGCCCACCACCGGTGAATCCCACCACCGTATCCACCGCCGGATCACGCTTGATGATCGCCACCAGCTGGCGCAACTTGCCTTGCATGGCTTCAAACGAAATACTTTGGTCAGCCCGCAAACCGCCATTTAACTGACCCGTATCCTGCTGCGGAAAGAAGCCCTTAGGCGCAGCCATAAACAAATACACGTTCAAGCCAACTACCACCACCAAAATCATCATCACCAACCAGGTATTGCTTAAAGCCCAATCCAGGCTAGCTTCATAAATCTTGTGCACACGATTAAAACCCGCCTCAAACCATCTCGCTATCCTGCCAGGAGGACGCATGTCATGACCTGGTTTCAGCAACCAGGCACACATCATGGGCGTGGTGGTTAAGGAAATCAGCAATGAAATCAACACCGCTGCTGATAAGGTCAGGGCAAATTCACGGAACAAACGCCCGATCTGCCCGCCCATGAATAAGAGTGGAATAAACACCGCTACCAAGGACAAACTAATCGACAACACGGTGAAACCAACCTCACGCGCACCTAGCAAAGCAGCTTGAAAACGTTCCATGCCTTGTTCGATATGGCGGCTGGTATTTTCCAGCACCACAATCGCATCATCCACCACAAAACCGGTGGCCACCGTCAAAGCCATCAGCGTCAAATTATTCAGCGAAAAGCCCATTAAATACATCACACAGAACGTCCCCAATAAGGAGACGATAGTTGCCACGGTCGGGATAATGGTTGCACGGGCGCTGCGTAAAAAGGCACTGACCACCAGCACCACCAGCACGATCGAAATCAGCAACGTCATCTCGATTTCATGCAGCGATGAGCGGATGGAATTGGTGCTATCCGACGCCACTTGCAGTCGGACATCCTGCGGCAATTGCGCCTGCAATTCAGGCAACAGCGCCCGCACGCCATCCACGGTTGCAATCACATTGGCGCCAGGCTGACGCGTCACCAGCACGATAATCGCTGGTTCGCCATTCACCAAACCTAGGGTGCGCCGGTCTTCCACGCCATCTTTGACTTCTGCCACGTCATCCAAACGAATCGCTGCACCATTGCGCCAGGCGACGACCAAGCCGCGATAATCCGCCGCCACTGGCCGGTTGGCGCTATTGCCGACTTGAGAATAAATTTGCAGCCGCTTTTCATCGCCCTCAATCGCGCCTTTGGGACGATTGGCGCTGTTTGCTTGAATCGCTGCTCGTACGTCCTCCATACTGACGCCGTAGCGATTCAGCGCAAAGGGCAGCAACTCAACCCGCACTGCCGGTAACGAACCGCCGCCCAATTCGACATCACCGACGCCATCGACCTGTGCCAGTTTTTGCTGCACCAGATTCGACACCGCCTCATACACCTGGCCAGGCGAACGTGTTTTAGAGGTCAAGGCCAAAATGATAATCGGCGCATCGGATGGATTGGCTTTGCGGTAAGTCGGATTGCTTTTCAGCGTAGCCGGCAAATCAGCACGTGAAGCATTAATCGCCGCCTGCACTTCCCGTGCCGCAGCATCAATCTTGCGGCTTAAATCGAACTGCAAACTGATACGTGCAGAACCATTGCCGCTATTGGATGTCATTTCATTGACACCAGCGATCACGCCCAAACGCCTCTCCAATGGCGTAGCCACGCTGGTCGCCATAGTGTCTGGACTTGCGCCAGGCAAAGAAGCGCTGACTGAAATCGTCGGAAAATCCACTTGCGGCAATGGCGACACTGGCAAGGTAAAAAACGCCCCGATGCCCGCCAGTGCCAACCCTATCGTCAGCAATACGGTCGCGACTGGCCTGCGGACAAATGGCTCAGACAGATTCACTTGCCGCTCCATTTGGATTCGATTGGTTTGACCAACGACGCGCCAAACGGTCAAAGCCGAGGTAAATCACCGGCGTGGTAAACAAGGTCAGCATCTGACTCAAAATCAATCCGCCAAAAATCGACAAGCCCAGCGGACGCCTTAACTCTGCACCTTCCCCCCAACCAAACATCAGCGGCAAGGCAGCAAACAACGCCGCTAATGTCGTCATCATGATGGGTCTAAAACGCAGCAAAGCTGCCTGACGAATTGCATCAAATGGTGTTTTTCCTTCTTTCCGTTCAGCATCAATCGCAAAATCAATCATCATGATGGCGTTTTTCTTGACGATACCAATCAGCAAAATAATCCCGATGATGCCAATCACGCCCAAATCATGACCGCATAACATCAACGCAAGCAACGCACCCACGCCAGCAGATGGCAGGGTCGAAAGAATCGTCAGCGGATGGATATAACTTTCATACAACACGCCAAGCACAATGTAAACGCAAACCAGCGCCGCCAGGATCAACCACAATTGATTGTGCAACGAAGCCTGATACGCGCCCGCCGCACCAAGAAAGCTCAGCGACACGCTCGATGGCATATTCATTTTTTGCGCCGCATCGCGTATCGCATCCACTGCGCTACCTAGCGAGACGCCAGGTGCGGTATCAAAACCCAGCGTCGTCGCGGGATATTGCGCCACGTGAGTAATTTGCAGCGGCGTGGGTTTTTCCGTAATCGTGGCAATCGATGACAAGGGAACTGCTTTGCCAGAACCAGTGCGTATCTGCAAATTGCCCAGCGATTCAGGCGTGCTCAACAGATTTTGCTGCGCTTCCAAAATCACACGATATTGGTTGGTTTCCGTGAAAATGGTGGACACGATGCGCTGACCGAAAGCGCTATACAAGGCATCGTCAATCGCCGCTGCGGTGATCGACAAGCGCGACGCCGTATCACGATCGATATTAATAAACGCCGCGCTACCCGTCGCACCCGCATCGGACACCACATTGCGTAGCTGCTTCAATTCCTGCATGCGCTGCGACAATTTGCCCGCCCATTGCACCACTGTGGCAGTGTCGGCGCCTTCGAGTGAAATCCGGTATTGCGTCGGGCCAGTTTCAGCATCAATCGTCAAATCCTGCGTGGGTTGCAGATACAGCGTGACGCCAGCAATTTGATCGACCCGCTGACGCAAACGATCCATGGTTTGCTGCTGATCACCGCTGCGTTTCTTTTTCAGATTGATCAACATGCTGCCGGTATGCAACATCGTATTATTAGCTGCATCCACACCGACTAAAGAGCTCAAAGACGCCACATCGGGATCCTGCAAAATCGCCTTAGCAACTTGCTGCTGCAAATCGGCCATTCTTGTATACGAAACTGACTGCGCTGTTTCTATCCGCGCTTGCAATTGACCCGTATCTTGGGTGGGGAATAATCCTTTGGGAATCACCAAATACAGCACCACCGTCAATACCAGGGTCAAGAAAGCAACAAACAAAGTTGCCGTCTGATGTTCCAGCACCCAACCTAACGAACGATCGTAGTAACGCACAATCCAATCGAAAAAATTTTGCACGTAACGACCAAACCGACTGCCTTGCGCCACTTCCTCATGCCTCAACCAACGCGCCGACATCATCGGCACCAGCGTGAGCGAGACCACGGCAGAAATCAGAATCGTCATCGCCAGCGTGACCGCAAATTCGCGGAACAAACGTCCCACCACATCGCCCATAAAGAGCAAGGGAATCAGCACCGCAATCAGCGAAACCGTCAGAGAAATAATGGTGAAACCAATCTGGCTAGCGCCCTTCAACGCAGCCGCCATCGGTTTTTCACCTTCTTCGATGTAACGCGCAATGATTTCTATCATCACAATCGCATCATCCACCACAAAACCGGTGGCAATCGTCAAGGCCATCAAGCTCAGGTTATTCAAGCTATAACCCAATAAATACATGGTGCCAAAGGTACCAATCAATGAAATCGGCACCGCCAAACTGGCAATCAAGGTGGCACGCAAGCTATGCAAAAAAGCAAAAATCACCAACACCACCAAGAACACCGCCAGCACTAATTCCAACTCCACATGTTCGACCGAAGCGCGAATGCCGTTGGTGCGATCGCTTAACACATCGACCCGAATCGAGGCGGGCAAACCAGCTTGCAACTCAGGAAGGCGCGCCTTAATCGCATCGACGGTTGCAATCACATTGGCACCCGGCTGGCGCTGCACGTTCAGGATAATCGCGGGTTTCATGCCCGACCATGCGCCCAGCCTGACGTTTTCAGCGCTATCCACCACTTGCGCCACTTCAGACAAACGCACTGGTGCACCATTGCGATAAGCGACGATCAGGTTTTTGTAATCGCTTGCCGCCAGCAATTGGTCATTGGCATTAATCGTATAAGAACGAGTCGGGCCGTCAAAGCTCCCTTTAGCGCTATTGGCATTGGCAGCGCTAATCGCCGTGCGAATGGTATCGAGCCCCAAACCATACGACGCCAGCAATTGCGTATCGGCTTGAATTCGCACCGCTGGACGTTGGCCGCCGGATAAGGTAACCAAGCCGACGCCCCTGACTTGGCTAATTTTTAAGGCCAGTCGCGTATTCACCATGTTTTGCACTTCGCTCAAAGGCAAGGTGTCGGAAGTAATCGCCAACGTCAGCACCGGCGCATCGGCTGGATTGACCTTGGCGTAAACCGGCGGCGCAGGTAAATCGGCCGGCAATAGCGAACCACTCGCATTAATCGCCGCCTGCACACCTTGCTCAGCCACATCCAGTGTTTGCCCAAGGCCAAATTGCAAAGTCACGATGGAAACACCCGCCGCGCTGGTGGAACTCATGCGCTGCAATCCAGCAATTTGACCAAACTGGCGCTCCAACGGTGCCGTCACGGTTTGACTCATGACTTCAGGACTAGCGCCTGGGTACAGGGTTTGCACCTGAATAGTGGGGAAATCAACCTGCGGCAAGGCTGATAAGGGAAGAAATTTAAAACCGATCAAACCAGCCAGCACAATCGCCAACATCAAAAGTGCAGTGGCGACCGGCCGCATGATAAATAGACGGGATGGATTCATCAGAAATTTCCCATTAGCATCCGTCGTTCCCGCGGGGGTAGGCGGGAACCCAGTGTCTTACGTAGTGAACTCAACACATAGAGTGCTGTTGCATTAATTTGCCAATATACAAACATAAAATAGCGAACCATGAGATGAAAAGTCACTGGGTTCCCGCCTCCCCCCGCGGGAACGACGGATTTGACGGATGCACTCGTTCCCACGCTCCCGCGTGGGAACGAGTGCAACGCCGCATCATTGTGCGGCTGCTTCTGTTGAACGACGACGATGGCCACCATGACCTTCTTGCGATGCAGCGCTCGCTGCTTCCGATGAAGCAGAAGAAGCCGATGCTGAAGCACCATGCGCACCGCGCCCACGGCGACCTGAACTGGCTCCATTTGCGCCTGCCGATTTATCACCAGGCAACACCACGCGCGCGCCATCTTTCAAGCGATCCGCACCCTCCGTAATCACTTGCTCACCCAATGCCAAACCACTGGCAATTTCCACCTTATCCGTCGTTGCCTGACCCCGTTTAACCAAACGCAATGCAACCGTTTTATCCGCGCGATTTAAGACATACACAAAATCGCCATTGCTGCCATGTCTTAAGGCTGAGACTGGTATCACTAGCGCATCTTTGATCGTGCGCATCGCCAAACGAAGATTGACAAATTGACTAGGGAAAAGCGGCAACTTCGCATTAGCAAAACGTGCTTTGGCACGTACCGTACCAGTCTGCGTATCGACTTGATTGTCGAGTGCCAGGAAAGTACCCGTATCCAGCACAGTAGTACGACTACGATCAAACGCTGTCGCCACCAATTTGGTTTTCTCATCGCCGCTGATGCTAGCCAGCAATTCCGGTACTCGATCCTGTGGCACGGCAAATTCAACATCAATCGGCGCAACTTGCGTAATCACAGCAATCCCATTGGTATCGCCCGTACTCACGACATTCCCCACATCCACCGTCCGCAAACCAACCCGCCCACTAATCGGCGCCACGATTTTGCTATAGCTCAAATTAAGACGCGCAGTGCCTTCCGCCGCACGATCCGTCATGACAGTGCCTTGCAACTGTTTAACTAACGCAACTTGCGTATCCACCTCTTGCTTGGCGATGGAATCTTGCGCCAACAAAGTACGATAGCGTTGCAAGGTCAGATTCGCATTGTCCAACTGCGCTTCGTCACGCTGACGTTGCCCCGTCGCTTGCATCAAGGCCATTTCAAACTGACGTGGATCGATGATTGCCAGCAATTGCCCGGCTTTCACCATCTGTCCTTCAGTAAACAAGACTTTTTGCAACATACCAGAAACCTGTGGCCGCACGGTCGTCGTCGCCGCAGGCGTCACAGTGCCCAACGCATCCAGCACCACAGGGATATCCACGCGCTCAACACTCGCCACCCCCACCGTAGTCGCCGGCGCGCCACGACGCCCGCCAGCAGCGACATTAGACACCGCACCTGCTGCTTTATCCGCATCAGAATGGGTCACATACCAAGTTAACCACCCCAACCCGGCCAATAAAGCAACAGCCAACACACTACCCATATACGTTTTACGCCGCGGCTTAGCACGATGATCATCAACAGCTACGCCAACTGGCGACTGATTCGCTTGTGGATTCATTGTTTTCCTGATTTTTGATGATTGAATTAATCGAGATTATCCATTAGCCTCCGTCGTTCCCGCGGGTTCAGGCGGGAATCCAGCGTCTTTCCTTGTTTGCTGCTAAAAGACACTGGATCTCCGACTAAAGCACTCGGGGACGACGGTTTTAAGTTTCTCCGTATTGTCGTTATCGCAGGAGTGACGAGGGAATTTAGGCTAATCGACAATTTCGGATTTAATAAAAATGTCAATTAAGAAGGCGACCAAACGCAGCAGCTTACCTTACTTTTTTACCTATCAATAGCGTGTTTACATGGGGTTACAAATCAAGATCAATACAGGCAATATTGATGTATATTTAACAATAATATAGTATGTCAAATATTATCGATTTTCTTAATAAAAGGAAAAACATGTTTGCTCTCTTTCGAAGTCTCGGCACCTCATCTTTTCCCCATCTCATGTCATCGAAAGAGCTTGCATTAGCCGACCGCATTAAGAAAGGTCACTACACAAAGGAAGATATTCAACGAATACAAACCCTGATAGAGAATCCCACATCTAGCGATTACCAACTTTTTTTTAATAACGGTGACGTACAAAGGAAAGTAATCAAGGGACTGATCGATGGAACAATCACAGATCACAATCTTCTAAATGCAATTATTCAGGGATTAAGATTAGAACAATGCACACCGCAAATTAACCGGGAAAATCAAATCAGCTTGATAGGTAAGGCAGAACGCAAAGAGGAACTACATCGGCTAATGTCTGAGCAACAAGACATGCATTTTCTTTTAAATTTTTTTAGAGACATTTCCGAAGATGCTTTGCAAGAATTGACGATACCTACAGAGGAAACCAATGAAGCCCCAGAAGCATCGTCAACAAATACGCAATCAGGTTTGGCATCCCTTATGGCCACGGCTAGTGTATATTTTGGTGAAACTACTCCTCCTCATATTGCGGTCACGGAATTCATCAATCAAATTGATCCAATTCGTGATGAAGAGGTCATCGGTGTAGATTTTTTTTCCTGTTTTTTGCAAATTGATCCAATTCGTGATGAAGACGAACGAATTAATAACAAAGAGAAAATTGTGTCCGCAATTCTTTCTGGACAATTCGGAACTGACCCAAGTGTACTAATAGCCTTCATTAGTGAGTTGGATAGACTTGCCAGTCAAACAACACAAAGAATGCTTGCAAAAGCAATTTCCTCGGGACAATTCGTCATGGATCCAAGTGTACAGATCGCGCTCGCCAATAAACTAAGCGTATTTACTGATCGAGAAGCACAAAAAGAAATTGGATTGGCAATTCATCGAGGATGTTTCGACACCAACTCAGATGCAAAAAATGCAATCAGGAGCAATCTGGCAGCCTTCGAAGCCGAAGGAATACGGACACTCGTTGAAAGAAAATTGGATCGATCCAAACAAGAGATCACTTCAGCACAAAGAAAAGCTGCCTAAGACGCAACCTGCTCCAAAAAATGTGTTCGCAAAAGCGACATTTTTATGGGATTTGGCACCGCACATTGCACATCAATCGTGCGCCACAATTTTGCTATAACCCAAAAACAGAGCAACCGAACGTAGCAGCTTACCCACCTTTTTTGCCTATCAATAGTTGTTTACATGGGTTTACAAATCAAGCTCAATACAGGCAATATTGATGCATATTTAGCAATAATATAGTATGTCAAATATTATCGATTTTCTTAATAAAAGGAAAAACATGTTTGCTCTCTTTCGAAGTCTCGGCACCTCATCTTTTCCCCATCTCATGTCATCGAAAGAGCTTGCATTAGCCGACCGCATTAAGAAAGGTCACTACACAAAGGAAGATATTCAACGAATACAAACCCTGATAGAGAATCCCACATCTAGCGATTACCAACTTTTTTTTAATAACGGTGACGTACAAAGGAAAGTAATCAAGGGACTGATCGATGGAACAATCACAGATCACAATCTTCTAAATGCAATTATTCAGGGATTAAGATTAGAACAATGCACACCGCAAATTAACCGGGAAAATCAAATCAGCTTGATAGGTAAGGCAGAACGCAAAGAGGAACTACATCGGCTAATGTCTGAGCAACAAGACATGCATTTTCTTTTAAAATTTTTTAGAGAGATTCATGAAAAAGAATTAAAAGAATTAAAAGAATTAAAAGAATTAAAAGAATTAAAAGAATTAAAAGAATTA
>CAZCIX010000047.1:0-15566 GCA_964498835.1 uncultured Burkholderiaceae bacterium | reverse complement strand
CCCACCAGCGTGGCGGAAATTGAAGCCATGGTACGCAACAAATAATGTCTAACGCATCCGCCTCCCCATCCAAATTCGACATCGCCATTTGCGGTGCCGGCCCAGTCGGCTTGGCACTCGCGCTGTTGCTGCACAAACATGGCGTGACCGCAGAACACATCACCTTGATTGATGCCAAAACACTGGAACAATCAAGTAACGATCCGCGTTCCATCGCCTTATCTTATGGCAGCCGGCAAATCCTGGAACAAGTCGCGGCATGGCCCATGATCGCCAATACGGCAACTGCAATTGAGCAAATCCATGTCTCCCGACAAGGTTATTTTGGCCGCACTTTGATTGACTGCCAGGAACAGAAGGTCCCCGCTTTAGGCTACGTCACACGCTACGGCGCGCTAATCGCATCGCTCTCCGCCGCTGCCATGGCTGCTGGCATCACCATTTTGCGACCCACCAAATTAATCGCCAGTGATGAGCAAGAGCATCAGGTAACACTCACACTAGCAGACGGCCAAACGCTGCGCGCCGACATCATGGTGCAAGCCGAAGGCGGCGTGTTTTCTGAGCAAGCTAAAAGGTCGCTGCAACGTGATTACCACCAAACCGCCATCATCGCCCACGTACAAACCAGCAAACCCCTCCCCCAACGCGCGTTTGAACGCTTCACCAGCGAAGGCCCGCTCGCGCTATTGCCGCAAGATAAGGGCTACGCCCTAGTCTGGTGCGTCACCCCCGACACAGCCACCCGCTTGCTGGCATTGTCAGATACAGAATTCTTACAAGCATTACAACAAGCATTTGGCACCCGACTAGGCCGTTTCACCCACACCACCCAGCGCCACACCTACGCACTAGGACTCAACGCCAACCCAGCCATCTCAACCAGAACCATCGCCATCGGCAACGCCGCCCAAACCCTGCACCCCGTAGCAGGCCAAGGCCTCAACCTAGGCCTACGCGACGCCGTCGTACTAGCCCGCCTACTAGCCCAACAACCCACCCCAGCCACGCTGCAGCAATACCACGCCGAACGCACCTCCGACCGAAGCCTAACCTGCCGCCTAACCGACACCATGGCACGTGTTTTTATTGATGGGGATGAGGGTGAGAGATTGTGTAATCCCAAACAAGCTTTGCTAGGAATGTCGCTTGGGATGATGGATATGTTTCAGCCGGTTAGGCATTTGTTGGCGGAGTTGATGATGTTTGGGAGGAGGTAGGGGGCTGGTGTGAGTGCTTTGCTGTGGCGACAAGCGCTCTCAAACGGCAGATATCAAACGAGCCAAAGCACTTTGGACAGAATAAATTAAACCGAGATTGTCTATTAACCTGAATTTTCCCATCGCCCCCGCGGGAACGATCACAATACGAAAAAACCTAAAACCGTCGTCCCCGAGTGCTTTAGTCGGGGATCCAGTGGCTTTTAGCAGTAAACAACGAAAGACACTAGGTTCCCGCCTAAACCCGCGGGAACGACGGAAGTTAATGGACAATCTCGGTAAAAATTCACCCATGCATTCTCCAGGCCCAACAAACCACTACGCCATTCACATAAGAGAAGGTAAGAAAACGAGCGTTAGCGCACCGGAGTTGTAATCGCGACACCTTTTAGACCGTGCGCTTCAATCTCAAAATCTCTACCATGCGGGCATCCATCCTGGCCATCACTTCATCATGCGGCACGCTCGGTCGTGGATCGTCGATAGCATCCTGAATCTCGACGGCCAACCGCTGGTCAGCTTTGGGACGGCAAATACGAACCAACGGCTTTACCTTTTCCCAATCCTGATCGGATAAAGAATAAGCATCTGGATCAGCGTCAATCCCAGCCATTTGCTGGCGAAATTGATGATAGTCGTAATGCGCTTCGCTTATTGACACCTTACAGTGATGATGATGTTTGGAGCTTGATAAAAAATAGGGGCAGGTTATAAACCCGCCCCTACGAAAAATAATGATTCAATGCTGCTGATTAATTCTTACTCAACCGCCTTAACCATATCCTCAATCACTTTCTTAGCATCCCCAAACACCATCATGGTTTTATCCATGTAGAACAGTTCGTTATCCAAACCAGCATATCCTGCTGCCATGGAACGTTTGTTGACGATGATGGTTTTAGCTTTGTAGGCTTCCAAGATAGGCATACCAGCAATCGAAGATTTTGGATCTTTGGCGGCGGGGTTGACTACGTCGTTGGCACCTAGGACCAGCACCACGTCGGCTTGGCTGAATTCGCTGTTGATGTCTTCCATTTCGAAGACTTGGTCGTAGGGGACTTCAGCTTCTGCCAGCAATACGTTCATGTGTCCTGGCATACGGCCAGCGACTGGGTGAATTGCGTATTTGACGGTGACGCCTTTGTGGGTGAGTTTTTCTGTTAACTCTTTCAAGGCATGCTGCGCACGTGCAACGGCTAAACCATAACCTGGGACGATGATGACGGTTTCGGCATTGCCCATCAGGAATGAGGCGTCGTCGGCTGAGCCGGATTTGACGTTACGTGCAACCTGGCCACCTGCAGCGCCACCAGCGCTGGCATCGCCGCCAAAGCCGCCCAACAAGACGTTGAAGAAAGAGCGGTTCATGGCCTTACACATGATGTAAGACAAAATCGCGCCGGATGAACCGACCAAGGAACCTGCGATGATCAACATAGCGTTGTTGAGGGAAAAACCAATCCCTGCTGCTGCCCAGCCGGAATAGCTGTTCAACATGGATACCACCACCGGCATATCTGCGCCGCCGATAGGAATAATGATCAACACGCCCAGGATGAAAGCCAGCGCGGCCATGATCAGGAACGGCGTCCATGCGGATTCAACATTGGAATCAAAACAGAATGCCAAACCAAAACCCACCATGGCGAGTGCCAATACCAAATTCAAAGCATGCTGTCCTTTGAAGCTGACAGGCGCACCTTGGAATAAGCGGAATTTATATTTGCCAGACAATTTACCGAAAGCAATGACGGAGCCAGAGAAAGTCACAGCACCAACAAAGGTTCCGATAAACAATTCCAAACGATTACCAAATGGAATCGCTACGTTATGCGCGGCAATATTAAACGCCCAAGGTTCGGACACAGCAGCCAAAGCGATACACACCGCAGCCAAACCGATCAAGGAATGCATCGCTGCAACCAGCTCAGGCATCTTGGTCATTTCAACCCGTTTCGCCAAGGTGGCACCGATACCGCCGCCGACGACCAGGCCCAACATCAACAAACCAAAACCCAAGCTACCGGAAGCAACTTGCGATTTCAATTTAATGATCAAGACGATAGTGGTGATCATGGCAATGGCCATACCGGTCATCCCGAATGCATTGCCTTTTCTGGCGCTGCTTGGATGCGATAAACCTTTAAGGGCTTGAATGAAGCAAATAGACGCGATCAAATAAAACAGCGTCACCAGATTCATGCTAACGAAATCCATATTCATGATTGCGCTCCTGCTTGATGATCTTTGGCTGACGTTGCGTTTGCTTTAGGTGTTTTCTTCTTGAACATTTCCAACATTCTTTGTGTCACTAAAAAGCCACCAAATACATTGACTGCTGCCAGGGCAACTGCCAAGGTTCCCATGACTTGTCCCAAGAGACCTTCAGTCAAACCTGCTGCCAACATGGCGCCAACGATGATAATGGCTGAAACCGCATTCGTTACCGCCATCAATGGCGTATGCAATGCAGGCGTTACCGTCCAGACAACGTGGTAACCGACATAAATCGCCAGCACGAAAATGATGAGGTTGATGATAGTGTGGCTGACTTCCATAATGCCCCTTTAATGATTAGTTAATAGTTACTAATAGTTAGTAATAGTTACTTTTTCAGTCCAACGATGTGATTGTTTGCGTCAACAAATCCAATTTTGGGTTTGAAGGTTGCACTTTCTTCATCCGTCATCGGCGCGTAAGTGCAAATAATCAATAAATCACCCAATTGTGCCAAACGAGCAGCCGCGCCATTCAAGGAAATTTCGCCGCTACCGCGCTTGCCCGGGATGGCGTAAGTCGAAAAACGCTCGCCATTGTTGATGTTGTAGAGCTCAATCTTTTCATTGACGCGAATATCGACTGCTTCCAGCAAATCCTCATCAATTCCACATGAGCCCTCGTAATCAAGGACGCATTCGGTGACGGTCACACGATGAAGTTTGGCGCGCAGCATGATGCGTTGCATAGTCACTCCTATTTACGCAACACTTCGCCGCCGCTGCACAACAACGTTGCAGCAACAATTTCATCGGCACGATCAATCGCCAACGCAGCGTCTTTATTCACGATCAGCTTCAAGAAATCCAGCACGTTACGCGCATACAAAGCCGATGCGTCAGCCGCTACCAGCGTCGCCAGATTGGGCTCGCCGACAATGTGGACGCCATGTTTGGTTACTGTTTTGCCTAATTCTGACAATGGGCAATTACCACCTTGCTCCACCGCCAAGTCGACAATAACAGAACCGGGTTTCATGGCTTTGACGGTTTCTTCGGAAATCAAAGTCGGTGCTTTGCGACCAGGGATCAACGCCGTGGTGATGATGATGTCGGCCAATTTGGCGCGCTCATGCACAAGCTCTGCTTGACGACGCATCCAGTCCGCTGGCATAGGACGTGCATAACCGCCTACACCTTGCGCAATTTCTTTTTCTTCATCGGTCAGGAAAGGCACGTCGATAAATTTCGCGCCCAATGATTCAACTTGCTCCTTGACTGGCGGACGCACGTCGGAAGCTTCAATCACAGCACCCAAACGTTTCGCTGTAGCAATCGCCTGCAAACCTGCCACGCCCACGCCCATGATCAACACGCGTGCGGCTTTCACCGTACCCGCTGCCGTCATCAACATTGGCATAAAGCGCTGATAGGTATTCGCTGCCACCATCACCGCCTTATAGCCAGCGATATTCGCCTGCGATGACAACACGTCCATGCTTTGCGCACGTGTGATGCGTGGCACGGCTTCCAGCGCAAAAGCGGACAATCCGTGCGCGGCCATAGCAGCGATGTTGTCGCTATCAAAAGGATTCAGCATACCGATTACGACCGTACCGGCAGTCATCAATTCACGCTCTTGCGCGGAAGGAGCACGCACTTTGAGTACTAATTCGCAGCCATACGCATCAGCAGCAGAACCAATTTGTGCGCCGGCTGTCGCATACGCTTCATCCGTAATACTGGATTGCAAACCAGCGCCGGATTGCACGACAACTTGGTGCTTGGCACTGACGAGTTTTTTAATTGTTTCCGGGGTCGCAGCAACACGGGTTTCGCCCGGCCGCGTCTCGGCAGGAACGCCGATTCTCATGTATGCCTCCAATTTTTGGGAATTTGCTACGGAATCAAAACAAGATCAAAACGAAAAAATAGCTAAACAGCTAAATAGTTGTTTTGAAAACACAAAGACCGCGAGTATAGCAAAAAAACACCCTATCTTTGCTGGCACACTCGCTACGAGAAGAAGTGAAGATCAAAACAAGCATTGTAAAATAGCGCCCACTTTCGAGGAGAATCATGACTGCCATCTGGAAACCCGCTGTCACTGTCGCCGCTGTCGTTGAACAAGATGGCCTTTTTTTATTGGTTGAGGAAGAAACCAGCGAAGGTTTGCGCCTTAATCAACCAGCCGGACATTTGGAAGCGAACGAATCTCTACAACAAGCGGTAATACGCGAAACCCTGGAAGAAACGGCCTACGATTTTTCTCCCAACGCACTACTCGGCATGTATATGTCACGTCAAATTTCATCCCGCACTGGAGAAGAATCAACCTATCTGCGCTTTGCTTTTACTGGCGAACTCGGCCAACTACACGATCAAGCGTTGGATCACGGGATTGTGCGCACTTTGTGGCTATCACATCAACAAATCATCGATTGCCAAGATAAACACCGCAGCCCATTAGTAATGGCTTGCGTCAATGATTACGTATCGGGCAAACGCGCGCCGCTGTCGCTGCTGTACACCCATCCGGCAGTGTTTGGCATCAATGAAAATAATGGAATCAATAATGCGTAAAAAGAAAGTCGTAATCGGCATGTCGGGCGGCGTGGATTCTTCCGTCGCGGCTTGGTTGCTTAAAGAGCAAGGCTATGAAGTCATCGGGTTGTTCATGAAAAATTGGGAAGACGATGATGATTCAGAATACTGTTCATCCAGACAAGATTGGATTGACGCCGCCAGCGTGGCCGACGTACTCGACATCGACATTGAAGCCGTCAACTTTGCAGCCGAATACAAAAACCGCGTTTTCGCCGAATTTTTGCGCGAATATCAAGCCGGTCGTACGCCTAATCCTGACGTCTTGTGCAATGCCGAAATCAAATTCAAGGCATTCCTTGATCACGCCATGACGCTAGGTGCAGATTTGATTGCAACTGGGCACTATGCCCGCGTGCGCGAAAACGATGGCAAGTTCCAGTTACTAAAAGCCATGGATGCGAGCAAAGATCAAAGTTATTTTTTGCATCGATTAAACCAGGCACAATTATCGAAAACGCTATTTCCATTAGGTGAAATTGAAAAAACCACCGTACGCAAAATAGCGGAACAATTGCATTTATCGAATGCACAGAAGAAGGATTCAACCGGCATTTGCTTTATCGGCGAACGCCCTTTCCGTGAGTTTTTGCAAGGCTATCTATCGCATCAACCCGGCCCCATCAAAACTGTAGACGACAAGGTGGTGGGAGAACATATCGGTTTGAGTTTCTACACCCTGGGGCAACGCAAAGGCATCGGCATAGGCGGCATCCAAGCCTACCAAAACGCAGATGGCAACAGCCAGGCGTGGTATGTGGCAAGAAAAGACCTGGTCAACAATACGCTGTACATCGTCCAAGGGCATGATCATCCTTGGCTGTTGTCCAATTCCTTACAAGCAAATCAGCTGAGCTGGATTGCAGGCGTGGCGCCATCGAAGGCAGAATTGTCAGCCAAAACACGCTATCGACAAACCGATGTTGCTTGTACTCACCAAACGCTTGATGATGACCAATCTGAGTTAATTTTCTCAACACCACAATGGGCAGTCACGCCGGGGCAATCGGCGGTGCTTTACGATGGGGATGTGTGTTTGGGTGGGGGGATTATTTGTGCGGCTGGCGATACGAATACCAACCACGCATAATTAATCCCGTCGTTCCCGCGGGGGTAGGCGGGAATCCAGTGGCTTTATCCGATAACACGATTCACTACGCAAGACGCTGGGTTCCCGCCTAAATCCGCGGGAACGACGAGGTTGGAGATTACGATTCGGAACTAACTTTCGGCTTCGCTTCTTCCCGCCGGTTGTACCCCGCCACCATATCAAAACGAAACAGACGGCATTCCAACGCACCATTAAAAAACGGCGTCTTACGCGCCTCTTTCAAACGCAACAAACGCGGCAAACCCAAATCCGCACTAAACAAAAACACGGACCAATTCGCAAAACGCTGCTTGAGCGTAGTACCAAATGCACCATAAAACAGGCGCGGCATTTCGTCTTCTTCTACCGCACTATCACCACGCACGCCTATGCGTTCGCCATACGGTGGGTTGGTCAACATGATGCCCGGCACATCACTAGGTGGTTTGATTTCCTGCGCTTCAATTTGCTTCAATGGCACCTCAAATGTGATACCTGCCCGCTGCAAATTGTGGCGTGACATGCTGACCATGTCGCCGGAAATATCGCTACCAAAAATAGTGGGCTGCGTAGGAAGCGTAGCTGGTAATTTAACACTGCTAGTTTTAATTGCCTGCCACTCTGCAGATTGAAAGTTTTTAAACTTCTCAAACGCAAAACTACGCTTAGAACCAGCAGGAATTCCCGCCAGCATTTGCGCCGCTTCCGCCAAAATCGTGCCGGAACCACACATGGGATCAAACAACACCATGCCGGGCTTCCAACCAGAAACACGCAACAAACCCGCCGCCAAGTTTTCACGCAAGGGCGCATCGCCCGTTTCTTCACGCCAACCACGCTTGAACAATGCTTCACCTGAAGTATCCAGATACAAAGTAAAGTGATGCGCGTCCAAAAACCCAACAATCCGCATATCAGGCGCCCTGGTATTCACGGAAGGTCGCTTATTGCATTGCTCGCGATAACGATCGCAAATCGCATCCTTGATTTTGAGCGTGGTGAATTCAAGACTACGTAACGGCGATTTCACCGCCGTGACATCGACCCGAATCGTGTGATGAACGCCAAACCAGTTTTCCCAACTCTGCGCCAGAGTTAAATCGTAAATATCATTTTCATTTTTATACGAACAATTCGCCATCCGCATCAATACGCGCGAGGCAATGCGCGAATGCAAATTGATCCGATACGCATCCGCCAACACACCCGAGCAATGCACGCCACCAGGGACTTGCGTATGGATTTTTAGCGTAGTACTGGATAAAGCAATTTCACCCAACTCTTCCGCCAACGCGGCCTCCAAGCCACGCGGACAAGGGCAAAAAAACGATTGCGGTGTATTCGGCATACTCATAAATCAATCAATCTTTCAAAATGGCTTAACCACAACCAGCACAACAATCAAGGACAAGAGCAACACCGGCACTTCGTTAAACCAGCGAAACCAGACGTGACTACGTTTATTCTTGCCGGTTTCAAATTTCTTTAACAACGAACCGCAAGCGTGGTGATAGCCAATCACTAAAATAATCAATCCCAACTTGGCATGCATCCAGCCATTACCTGGGCCAGGACCTTTGCCGATGCCGTAAACCATCCACAAGCCAAAACCCAACACGATCGCAGGAATAGCTAGCAACGTCATGAAGCGATACAACTTGCGCGCCATAATCAACAAACGAGACGTCACCGCCGGATCTCTTTCCAAGGCCAAATTCACCATAATGCGCGGCAAATAAAACAAACCCGCGAACCAGGAAATCACAAAGATAAGGTGTAACGATTTAATCCAAAGCATAATTTTCAACCCTATTGTTTTTAATAAGTACTAAATACGTACTTCACCATGTCCGAAGACGACATATTTCAAGGAAGTCAAACCCTCCAACCCAACCGGGCCACGGGCATGCAACTTATCGTTGGAAATCCCAATTTCCGCTCCCAAACCATACTCGAAACCATCCGCAAAACGGGTCGATGCATTCACCATCACGGAAGATGAATCCACTTCACGTAAAAAACGCATCGCGCGGCTGTAATCCTCCGTCACGATGGCATCCGTGTGCTGAGATGAATACGTATTGATATGCGCAATCGCCTGATCCACATCATCAACCAGCTTGATAGACAAAATGGCAGCCAGATATTCCATTTGCCAATCTTCCTCTGTTGCGGCAACCAAATAAGGATAGCTAATCGAAGAGTCGGCCAGAAGCGCATAACTGCCTTCATCGCAACGCAGTTCTACTTTTTTCTCAAGATACAACTTGGCCAATTCAGGCAATACCTGCGCTGCGATTGAACGTGCAAGCAACAAGGTTTCCATCGTATTGCAAGTACCATAACGATGACATTTGGCATTGAAAGCAATCCGCAACGCCTTCTCTACATCGGCCTTATCATCGATATACACATGACAAATGCCGTCTAAATGCTTAATCATGGGCACAGTCGCTTCGCGCATCAGACGCTCAATCAAACCTTTACCGCCACGTGGCACGATGACATCAACATACTGCTGCATGGTAATTAACTCGCCTACCGCTGCGCGATCAGGTGTGTTAACGACTTGCACGGCATCGATTGGTAAACCAGCACCAGCCAAGCCTTCTTGTACCAACTTCGCCAAGACCTGGTTGCAATGGATGGCTTCCGATCCACCACGCAATATGGTGGCATTACCACTTTTGATGCACAAACCCGCCGCATCGACCGTCACATTGGGACGCGCTTCGTAAATGATGCCAATCACGCCCAAAGGCACACGCATCTGACCAACTTGGATGCCACTTGGACGACATTTCAAATTCGATATTTCGGCAATCGGATCAGGCAAAGCAACGATTTGCTGCAACCCCTGCAACATCGTGTCGATCGCTTGCTCAGACAAACTCAACCTGTCCACCATCGCGTCCGGCAAACCATTGGCACGCGCCGCCGCCAAATCTTTTTCATTGGCTTCACGCAAAATCGCTGTATCACGCTTGATGGCTGCCGCGATCAAAGACAAAGCACGATTTTTCGTCGCACTATCCGCCTTAGCCATAGCACGCGACGCCTGACGGGCGCGCTGACCAAGATCATTCATGTAATGCTTGATATCCATTTTTATGCACACTCTATGCAATGATTAAAAACAAACGTAATAAAAACAACGGGGCGCCCACTTGGAGCGCCCCTACAATACACTGTTACTGCGTACTACGCAGAACTACATCAATTTGAAGCACCTGTAACAGTAGTGCTAGTGCCTTTAGGAGCAGAAGTTGTCACTTGCGTTGCCTGTGCGGTAACTTGATCATTAGTTACTGTGCTTGAAGGTGTGACAAACGTGATTGTAGGCAAAGACGCTCCTGATGCTAAGTAATTAGTACCCAATGCAGAAGGAGTTGCAATGAAGGTATTCACAATAGCAGTTAACCCCGCATATTCTGTACCTGATACCGCCGTACCATTAGCCACAGAGGTTTGTGCAGAAACAGCCAATCCATTAGCTTGTGCTAACGCAGTTGTGGGCGCACTTCTAGCCAATTCAGCAAGAATTAAGCCATACGTCGTAGCGGTGCCAGTACCGGACAATTTGGTAGTAGTAGATGTAACTGGTGTTGGTGCAGCCAAAATATTCAGCTGATCAGCCGATATACCCACCGTCAGTTGCGTTTTAGCCACTGCATTGGTAATAGTAGTGTTAATCGCATCCGTACTCGATCCAGAAATAACACCAGTTGTATTGACACCAGCAAATGCCGCAGCCATATTGGTCAATGGCGTCACACCATAACTAACACCAGAATTGATCGTATTGGCAGGAACCACTGACAACAAGCTATCCGTTGAAGAGAAAGGAAGGTTGGTACCAGATTTTTCATCAAAATAAGTCACGCCAGTACCACCAGTCACAACCAATGTAAACGGACCATCATAATCAGCAAAATTCAAAGTAGCAGAACCACTTGAATCAGTCGTACCACTAGCAATGGTAGAACCATCCGGCTTAACAGCCTTAACACTAGCACCAGCGCTAAACCCGCCCAAAGCAGGTGTCACAGTAACTGTAGTTTGAACTGGTGCAGTAGTACTGCCACCACCGCCACAAGCAAACAAGCTAGCAACCGTAGCGGCAATCGCCAGTCGTTTCAAAAACATATTCAATGCGGTCACGTTGTGAACTATGTTCATATAAATTCCTTTAGCAATAATAAATATAAAAATGGCAGTCGTTACTTCAGTGGGTTTAGCAGGGTAAGAATCGATTAAGGATTAGAAGGGGCAAACAACAAAGCAGCTTCGCGCATGCGTGGCAACTGGGCCAACAAATAATTTTTTCCTACGCGCCCCTGATTCAGCAGAAAAGTATCAGCACTATACGCAATTGGAATTTCTTCTGCAATCCCACGCGTAATGCAATTGCAATCGCCCTGCTTCGCCAACTTGGTTTTTAGACCATACGTAAACTGACCTGGCCCTTCGATATGGGTAAAACCAGTTTGCATGCCTTTGCGTGGAGTCAGTGGGAAAGCTAATTGGAACCCGACAAAACTAGCCCGCTCGCTACGCTGCATATAAGCCTGAGCCTGCACATCGCCAAACCAGCGACTAAAACGCAACGATGGCCCTTTATCATTTTCCACGTATTTACTGTAGCCCAACTCTACCCACAAATTCATTGGTTGATAAGACCAGCGATAAGAAGCATTGTTATACACCAGTTTACTTGCAAGTAACGGATCTGATGTTTTCACCTGCGTATAACGCAACCGTACCTGATCATCTCGACCAGGCACAAACCAGATTGCTTCATTTTGCACGCCCCAGTAGTCATACAAAAACTTACCGCCGCTCACAACATTGAGTAAATTTTCGTTCAACCAAAAAGATTGATTCAACGCCGCCGAAGCCAAACCTGAACGTTGATGCGCATAAGAAAACACACCACCATTACGCACATCATCTGAATCTGCCACATTGGCGACATAATTTGCCGATAATTCGGCCCCTTTCCACAAAGGGGCCAAACCTTGCATGCTAGCAGCGAGTGAGTAATCATAAACCCCCACATCAGTACCAACAAAATGCTTGATTACCGGCGCAATAACAATCCGAGAAGCGCCATGCTTGCCTTCAGGAGCCAGCCATTGTATAGATTGATCAATGACAGGTTGACGCTGCAACTCAAAATCCTCCCGCACGCCATAATGATCACCATCATTTAAGAAATCACGATAACGTTTCCTATCCACACTGACCCCATACAAAGCAGCGCCCGCCTTTTTGGTAATGACGCTCATCCGCTGCACAAATTCCGGCGCAAAACGTGCGCCCAAAGCCAGCGCAATACCAATTGCGTCGACCTCATTTTGATTGTAGCGATGGTTTTCATATTCAATCACCAACTTATGATCAGCCAAACCAACACGCACACGCTCCAGCCCTGCTTTTTCCAATGCAGCCTGGAGTTTTTGTAAGTCTTGCGTACCTAAAGTATCGCTGACAGCAAGCGCTGGCACGGACACATCCTTAGCACTATTCACCGACGACTTCGCTAATTTCTGCTCTGATCTGGCATAGGCTGGCGGTGGAATCCAAATTGGCTCTGACGTTGCACTTTTTTGTTTGGCAAAATCACCACTTTGAGCACCACCGACAGTTTTAGGGATTGCGTTACCAAATGGCACCAACAAATTAATCCCAAATCCAGTACGGTCAAATTTACTACCATCTGGCGCATACGCACCAAGCGAGCGCTGTACAGTTGCGACAAAACTGGCATCACCAAAACTGGCCATTGGCGCACTCGTATAGCGAAAACCGGCATAATTCACATCGCTATTGCGCTCAACCAAGGCTGAAAAACCACTATTCCCCAACGCCATTTCGGCACCACCAAACAAGCCATTGAAATACGACTCCCCACGTGCAGTACCCAAGGTTGCGTACAATGGCCCCAAACGTTGGCTTGCGACGACATATTTGGAACGATACGATGCGGCACCACCAGCGAGATCATTCACACCAAAGGCGATATCAGGCTGCAAACGGAAAAATTTGGGGATGGCTAATTTTACGTTGGCGGATAAGTCACGCCTTAAATTATCAGATGGGCCATTTTCAGGATAATTGACCAACTTGCCAGAAAGTTCAACATAAGGAAAAACTCCCATGCCAAACAAATAATTATCCCCACGCTGCGCCTTGGAAAAAGTGGATTCAATATTATTATTAAAACCAAACGTAGCTACACCATCTGACAATACCTGCCCATAAGGAATGGTCAATCCACCTGATGGGCCATAAATCGTCATCGCTGACATTTCCTGCGCCATTACTTCATGCAAAAAAGATACCTGGACTGCGACCAGGCACAATAAAAATCGTAGCGAATAAAAATGCATATCTTGTGTGTTTGTGTATTTATGTATGTATTTATGTATATCTTTATATTTTGGAAAAAATATCAAAAATATAATATTTTCCCCAACAACAATGGAACGATACGCGATTACATGCTATTAAACAATCCTCATGGCCAGCAACATGAAACCGCACAAAAATACGCATGGTCGTTGTTACTAAGCAATCCCATACTTTATGGTTTATAGAATGAAAATTCAGTAGTATTTATTGCACCACAATGCCAGAATACAAAGTTGGCAGCCACATATCCATTTCATCAAATTATTTGCCATGCTCAACGTGCAACCAAGCAACGCTACTCGACTCAATCACAAACTCACCTCAATGCATCGTTGGTTAAAAATCGCATGTATGCTGGTGGCTGACATCATTGCACTGCCATTTTGTTTTCTGGCCGCCATGCTCCTAAGACTAGGGAATTTTGACGCCACCTTGGCTTACGGCATCGCACCACATTTAATTATTGCCCCCATTACGATTGCAATCTTTGTAGCTACTGGTTTGTACCGCGCAGTTATTCGTTTTATCGATTATCGTTTGCTCCAATCCGCTGGAGCTGGACTCGGTATAGTGGTGCTCAGCGTTTATTTACTCTCGTTTGTCATCCATTTTCAAGAATTTCTGCCGCGTAGTGCGGTCATGATTTATTGGTTTATTGCATTCTCTTACGTTGTGACATCACGCTTAATGGTGCGGGCTTTTTTACGTGGTCATCATGGCAAGCAAAATCCAACCAAAAACTTGGTAGCCATTTATGGCGCAGGCGAAGCTGGAGCACAACTAGCACTCGCCATGCGTGTCAGTGGGAAATACTGCCCACGCTGTTTTTTTGACGACAAACATACGCTAAATAACCAAAATGTCGCTGGATTAAAAGTGTTTCACAGCAGCCGCTTGGCTGAAATCACCCAGCAACAAAACATCGAATTAATCATCCTGGCCATTCCTTCAGCGACCGCACAACAACGCAAACAAGTTATGGAAATGGTGCGCGAAACAGGCTTACCAGTCAAAACCATGTATAGCCTGATAGAACTGGCAGATGAAAAAACTTCGACTGAAGAATTGATCCGTGAAATCAAATTAGATGACCTACTGGGCCGCCCTTCTGTCCCACCGCAATCAGACTTATTTGCCAAATGCGTACAACACAAAAATGTATTAGTCACAGGTGCAGGTGGCTCCATCGGTAGCGAACTGTGCCGCCAAATCATGGAATTGATGCCTACACAATTGCACTTATTAGATCACTCCGAATACGCACTTTATGCGATCAAACAAGAACTGCGATCACATTTTCCAAAAATGTTGATTTATGCGCATCTAGGATCGGTATGCGATACGCAATTGGTTGAACGTATCATGCAACAAGGAAGCATCCATACTATCTATCATGCCGCCGCTTACAAACATGTGCCCTTGGTAGAAGCGAATATGGCGGAAGGCATACGCAACAACGTCATAGGTGCACAAGTGGTTGCCGATGCCGCAAAAAAATTCCAGGTTCAAACTTGCGTCCTCATTTCCACCGATAAAGCCGTACGCCCAAGCAACATCATGGGTGCCAGCAAGCGTGTTGCAGAATTGATTTTCCAAGCAGCCGCCAATCAACCAGACACAACAACCACATTCTGCATGGTTCGTTTTGGCAACGTACTGGGCTCATCCGGCTCAGTAGTGCCACTTTTCCAAAAACAAATCGAACAAGGTGGCCCTATTACCGTCACGCACCCAAATGTAGTGCGTTTCTTTATGTTGATTCCAGAAGCAGTGCAATTAGTCATCCAGGCAGGTGCCATGGCAGAAGGCGGCGATGTTTTTGTACTCGATATGGGAGAACAAATAAAAATCGTCGATCTGGCACGCACCATGATCAATATGTCTGGCTTAAGCGAAAAGAATGAAGAAAACCCAAATGGTGATATTGAAATTCAATACGTAGGTTTACGTCCGGGTGAAAAGCTGTTTGAAGAATTACTCATAGGCGATGAAGCCACACCCAGCAATCATCCCCGCATCATG
>CAZCIX010000046.1:0-16227 GCA_964498835.1 uncultured Burkholderiaceae bacterium | reverse complement strand
GCTCAAACTGAGGCATTGTTGAATAGCATTCACTTGGCACGTGATCAGCAGGGTGGCTGACATTTATGCCCGCGGGGCGGGGGGGCTGGTCACAGCCTCAAAAGTAGAAAATCCCACTGACTTACGTACAGCGGGATTTTGCGAAGTAAAGCTCTTATTGTTTTTTTGTTAAAACGATTGGCAAACGGTGTAATTAGCCGTGTCTGAGTACGCAGTTGCTAATGCTGTAGCAGTTTTTACTGAATTTGCCAAACCAGCTCCTGTTTGTGCTGAGGCATAGACACTTCCTGTATTAGGAACACCATCATCCATAGCAATATCAAGCTGCCGAGCCAGTTTTCCTGGAATTGCACTACTACAAATCACATGCAGTCCCGAAGTCGTTGATGGTGTTGTTGGATGTAAAAGATTTGAGTTAGAGGTAATACCTAGATAACCGCCAACTGCATTCTTCGCTTGTCCAGAAGTGTAAGCACCAGTTGCTAATTCCGCCAATCTAACGTGTTGCCAGAACAAGGAAGATTTGTTGGTTGCAACAGGAGCAGCGGCGCCGGTCCAGTCAATATTGTCAATCAACCCATTGCCAGGATTAGTTGTACTGACAGTTGGAGTGCCTGGTAAATGGTTAGCAACATCAGCATCATCACCTGGAACAGCTTTAAATTTATCAACATAAGCGTTGTACATGGTTTGTACAGATTGAAATTCGCCTTGCAGGGCTTTGACTTTTGCACTGTCGACTAATGCTTGTCCTTTTAATACACCCCCTAACAATAAACCAATAATGACTAAAACAATGGCAATTTCTACCAATGTGAAGCCGGATTGGCGGGTAGAAGATTTGTGATGCATTAACATAATATTCTCCAAAAGTTGTAAAGCTGGCTCGAGTATAAGCTTAGAAAATTAGGCTAAGGGAGTAAAAAAGTTTTACATGGGAAACATTTTGGGTTTGGGCAGGGTGATAAAGAAAGTGATTTTTTGATCATGCGCTTTAGCAGTAAGGTCGCCTCCTGCTTCACGTAAGCTATTTCTGGCCTGATAAAGTCCTAGGCCCAATCCACCGGGGCGGCTGCTGGCGTATGGCTCAAACAGTTTTTCAGGTGAGAATTTTTCCGTGTTGGGTAAACGTGGCATATCAATTTTGATGACAATGTGAGGTGATTGGAGTTGATGAGTAACATCGATCATCAAAGAAAGTTCTGGCCGTGTGCGTAACATAGGGGCAACGTTGGCAAACATATTGTCTAGCGCACGATCAAGTAAATCCGAGCGAATGAAGACTTCTGCTTCGCCGTTGATGGTGACCCCAATTCCTGCTAATTCTGCGGCGTGGCAAATAGCGTGTTTGATATGTAATGTTTGTGGTTCTGGTGTGTCATTGCTATGGGCTGCTGCCAGGATACGTTCCGCACGCGCAGCTGCATGTGGTGCACTGGTGGTCATGCGTTGTGCAATCGCCAGCAGTGTTTTCTCGTCCTGGCTGGAGGATAAATCTGCTGCAATCCACATGACCCATTGTGCTAGATTACGTAAATCATGTTGTAAATATAGAGTCAACCGTGCTTGCTCAGCCAATGCTGCGGATAAAACAACGACTTTGAGATGAATTGCCGCATCAATTTGTAGTTGAAACACCGCAGCAAGATGTTCTGCAAATAAGCGTGCTTCACCACGGTTTGCTTTGGGGTAGAGTTGGAAAGTTAAATGAATGTCGTCATTGGCTGTAATTTCAAAACAAAAAGGTGTGTTGCCTTCTTGCCGCTTACCAAAAATTTGGTTGACTGGTAATCCGAACCAATTGCCCATACAGACGAGTTCTGCGATACCGCCTTTGGATAGTGCGGGCCAGGCTGCTGCGGGTAACTCTAATGGATTGGGATCAATTGCCGCATCACCAGAGGCGCGTAGTGCGGCTAATGCTTGGCGATGCCGTCTGGCCAGTTTAGTTAAACGCCATAGCGCAGCCATTAAGGTAAGGCCAGCAACAACAAAAATGAGGACGAGACTAGCGGCTATGTTGGATCCCATATTTCTTGATGTAGTAGTACAAATGTTCACGTGCCAATCCCAATCGTTTCGCAGCTTCAGTGACATTGCCACAGGCTGAGCTAAGCGTACTGCGGACTAATTGTTCTTCGATTGCAGCAGAGGCTTCTTTGGGACCATCGGCTAGTTTGACGGTAACTTGTATCCTCGCCTCTCCAACAATATTAAGTTTTTCTTCTTGGCGTAAAAATAGCTGAGCACGGTGTAAGGCTATTTTGATGGCATTAAGTGGTACGGGTTTAGTAAGAAAATCGAAAGCCCCACGACGTATTGCTTCGTAAGCGGCAGATTCTTCTTTTTGTCCGGTTAGGACGATAATTTTGCTATTCGGTGCACGCGTTATGAAGGCATCAATCAATAACAACCCTTCGCTTATACGGCTGGTTGCGGGAGGAAGGCCGAGGTCTAGTAGTGTCAGAGTTGGTTGCGGTGTAATGGCAAGTGCTTCTTGACGTGAATGTGCGCATATCGTTTGATAGCCTTCCGATTCTAGTGCACTGGCTAAATAAATCGAGAGCGCAGGATCATCTTCGATGATTAAGAGAGTATTCATTATGGCAACTTACCTGCTTGGATCATGCGATTAAACAAGATATTGGGAGACAGCCAAATGACTTGATCATCGAACTCTCCCCCAGGATTTGCTGTGCCAGCTTTGGATGGGGAGTGGCTGACAAATATGGCGTTATTACTTACATTCGCTTTTTCGTCTTTACTGGTTGCGGTTTGGGGTGCATTTTTTCCTAATGAAAACACCACAGCAACCGCATTGCTTGAGAGAGTTTGGGCTGTTCCGCAATTAGTACTTGTCATTCCTATAGAGCTATTGCAAATATACAAATCGGAAGCAAGTGTGCTGGTGATGGCTGTTGTGGCCGCATTGGTATTATTTGCGGTGGTGACGGCATAACGAATGCGGTTGGCTTTTAATTGCCAGCCATCTCTTAAATATCCTTCGTCATCGACACCTGATAGGCCAAGCGTCACGGCAGGGAGATAACCGTCTTTGTAAGGGTTGGTACAAACACCTCCACCAACGGGGCTTTCTATACCATTTGATGTACTGGATGCTGGGCAGGGTAGTCGCCCATTGGTTGCTGCGTAACCAATTAATGCATCACGTGCCTCATTTAGCAAGGTTTCTGTTTCTTGTATCCGTTGCGCTTCCTGACGGCTGGCAACAACACCCAATCCACCGCCTAGTAATAAACCTGCAATCAACAATACGATGGCCATTTCGAGCAAAGAAAAACCTTGATATTGGTGGCATTTGTAATATTTCATGACGATGTTTACTTGTGAAAGTGGTGAGCTTAATGAGTGAAATTAAAAAACCAATTTAAGGTACAGGTGTTGGTGGTGTTGAAATGCAACGTACCATGTCTGCGCTAGGGGTCGTATAGCTAAACCCTGGCGTAGCTTCGCTGCCAGTATAAGTCCCACCATTAGGAAAAAGGCTCGCGTTACTGCCTTCAAGATAATTGGTTGCATTACTCGTATCCATACTGCTGACTCGGGTTTGGGTACTTGTGCGGTTACCACCAAATAGCAAAACAGCGTAGCAAGATTGGCCATTCCATGAAGCTGTTGGATTATATGTTTTTGTTGAATTAACAGTGATGCTGATCGTGTTCGAAACAATTGAACCTGGATAGGTACTACCTATACTCACTAGCGCTTTAATGGCATAAGTTCCGCCTTTTACATTTTGCCAATTCATGGTGCAGACATTGAGGCCGGATGTGCAGCCGCCAATTTTGGTGTTGCCACTATAAAAACTTATGGAGTTAATCGTAGAACTTGTTGCTGTTGTTGTTGCTAAGAAAGTGATGTTAGCCGGGGATTTGTAGCTCGTAATATTGTTTGGAATAATGATTCTGATAGCGGGTTCTGTGCCCCACGTATAATCTCCCCAACTTTTACTATGACAATGTGGTGGCTTGCCACAATAGACCATTGTGCCAGAAGGTAAGGTACGACTAATGATGTTGTTGGTGAGACTTAGCATACACGTTGCCACGACGTTGTCGTGATATTTGCTGCGGTTATTTGTGCTTATGTCTTTCGCTGCTATTTCTCCCGGTTGGTTGCACCCTTTCTTAACTGCATCCTCTACGGAAGTATGATCATAAGCCCATGCAGATTGATTTACCTGGATGATCGTAATGAGAGTCAGCATCCAAATCCATTGAAGCATGAGATTCTCCTTTTATGACTATTTTGTTGTTTGGCAGATTACTGAGTGTCTAATTAATCATAGTCTCTATTGTTTGTGTATAAAGTAATTGATCCTTCCAATTGGTATACACATTGATTTGTTTTGTGCTCCAGCTAGACACAGGACACAAACTGGCGATGTTATCCATTCCTTTGCTGCCAGATGCCGTGATCCATCCGGCAGAAAATGCCGCATCCGAAGACTTAGTTTGTCGGCAGGTGGTGAGATTATCCAGCATGGCATTGATATCGTTTTTAAAAGCATCGCGCTTGGTAATCCGAGAAAATAAATCATTTGATGTAATCCACAATGCGCGATCATTGTTGACGCTTGTGGTGTCATGGATGCCATTGTGGCTATTGTTATAAATACTTTCGGGCGTCGAAATAACGAAAGTCGTATCGCCGGTGCCAAGACTGCCGCTGTTTTCTAAAAAATTACTGACGGTATTATTGGCTGTTGTATTCCCGCCGCATTCACTGCCGGCAAGAGTGTTGCGGGATTGGCCTTTAATCATGCTGCTTGGGGAGAAAATGATGGCCCAGGGAGTATTGTGATTGCCAGCACTGGCGAGCGTAGAGCCATCCACGTTTTTGATTTCAAATTGACCGATGGTGTCCCAATTTAAAACCGTGGTTTTGGGATTTTCCTTGGCACGTCCTGAGACGGCATACCATAAGCATGTTCCAGACCCATCGCGTAAAGGTGGTAGGCCCAGCGTTTTCCAGGGTAAGTGTCCAATAACCGAAACGTTTTGGGTGCCACAGGACGTTTCTGCGATGCCATCGTTGTCACTATCTGGGCAAGGTAAGTAACCAAATACATCGTTTGGATTTCTGTCCTGATACGTGGCGGCATAACCAATCAGTGCTTCTTTGGCTTGCATTAGAGCATTTGTTGTCACTTTGTCGCGCGCTACACGATTATTGTTGAGAAATTTAAGCACAGCGAAGCCGCTCATGGTAACGGCAATGACCAGCATAATAAGTAGCGCACCGCCTTGTTGCTTTTTCATCTAACTTTGATGGCGTTGGTAGGGAGTCTTTTGTTGCGCTCACCTGAAACTGTGTCTAATGTTTCCCCGACTTGTACGGGTTTGCCATTGATGGTGATGTGATCATTAATGATGCGTATAGTCGGTTGATTTCCTTGTATGGTCGGAGTGATTGGCGTTGATGAAGTTGCTGATTTTGTTACATTGACTGCTTTATTATTAATCCAGGCGATATTTTTACCGTCCTCACGCTTAATAAAACCAGTGATGGTGTAACTCTGGGGGTTGGTTAAATTGTCTGTAAATCGACTATTGCTACTGCGTGCGGATACCAGCGCTGCGCGTTCCGAGGGGGAAAAGAAAATGGTATTGAGTTGTGGTGATGCGATGGTGATTTGAGCGTAGGTTAATAACAAGAACAAAACCATGCATGGCATTGGCCTAGGTGCGTGCTTGGGTATATGCGTATTGTGCTGCATATTGATTATCCTTGTTATTCTTGATTTTTTAATTTTTCAGTTTTTCAACTCTTTGCTTGAAGAGAAAATAACCTTAAAGCACATTTAATTTCTAATTTTGTGGCACTGCTGCGCGTCATGTCACAGCTATTGACGCGAAAAGGTGCGTTCCAGCTGGTATTTAATTTATCCACAAACGACAAAAATTCCTCTTCATGCAGATCCGACAACTCTATGCTCAATTCATGACGCAGTACATTTGCCTGGGATACTTGTGCTGTACTAGTAGATTCTGACAGTGGTCGTGGTGTTTCTAGAGAGTAGCGCAATGTTAAAGGTAGTTTTAAATCACGATACAGTGTTTCAAATTGCTCAACCCAGTTGGCTCGATTAGGGTTACCAACCAAGCCTATATTGATCAAATGGTCGAATTCTGCCTGATGGTTTTTGAGCATATTCAAGTTATTAGTCAGTGTTTGTGTTTCAGTTTGTTTGGTTTGTACAGTCGCTTCTGTTTCTGCCAACGCCTCTTCCCGGGTTGTATTGTAGTTAAGTAAAGCGACAATCAATCCGATGGATAGCAGACTTGTCAGTGCAAATAAAACCAGCGCATTCTTCGCTAATTTGAGCAATGGTAAATATTTTTTCATGATGGTTTATTTTTGCTAGCGATTCGTTTTTGGTAGCGTTTTCCAGGGAACGCTCACGCACCAGCGATCTTCCATCTGAGGATTGTCATTGATGCCTCCTCCTTTAATTGCTGCATTGCGTGCACTTGCTTCGGGGTCTTGTAGCAGTTTGATGCCTGGGCTACGTGTGAGCGCCGTCGAAATACGTTGTCGCGCATCGGTTCTTGCCTGAGAAGAAAGAGTATTGGGCAACAAAATGGTGAGTTGTAAGAGAGCTGCGCGTTTAGTTGTGTTGACAGCAGCCTGGGCGACATTGGATTGGATATTTTGCGTATTGTCTTTGCAAAGGCTATCTTTTCCTGGGGCCACATAAAAAGAAAGCGCTTTGACGCGTGCGTCAGGGAAATCCGCAATCGCACTTGCCGCCAGGCGCAAAAAATCTTCCGGGCTGGGTGTAGCATCAATTTCTTCCGTTTTAAATTGTATGGCGCGGCGTATGAGTTCTGGATCAGTTTTTGATTGCGTGAGGCGGGTAGAAAGTTGTTGATTCTCGTGGGATACTTTTTGCAACTTTGTTTGCAAATTTTGCTCCTGTCCTTGTTGGTCTAGCAGGGTTTGAATGCCATCTTGCCCGTATATGTACGCTGCTAACAAACTTACCAATGCGCCAGCGTAAGCGGCACGCTTAATATTTCTGACTAGGTAAGGTGTGCGTACAGTAATCGGTGCAAGTTGTGCAATTGGGGAGGTGATCAGGCGATCAAATAAGGGATATAACCCATCCGTCTTATTCTTACGCAGAAATACTTTGGGCACGGGTAGTAAGGTCAATCCGGCGTTGTTCAGAGGTGTTTCGACCAAGGTTTGATCACCCAAAAATAAAACTGGAGGAGAGTGCCCACGCTCAAAAATATGCTGATTTTCAATGTATAAACGCGTGATGAGAATTTCGCTAGCTGGGCCGCTTTCCTCAGTATTCACGCAACGTGTCAGTATGGGTACCCTATCCTTAATAACCAAGATACGTAATTCATGCTTGTTAGGCAATGCGATTAGTACGTCCGGCGTTTTCAAAGATTTGGACAGCATGACCAGCAAACTCGTTATTCCCCATACACCGGCAATCGGTGTGAGAATAGACTCTAGCAAAGGGGCAATCTCTTTACTTGTCGTTAAGCCAGTCAATACTAATTTATTCGCTGGGTTGACACCAGCTTTGCGTACGCTTTTAATTGGATAAGCAGCACGGTAAGTACTTTCTGTATAGGTGTTGGCGAGTCGTCGTTCTATGTATAGATTTTTGTCATTACCGGATAAGTGTGGCAGATCAATTGCCTCTAACGATTCTTCGGGTAGATTAACGATTACCCATAGCGTTCCTTTATTGGAGGGTGTTGTTGTCGGTTTCCATTCCGTGGTTGTTTTCTCAAAATAATGGCTACCGAGGGTGTCAATCAGAAGAACAGTTTTCATGTCAAAGTTTTATTTTGCTGATAGTGTCGTAAATTGGCCCAAGCACAGCCAGCATAATCCAGCCCAGAATCACACCAAGTACCACAGTTAGAATTGGTTCTATCATGGCTTGGACACGGGCAATTGATTCATTAATATCTCGGTTATAAAAATAGGCAATATTTTTCAGCGCACCATCTAAATCTCCTGTCTCTTCGCCGATTTTTAACATGCGTATGACTAGAGATGGAAACAGACCTTGTGCGGCAAATCCCATGGTTACGGAGGAGCCATCGTTGATGCTTTTATATGCTTCATCGATTGCTCTTCTAATGACCAAATTAGTCGAAGCACCACGGCAATAAGCAATTCCATCAAGCAGGGGAATGCCGCTGCGATAAGTTAGACCCAACGTATCGCAAATACGCGCCAGAATAATTTTCTTGGTAACAGGTCCAAGTGCCGGGAAGCGTAATGCAACGTCATGCAATATAAATTTGAAACGAGGATTAAATTTGGCGCCCAACCATACGAAAAGAACGAGCGTTGGGGGTGTGAGTAGTATCAACCACCAGTAGTCAACGCAGAAACCTGAAACCCAGATCAACACAACGGTTTGTATTGGTATTTCCTGCCCCATATTGGCAATAAATTTGACAATTTGTGGAACGATAAAAATCATCAAGAATAAAACCACTGCACTGATGATAATCGTGACAAAAGTGGGATAAATGAGTAATTGTTTGGTTTTGGCCGCTAGTTCGTCTTGCCATTTTAAAGAGCGGCAAATTTCTTGCATAACACTTGGCAATTGCCCGATTGCTTCACCAATTCGTACTAGATTGATCACCAATTCTGGGAAAACATCTGGGTTGCTAGCAAAGGCTTCTGACATGCTAGAACCAGTGTCAATTTTTTCATGCAGTTGTCCACATAGTTCGCGCATCTCCGGTGTGTCTCCGGAGTTGCGTAGATCGGCAAGAATAGACAGGACTGAAACACCAGCACGTAACAACATTTCAATTTGGCTCAAAAAGTTAATGAGCTCACGCCGTGACATTTTACGTATGGTGCGTGCTTTGCTTTTTAATTCGTTTGCTTGAATTAATTCCAGATGGGTTTTTTTGAGTTGAGCATCTAAGTCAAATTCATTCAGGGCTTCCAGTTCGCCTTTGATGATTTTGTTTTGTGGATTAATCGCGCGATAACGATACAGTGTCATTAGCTTATTCCATTCGTATCAATTCTGAATTGATTTCCTGATTAGCCTTTGAGTCGCTCGGTTAAGTCAACAACGCGTCCGACTTCTTCCAAAGTAGATAGTCCATTGAGTACGCATCGAATCCCATCTTCTACAATCGGAACAAAACCACGGGAGATTGCATAATCAGTCATTTCTTGAATGCTCGCACTGCGGGCAACCAATTCATCTAGGCCGGTGTCAAAGCGTAAAATTTCCATAATCGCTAACCGTCCTTTGTATCCACGATTGCCGCAAGCTGTGCAGCCAATTGCTTTGAAAATGGTGCGCTCATCATTTGGTTGTAGTCCTAATACTCTGCGTTCTTGGTCATTTGGTGTGTGAATTTCTTTGCATTTTTGGCATAGTTTCCGCACCAGTCGTTGTGCAATGATGCCAATAATGTTGCCGGACAAAATACTGGGTTTGACACCTAAATCCATTAAACGAGGAACGGAGCGGATTGCTGAATTGGTATGCAAAGAAGAAAACACCTGATGACCAGTCATGGCGGAGCGCACAGCCATTTCTGCCGTTTCTTGATCCCGAATCTCCCCTACGAAAATGATATCTGGGTCTTGTCGCATCAGTGAGCGAATACCGCTGGAAAAATCCAATTTCTGTGCAACGGCGACGGAGGTTTGTCGGATCATCGGTAGCGGATATTCCACTGGATCTTCCAATGTCATGATATTGACACCGACATCGTTTAAGTGATTTAGTACGGAATAGAGCGTTGTTGTTTTCCCGGAGCCAGTTGGGCCTGTTACGAGAAGGATGCCATCTGGTCTTTCTAGCATTAACTTCAAAAGAGAAAGTTGGAAGTCTGGCAGGCCCAAATTATCCAAGGGAACGACGCTCAGTTTACGATCAAGAATTCGGAAAACAAAATTTTCGCCATGTATCGTTGGTTGCGACGCAGCACGGAAATCAATTTGACGTCCAAATAAAGTCAGCGAGATGCGACCATCTTGTGGTGCGCGCGTTTCTGCGATATTCATAGAGGCCAAAATCTTAAGACGCACCAGCATTGCTGTCCAATTTGCTTTGGTAAAAGAGCGAATCTCGCGTAATACGCCGTCGATGCGGTAACGAATGCGCAAAAAATGTTCTTCTGGTTCAAGATGGATATCCGACGCACCACGGCTCACCGCATCAGATAACACAGCATCGACTAAACGAACGATAGGATGGCTATACGAAGCGCCTGCTTGCGTTAGGGCGATCAGATCAAGTTCGCCACTTTCCAATTCGAGCAAAATCCCTTCAATCGACAATTCACGATCATAAAAGCGATCAATTGCTGCGAGTACTTCCGCTCTTGGCGTAATGTGCCATAAAGGACGAATGCGTTGTCCAGACTGCGATCCTGCGCGCGCCAAGAGCGCAGCAATTGCATCGCGTGCCACAATATCGTCCGGGTTGGCAGTGGCGATCAGTAAATTACCTTTCTCACTGTTAAAACTGACGGGAAACAAAGTATGTTTGAGCGCAACGGATTTTGGAATCAATTCCAAAGCGGCCGCATCAGCAATTGCCGCTGAAATATCAACTGATTCGTATCCTACGGTTTCGGATACGGCTTCACGCATCGCATCTTCAGTGATGAAGCCCAAATCGAGCAACATCTCACCTAGGGGTTTGCCCAGTTTCTTTTGCTGCTGTAGTGCAATACTGAGTTGATCCTGACTAATATAGCCGCGCTCAATTAATACATCGCCAAGGCGCTTTTTAGTTGGTTGAGTGGTGTTCATCCCAATCATGGTGATCCAGTACTATTTCCAGGATTCGTTAACAAATACTTGCGTAATTCTTGGACACGTTGTCGTATTGCACTGCGATTGATTGTGCTGTCTGTTGGCTTACTTAATTGGATTACTCTTTCATAGGAGGAGATGGCCGCACTGGATTTGCCTAGATGATCTAACGCTACCGCCAGATTGTAGGTGTAGAGCGCATGATCTGGTGCCAAATTAGCTGCTCGGAAGAAAGCTTGTTGTGCTTCACTCCAGCGTTTTTGGCGTGCTAATAAATTACCTAAGGCATAGTGTAGTTCGGGGGATGTTTGTTTTAATTCCAATGCTTGTTTTAAATGCCCCTCTGCTGCGACGGGATCTGTTGCTGCAGACAAACTGAGTAAGCCAGCAGTGGCGTTAGAATTTTCAGGGTCTTCACGTAATACTTGTTGATACAGGTCGAGTGCGCGTGATGTTTGTGATTTGCGATGCGCAATAATTGCTAGACCCAGTAATGCATCTTTTTCATGTGGACGTTTTGCAAGCACCGCTAAATACTGACCCTCTGCGTCGTCTAATTTTCCTTCTGTGAGCGCAGCATAAGCTTCTTTTAGTGGGTCAGAGTTAGTGCTGGCGGTCAATGCAATTGGTGCGTTGACCGTATTTATTTTTTTGGCTGCTTTCTGTTTTGGTGGTGTGACCGATGCCATAGATATCGTAGATGGCGTAGGTGTAGTAGAGACGTCATCGTTGATGTTTGTTTGCTTAGCGTAATGTTTGTTTTTGCTGACAATAGGGTGTGCTTCGATGATATTGGTGGCGACATGGGCCGTGGCGCTGTTTTTTGTAATGGGTGCAGGTGTTTTTTTACCCACTTCTTTATTTGTGGTGGGATTATGCGTGTCGATCGCAGTTGCTGAAGCTGTACTTTGTTTGGGGATATTGGTTGGTGTTGTGTTAGCACGTGGGGGCATAACAGGTGGCGTATGCACTTTTATTGTTTCATCTTCTGGTGTTTGTAAATAAAACCAGGTGCCCACAAATGAAATTAATACGGCTGACAAAAGTAGTATGAGTAAGATCAAACGGTTGCGTTTTGGTTGGGTTGTTGCAGAAAAAATGGCTTGGGCGGCACGTGCTCCCGCAATATTTTGCTTAGCGGAGGATGTGCCCTTATTGGCTATCGGTTCAGATTGTGCGGTAGATTGCTCAACAGATGTATTAAGAGATTCATCTGCAGTTTGGCTGGCAACCGGATCCATTGGATCAATAGCAAGTTCTTGCTTGACGTTGCTCACGTTGTCAGCATTGCTTTGTTGGGCATGTTTTAAGGCGTCAAATAGCAGGCTCAAGGACGTTCTTCTTCGTGATGATTGATGATTGTGATGAGATTAATTATTGCAACTCAGTACCAAGAGTTGTCTTAAATTGACGTAATACATCATATTGGCGTTCTTGGTCAAGAATAATTGGCCGTAGGAAAATGACCAACTCCGACTTGGTATTGGTGTCATCACGCCCTTTAAAAAACTCGCCAATTCCAGCGAGATTACCAAGGCCGGGAATTTGGTTTGTCTTGCCTGAGCGCGAATCTTGCATCAATCCGCCAAGAACGGCGATTTCTCCGTTGCGCACGCGCAAAATGGATTCCATTTCACGCGTTTGGATTTGTGGAATTAAGTTTGTGACATTGTTTTGTTTTAATACAGGATTAGGGTCACTGACATAGTTGGTGATACGAGTAATGGTGGGCCGCATATTGAGCGTGACTTCATTATCGTTACTGATTTGTGGTGTCAGGTAGAGTAAAAAGCCAACGGGTACAGTATGTACGCTAGAGGTGTAAGTGGCGGGAGTTGCGGCCGTTGTTGCGGTAGCGGCAGTTCCAGGAGTAACGTCAATGGTAAAGTATACCGTTTCATCAACAACCTTGAGCAAGCTGGTTTGATTATTGAGGACGGAAAGTTTGGGGCTGGATAGTACGTGTAACTTACCAAATGTTTCTAGGAGTTTAATAGAGGCGGAGATGTCTACCTTGCCGCCCAATGCGCCTTGATAAAGATAACTGAGCGTGCCCATGACACCGCTTGTGGTCGGTGATGTTTGTGTTGCACTGAATCCTTTTGTAGAACGTAAGATGGACCAATCTATACCCTGTTGATATTGATCAGATAAGCTGACTTCAACAATCGTTGCTTCAATCAAGACTTGGCGCTTGGCATTTGCCATAATTTTGTTAAGAAATTCTTGTATGCTCAAATGCTGACGTGATGTTGCTCGCACACTAATGATGCCAGTTTCTGGATTGGCAATGATAGAAGCGGCCTCACGATAATTTGTTTTTCGTGTGTTGGTATTTGAATCTGGGAGCGCAACATTTTGAGTGGGTATTGTTGGATTAGATCCCAACATTTTTAAAGCGGCGGCACTGGCTTTTGCCAGGCTATTTTCCGTGGGGGCTTCGGCCGTTTGTGTGGGTGCTGCTTCATTGTTTTTTTCAAGGATGACTTTATCCGTTTCTCGCAACATATCTTTCAGATTGTCGACTAATGTTTTCCAGAAATAATTATTGGATTCGTTATCAATATTGGCAGTCGAGGTACTACCAACACCAGTGCCTGCTACGCTAGCAGAGGTGGTGATACTATTTTTTGATTTACGGGCAATATTTGGATAGTCAATTTGGTAACTTTTTAAGTACGGCGCGTCGGGCATGATGGTGAGATTGCGGCCATGCAATTCATAGCGCATGTCTATTTGTCGGCTGACTGCATCTAAAATCTCAGGCAAGGTCCGATCAATTAAATTCATGGTGACAGCGCCTGTGATATTGGGGTGAATTTCAATGTTCAACTTCGCATCACGTGCAATAGCAAACAAAATATCTTGTGCTGGCACATTAATCACAACCACGCTGTAGCGCTCAGCTGCTTTGGACGCGACTGGCGGTGGTGGCAAGGGTGCGGCTTCTGCCAAAGGAGGGGCGGTGTTGATAGGGGGATTTTTTGGCAATGCAATGTGCGCAGGAGATGGGGCGAATTTTTGCGGTAGATTGCTGCATCCACTGATTGTGCTTAGTATCCCGCATAGCAATATGCTTCGCATGAATATGAGGGAAGATGGAGATAGCTTATTCATTTACGGTAATAAGTAGATAGTATTTTTACTAAATTGAAGCGGTAAGAGTAAAGGTAATATTCACTGAGTAATTGCCCTATTGCAATTGCCATGGTACATCGCAAACTTCTTTCCAGCTACGAATAATGGGTTTGCCAGTACGTGATTTTTCTGGCAGGGCGGCCATTGCTGCTTTTGTCGCATCTAAAGTAGGGAAGCTGCCGAAATAAATGGCAAGACGTGTTCTTTGTGGCCGCATTTGGACGCCATAGGTCGAGCGTTTGATATACATTTTCCCAGGTGGCAGACTTCTTTCTACCGCTGCGACTAGTTCTGTCGCATCTACATCGGCAGTGATGCGTATGGTGGCAACTTGGATGGTGTAATGACCTAATTTGGCTTGTTCCTGCGCATACTGAAAACTTTGTTTGATACGTTGATTAACAACGAGATTAATATTTTTGTTTTTGCTGGATTGATTGGCTGTGATGGCTGATTGTGATGATTGTTCAGGCGATGTTATCGGTGTAGCAGGCGTTGATACTTTGCTTTCCACGGCGACAATTGGTGTCGTGGGTTTTGTCGAATTAGTCGCGGCGGCATGATTGGTTTGGTTGATGCCGGTTAATGATATTGCATGTTGGTTGGTCAAGTTGGTCTGGCGTGGCTGAGCATTTTTCTGCAAAGAAATTGTCAGATAAGCAGCGCCTGCTGCACTTACCATCACCGCAGCAAGCAGACTTAGTAACCACTTGACGTTTGTCTTGGGTGTTTGCTCACCTGGGATTGGTATGGCCGAGAAATTAGGGCCGATATCGCGTATGGCGAGTCGCACGTGTTTGAGTTTGACTTGTCTTGTTTGGTCCGCATAGGCCGCAAGTAAGGCCTTATCCGCCAATAAATTGATACGCCGTGCCCGGCCTTTTGCGTCATTTAGTAGGCAGCGTTGTGCGCTCCACGAAAACATACGGCCACCGCGCCATCCCGCAACGCGCAGTCGGTGCTCCAAGTAAGCGATTGCATCTTCTTTTGATAGATTTTGTAAATTCAATCGATAAACGACACGGTCGCGCACTTGTCGCAGGTGTGGTGCGTCTAGCAATGTATTCAGTTCTGGTTGACCAAAAAGAACAATTTGAACCAGCTTGTGATTCCCCGTTTCCAGATTGGACAAACGTCTCACTTCCTCAATCGATTCTGCTGGCATGGTATGGGTTTCATCGATCAGAACGATGACTTGTCTACCTTGCATATGGCGCTTGAGTAATTCTTGCTGCAATACTTCCAGTAATGCCCCTTGGTTAACGTTAGGAATATTGATGCCTAAATCTCTGGCGATGACTTCAATGATTTCATCACGCGAAAATGAGGGATTGGGTAGATAAACGGTATCGACGTGATTGGGCAGGCGAGAAAGAAGAATGCGGCTCATCAATGTTTTGCCACAGCCAACTTCGCCAATGACCATGACGATTCCCTCTGCTTGCAAAGTTGCATGCATTAATCCTGTACTAAATACACCTTTATCTTTACCCTCAAAGAAAAAACTGGGATCTGGGGTGATAGAAAAAGGCGGCAATGTAAGGCCGAAATAATCAAGATAGAGAGAAGACATAGCTTCGCATCCTAGGGCTTTAGTTTGCTCTGTGTCAATTCATAAAAGCAATTTTTGCAATGCACAATGGGAAAGCGGGGTTTTTCTTGTAAAAAATAATGATTGATAATCTGGGTAATATGGATGGTATAGATTGCAAATTACCATTCACAAGTGATTAGTTATTAAGCTGCGGCGGGATATTTTTATCAGGATGTAACTATGTCAGAAAATAAATCAAAGTCCTCATCAGATACAGGTACTAATACTAGCAATCCAAATAACAATATAAATCCGAGTGCGGACACCTTGGATTTTGTGAAAAATCTTTGGGGTGGTATGCAGGTTCCTGGTTTTCATCATGTTGCAGGCATGAGCATTCCGACTTTGTCGGTGCAAGATTTGGATAAAAAGATCGAAGATTTAAGAACTGTGGAGTCCTGGTTGCAGGTCAATATGAGTATGTTGCGCAGCACCATACAGATGCTGGAAGTCCAGCGCACGACGCTTGTGGCTTTACAATCAATAAGCGCAACGCTTACTGATACTTCTCAACAAAGCACGGTTGAGAAACATCAATTAGATGTAAATTCCCAATTTGCCCAACCAGCTATTTGGTTGAATATGTTGCAAGACCAATTGAGGGTAGTATTGAGTTCGGTGGTGCCCAACACCAGTGAAAGCGGTGCAGTAAAAGTTGCGGCACCCAAGCCAAAAAGTGGGAAAAAGTCAGCGAAAAT
>CAZCIX010000045.1:4321-16693 GCA_964498835.1 uncultured Burkholderiaceae bacterium | reverse complement strand
GCATACCAATGCCATTCGCGCATATGGTGAATTATTAACAGCAGCGAGAGCAGCAGGAGGAATATCAGACACAGATTTGCTGACATTACTGCGCGCTGAAGACAAATATACCCCCCCTGGCCTCCATATCGCTTTGCGCGATGGGCATGTCGATACTGTCCTTGCATATTGCCAAGTAGTCAGAGAAATTGCTCCTCAGCTCGATCAAGATCAAAAAAATCTGCTATTAGCTACGCTAAGAAATAGCCACCGTCACGATGGTTTTTCTGATGCTGGAAATTATGATTTTTACAATCAATTAAAGCAGGAAAATCCTGAGTTTTATCGTCAATTTAAAGCAACAAAACAAGCATTGACAACGCCTGTAAATAATTCTGTGTAAGTACTTATTTAACTCTAAAAACGACGATTGCCTCAGGAATTTTCTTGTAACGTCTTGGTTCCAAAGAACAAAGACCCATGAGTCGGGGGCACCAAATGGGTGAAGCAAAACGCAAGTGTGAAATATTGGCGAAGAGGTCGCATGTGAGAACTAAAAAGGCTTCAATCTCTGCCATATCGCCGTAGTCGCCGCTGCCTGGTTCATGCTGTAAAAATGCAAACCAGGTGCGCCGCCGGCCAACAAACGTTCACACAATTGCGTCACCACGTCCAAACCAAAAGCACGAATAGAGGCACTGTCGTCGCCAAAACTAGCGAGTTTTAAACGTATCCAGCGCGGAATATCCGCCCCACACATTTCCGAAAAACGCATCAACTGCGTATAGTTGGTAATCGGCATAATGCCTGCCGTAATCGGAATAGCAACACCCGCGCGCTGGGCTTCTTCTACAAAACGGAAATACGCATCCGCGTTATAGAAATACTGCGTAATCGCCGCATTCGCCCCTGCTTGTACTTTACGCACAAAATTTTGCATATCGTCTTGCGGCGACTTGGCTTGCGGATGCATTTCTGGATAAGCCGCGACTTCGATATGAAACCAGTCGCCCGTTTCAGTGCGGATAAATTCCACCAGTTCATTGGCATAGCGAAACTCACCCGATGCGCCATAGCCGCTGGGCAAATCGCCACGCAAAGCCACCACACGTTTAATGCCATGAGATTGATAGGTCTTTAGGATGGCGCGGATGGAATCACGCGAACCACCTACACAAGACAAGTGTGGCGCGGCCTCATGTCCCTCCTGACGAATTTCCAGCACGCTCGCTAGCGTACCCTCTTGTGTCGTGCCCCCCGCACCAAACGTCACGGAAAAATAAGCCGGCTGCAAGGCAGCCAACGCTCTCCGTGTGGTACGTAATTTTTCAATACCCTCCTGTGTTTTAGGGGGGAAAAATTCAATGCTAAATTGCTTTGCTGTCATATTGTCATCTTGTTGTTTTGTTATTCTCAATCATTTATTTTTGCAGCAATAAAACCGATAGCGCCCATGAAATCACGCTATACAAAAGCGCACCGCCGACCGCTGACCAAAAACCAGAGACATGAAATCCATCCACCCAATGCGCCACCATCCAAAACATCAGGCCATTGATGACAAAAATAAACAAACCTAGAGTAAAAACGGTAGCAGGCAACGTCAGTATCACCAATAAAGGGCGAATTAACGTATTCACTAAACCCAACAATAAGGCTGAAATCAGTGCAGTGGAGAAACTGTCTACGCGTATCGATTGCATCAAATAAGGCACGGCCAACAAAGCGCAGGCATTAATCAACCAGATAATCAGTAGGTGCATGAGATTCTCCTTTATTGAAATACGGGAAAACTGAAAACCACGAGAACGACAGAAATGTTTACTGATTTCCTTATTTAATCGTATCAATAAGGACAAACTTAAAACCGTCGTACCCGAGTGCTTTAGTCGGGGACCCAATGGCTTTTAGCAGCAAACAACGAAAGACACTGGGTTCCCGCCTAAACCCGCGGGAACGACGGATAGTGATACCAATATAGCTTAATAACGATAATGCGCTGGCTTGTAAGGCCCTTGCTTTGGCACATCAATATACGCCGCCTGCTCATCGGTCAATTCGGTTAATTGCGCGTTCAACTTCTTAAGCTGCAAACGCGCGACCTTTTCATCCAAATGTTTCGGCAAGGTGTAAACGCCCAGCGGATACGCTGCGGTATTGCTGTACAACTCAATTTGCGCCATCACCTGGTTGGCAAAGGACGAACTCATCACATACGAAGGATGACCGGTACCACAACCCAAATTCACCAACCGCCCTTCAGCCAGCAAAATGATGCGCTTGCCATCAGGGAAAATCACGTGATCGACTTGCGGTTTGATATTTTCCCAAGTGTATTGTTTGAGCGAAGCGACATCAATTTCATTATCGAAATGACCAATATTGCAGACGATCGCCTGGTCTTTCATCTTTTGCATATGCGCATGGGTCAACACATGGAAGTTACCCGTACAGGTCACAAAAATATCGCCATGTTCAGCGGCATAATCCATGGTAACGACGCGATAACCCTCCATCGCTGCCTGCAAAGCGCAGATTGGATCGATTTCTGTCACCCACACCTGCGCCGACAAAGCACGCATCGCTTGCGCGGATCCCTTGCCCACGTCGCCATAACCGGCAATCACGGCTATTTTTCCGGCAATCATGACGTCTGTCGCACGCTTGATTCCATCTACCAGCGATTCACGGCAGCCATATAAATTATCGAACTTGGACTTGGTCACCGAATCATTCACATTGATGCCAGGAAATGCCAATTTACCTTCCTTATGCATTTGATACAGCCTATGCACGCCAGTCGTCGTTTCTTCTGTCACACCCTTGATCTGTGCCAAACGTGTGGAATACCAGTCAGGTTGCGTCACCAAACGTTGCTTGATCGATTGGTATAAACAAATTTCTTCTTCTGAAGTCGGATGATCCAAAACCGAAATATCCTGCTCAGCACGGCTACCCAAATGCAGCAACAACGTCGCATCGCCGCCATCATCCAAAATCATGTTGGAGTAACCACCATCACTCCATTCAAAAATACGATGGGTGAATTCCCAATATTGCTCCAGCGATTCGCCCTTCAGCGCAAACACTGGCGTGCCAGCCGCAGCAATCGCCGCAGCAGCGTGATCTTGAGTCGAATAAATATTGCAAGAAGCCCAACGCACCTGCGCGCCCAATGCTTCCAACGTTTGGATCAACACTGCCGTTTGGATCGTCATATGAATCGACCCAGTAATACGCGCACCTTTCAGCGGCAAACTGGCGGCAAACTCTTCCCGAATCGCCATCAAGCCTGGCATTTCGGTTTCAGCAATTTTGATTTCTTTATTACCCCAATCCGCCAAGCCAATGTCAGCGATGCAGTAATCGTGTTGAGATGATTGTGATTCTGAGGATTTAAATATGGCGTTCATCACGCGCTCCTTTGATTAGAAAAAGTACGTGAGCGCAGTTGCAGTAAGAAAGTTCCGAGCCTGGCGAAATAGCAAATAGGATTTCGTCGCAACGCTCCTCGGAAGGGATGGGATTATAACTGAAATGATGACAATTACTGTAGGGGCAACCCTTGTGGGTGCCCTGATATTATCCATTAGCCCCAGCCTCACACTCCGTCGTCCCCGAGTGCTTTAGTCGGGGACCCAGTGGCTTTAGTATTAAACAAGGAAAGACGCTGGATTCCCGCCTAAACCCGCGGGAACGACGAAAGTTAATGGACAATCTAGATTGAAAGTACAAAAACTACCAGAACCATCCAATCAAATTACTGATCAAACGCAATTTAAGTTTCGTTTGAAACCCAATTTTCCAAAATAAGTGGCGCGTCTATACGTGAATAATGGCGATGATTATTGCTGACCAAAACAGCGCCAGCTGATAGCGCATGTGCGGCGATCATCATGTCCAGCTCACCAATTGTTTGTCCGCTGCTGATCAATTGATGGCGAATCACCGCATACCAATCAGCGGCTTCAGCATCCCATGGCAAGATCCGGACAATTTTGAGAAATTGACGCACGACAAGATGTAAATGGTGATCGGCGGGCAAACGTTTCAAACCGTATTGCAATTCCGCTCTGGTCATCACCGAAATACAAACCATGGCTGGCACAAGCGTCGCCAATTTTGCTTCGATGGCGGGAGATTTCCCTTTAATCAGGTAACTTGCCATATCGGTATCCAGCATGTGCAACATCATCAATTACTCCGCTGTATTGATATTCGTTGCATCATGCAAAGCAAGTTCTTCATCAAACACACCCTTGCCATTGTCTTGCGTCAACACATTCAATGGACGCTCCTGCATAAAATCAGTAGGCACATCAATCGCACGCAACAATCCAAAAAAATCGCTCCATGTTTTAGCACCAGGCCGATTCGACAACACGACATCACCCGTCGCCTCATCTCGCGTCACATAGACCTCAGCCCCATCAAAACGAAATTCCAAAGGCAAACGAACCGCCTGGCTGGAACCATTCTTAAACAACTTCGCAATGCGTGTCTCTATCATGATGAGCTCCAATAATCTTTACAATAAAAGTATATCTACAAGTATATACTTTTATTGCCAAATAATTTGCGATTACGATCACAACTCATAGTGATCCCTCTCCCCCCGCATCGCTTGCTCCACCAATTTACGATTCAACGCTGGAGCAAGCAGTTCGATGAAGGCGTACATATAACTGCGTAAATACGCACCTTGCCGAATGGCGACGCGTGAGGCGTTGGTGCCGAATAAATGGCCTAAGGACAGCGCGCGCAGGTTTTTGTCGCGTTCGGGATCAAACGCCATGCCGGCAATGATGCCTACACCCATTCCAAGTTCGACGTAGGTTTTAATTACATCCGCATCGATCGCCTCTAACAACACATCTGGCTTTAAATCCCGCAAGGCAAACGCGCGGTCTATTTTGTGACGGCCGGCAAACGCGCCGTCGTAAGTAATCAAAGGATAAGCGGCGATTTCTTCCAAGGTGATCGATGTAGTCGATTTGGTATTTAACAAAGGATGATTGGGTGGAACGATAGCGACATGCTCCCATTGATAACAGGGCAAAGACACCAAACCATCGGCACCCAAAATCGCCTCAGTTGCAATCGCTAAATCCGCCTGATCTTTGGAAACCATATCGACAATTTGTTTGGGATTGCCTTGCAGCAAAGACAAACGCACCTTGGGAAATTTCTGCATAAAAGCTTGCACCACCTTGGGAAGCACATAGCGTGCTTGCGCATGCGTGGTGGCAATGGTGAAGCTGCCGCTCTCTTGTGCTGCAAACTCTTTTCCTATGCGTTTTAAGCTATCGATTTCTTGCATGATGCGTTCCACCGATAGTAAAATTGCGCGCCCTGGTTCAGTCAAACCACGGATACGCTTACCGTGCCGCATGAAAATATCCACTCCCAGTTCTTCTTCCAATTCAATAATGGCCTTGGATACGCCAGGCTGAGAGGTATACAGAGCTTTGGCGACCTCAGTCAAATTGTAATTTTGTCGTATTGCCTCCCGGACAAAACGTAGTTGATGAAGGTTCATGAGATATCACTCCGAATAAGAAAGAGAAAGTTATGCTGCACAGGCAATCAAACCGTGTATCGCTATTGTCGTATCGTTAATATGCGGTTTACGCACTTCTATATGCCAAATAAGTATATAAGCAAATAAATACTTTGTAGTTTGGAATATGCATGAAATTTATTACCATACTCTACGTTTTTGACGCTGTATTTACATTGGTTTGCGTGGTTTGCAACGATTTTATTGATTCGTTATTGATTTACAAATGTGAGGTGGTATGACGTTGTCTTATATTGTTTCCGGCTTTATCGTGGGAACTTTAGTTGGGTTGACCGGAGTCGGTGGCGGATCACTGATGACACCGTTGTTGACTATCATTTTTGGGGTTGCTCCTACTACTGCAGTCGGAACAGACCTGGCATTTGCTTGCATTACCAAAACAACCGGCACATTTGCACATCGCTTTCACGGCAATATCCACTGGAAAATTGTTAAACACCTTTGCATAGGCGCTCTACCCGCTGCAATCATTGCGACATTGGCGCTCAAATATTTTGGTGTGGTGAATAAAGAAATCGGCCAGATCATTCGCTATTCGATTGCGACTTCTATCTTGTTAACTGTTATCGCCATTTTGTTTCGACGCAAAATGCAAGTTTGGATGCAAGCGCATCCACAACGGCAATTAGAAGGCCAGCGTCTGGTGATTGCCACCATTATCGCGGGGGCGCTATTGGGTACAATGGTGACCATTTCGTCGATAGGCGCTGGTGCCGTCGGTGCGACTTTATTAGTATTGCTGTATCCACGCTTGTCCCCTGCTGAAATTGCCGGCACCGATATTGCCTACGCCGTGCCATTAACAGCGATTGCCGCTTTTGGGCATTGGTGGTTAGGTTCTATCCATTGGGATTTACTTGGTATGTTGCTATTGGGTTCATTACCAGGAATCACTATTGGTTCTTTAGCTGCACGTGCGATACCGGAACACATATTGCGTACTTTGTTGGCCATTACGCTGACCTGCGTTGCTGTCAAGTTACTTTATTAAGAAATTAAAGATTAAAAAAGGAATCAAACATGTATCAATACGATCAATATGACCAACAAATCGTCCAGGAGCGCGTCGCACAATATCGCGATCAAGTGCGTCGTCGTTTGAGTGATGAGTTGACGGAAGATGAATTCCGGCCATTGCGCTTGCAAAACGGTTTGTATATGCAGCGCCATGCTTACATGCTGCGCATCGCCGTGCCATATGGCTTACTGTCTTCGAAACAAATGCGTTTGTTTGCACATATTGCACGTAAATACGATAAAGGCTATGGCCATTTCACGACGCGCCAAAACATCCAATTTAACTGGATTAAATTGGAAGAAACACCCGATATTCTGGCTGAATTGGCAGCGGCAGAAATGCATGCCATCCAAACATCCGGTAACTGCATACGGAATATCACTTCTGACGAGTATTGCGGCGTCGCGGCGGATGAAATCGTCGATCCACGTCCGTACGCAGAGATTCTGCGCCAGTGGAGTACGTTTCATCCAGAATTTGCGTACTTGCCACGTAAATTCAAAATCGCGATCAATGGCGCATTAGAAGATCGTGCCGCTATTGCAGTACATGACATTGGTTTGTCAGTGGTAAAAAATGCCGAAGGCGAAATTGGTTTCCGCATCCTGGTCGGCGGCGGCATGGGTCGCACCCCTATTTTAGGGAGCGAAATCCGCGACTTCCTACCATGGCAACACGTCATGACGTATATCGAAGCGATTATGCGGGTCTATAACCAATACGGACGGCGCGACAACATCTACAAAGCACGTATCAAGATTTTAGTCAAAGCGATTGGCATAGAAGAATTCACGCGTCAGGTGGAAGCAGAATGGCAAGACATCAAAGACGGCCCCGGCACCTTGACCGTTGAAGAATTGCAACGCGTCGCTGCTTACTTCACCGCACCGGCTTACGAAACGCTGCCAAATTACGCTGCCATCGAACAAGACAAAGCTGCCAATAAAGCGTATGCCAACTGGCTGCAACGTAATGTCAAACCGCACAAAGTGCCTGGTTATGCAGTCGCTATTTTGTCGCTGAAGAAAACCGGCGTTGCGCCAGGTGATGCGACTGCTGAGCAAATGGATTTCATCGCCGATTTAGCCGATCGCTACAGCTTTGGTGAGTTGCGCATTACGCATGAGCAAAATCTGGTGTTGTCGGATGTTAAACAATCCGACCTCCTACAACTCTGGCAAGAAGCCAAGGCACAAGGTTTGGCTACGCCCAATATTGGTTTATTGACCGATATTATTTGCTGTCCAGGCGGTGACTTTTGCTCCCTAGCCAATGCGAAATCCTTGCCTATTGCTGGGGCAATTGCGGAGCGTTTTGACAACCTCGACTTCCAACATGACATCGGTGACATCACGTTAAATATTTCGGGTTGTATTAATGCATGTGGCCACCATCATATTGGCAATATCGGCGTGCTTGGCGTGGATAAAGATGGTAGCGAATGGTATCAAGTTTCGATCGGCGGTTCGCAAGGCAATGAAAGTGCCATCGGCAAAATCATTGGTCCCTCTTTCTCAGCACAACAAATGCCCACTGTGATTGAGCGTCTGTTGCAAGTTTATGTGAGAGAACGTATCGAAGATGAACGGTTTATCGACACACTGCAACGTACAGGCATCACACCATTTAAAGAATTTGTGTATGCCACAGCGATCAATTGAACCAGCATCAAGAGAGAAAACAAATGCGTGAAATTATCAAAGATAAAATGGTTGTCACTGATGACTGGATTTTGTTGCAATTAGCAGAAGGTGAAACCCCAGAAACCATGGTTGCTCCTGAAGGCAAAGTCATCGTGCCAGTCAAAGCCTGGTTGGCACAAGCGTCATTGCAAAATCGCAATGACGTAGGCGTATGGTTCGCCAGCGATGAACGGCCTGAAGTGCTGCAAGGCAAACTTACCAACATTCCCGTTATTGCGGTGGATTTTCCTAAATTTGCCGACGGCAGAGGTTATTCCATCGCCTACAACTTACGCGCCCGCCTCGGTTTTACTGGCGAATTACGCGCGATAGGCGATGTATTGCGAGACCAGTTGTTTTACATGCAACGCGTTGGGTTTAATGCTTTTGCTACCCGCGCTGACCGCAACATTCATGATGCGCTCAAAGGGTTAACGGATTTTTCAAACAGTTACCAAACTTCATGGGATCAAAAATTGCCATTGTTCCGACGCGTGCAACGCACTACTCAATAAATGCTAAAAATTTAAAATCATGGGTAACAACAAACAATTTAATGAGTTACTAGTCAATACACGCAAAACGCTAGCGCGTATTGCCAGCGACTTCTCACCAGTTGTGTTTGCTTCTAGCTTGGCGCTAGAAGATATGGTGCTGACTGATTTAATCGCATGGGGACAGCTTCCCATTAGAATTTTCTCTTTGGAAACCGGACGCTTGCATAAAGAAACGCTAAACATGATAGAGCGCGTGAAAGAAACCTACGGCATCTCCATTGCTCTTTATCGCCCCGACCAAAAAGCAGTTGATGAGTACGTGCAACAACATGGTTTAAATGCGTTTTACGACAGTGTAGAAATGCGCAAGGAATGCTGCCGTATCCGCAAAGTAGAACCGTTAAAACTGGCTCTGCATGACAAAAAAGCATGGATTACAGGTCAGCGCCGCAGCCAATCCAGTACGCGTACTGACTTACAGGTGCAAGAGGAAGATTTAGCCCACAACATGGTGAAATTCAATCCATTGGCGGACTGGTCGGAAGACGATGTGTGGCATTACATCAAATCGCATCACGTGCCATACAATCCTTTACACGATCAAGGTTATCCTTCCATCGGTTGCGAACCTTGTACCCGAGCGATTCAACCAGGCGAAGATATACGCGCTGGGCGCTGGTGGTGGGAAAACCCCGACAGCAAAGAATGCGGCTTGCATGTGGTAGATGGCAAATTGGTCAGAATTAAAGCGGTTTAGATATCGATTAACAAACGCTTAATAAAAATTTAACAAAAGTTTAATAAACGATTAATACTTAATAAGTAGAACATTAATGAATACTGTAATCAATCAACGGCATTTGGATAGCCTGGAATCGGAAGCGATCCACATCATGCGTGAAGTGGCAGCCGAATGCAGCAATCCTGCCCTGCTGTTTTCAGGCGGAAAAGATTCCGTCGTACTGCTACGTATCGCAGAAAAAGCATTTCGTCCAGGCAAATTCCCTTTTCCTCTTTTACACGTGGATACCGGACACAACTTCCCCGAAGTCATCACCTTCCGCGACCAACGTGCCGCTGAATTGGGTGAGCGGTTGATCGTCCGTTCAGTTGAAGATTCGATCAAACGCGGTACCGTACGTTTGCGCAATCCCAATACGGATTCTCGCAACGCAGCCCAAGCCGTCACATTGCTGGAAGCCATTGCTGAATTTCAATTTGATGCTTGTATAGGTGGTGCGCGCCGCGATGAAGAAAAAGCCCGCGCTAAGGAACGTATTTTCTCCTTCCGTGACGAGTTCGGACAATGGGATCCCAAAGCACAACGACCAGAGTTATGGGATTTGTACAATACCCGCGTACACCCAGGTGAAAACATGCGCGTATTCCCAATTTCTAACTGGACTGAGTTGGATGTCTGGCAATATATCGCACGAGAAAAATTGGCATTACCGCCGATTTACTTTGCCCATGAACGCCAAGTGATTCCACGCAATGGTTTGCTAGTACCACTTACCGATCTGACGCCAGCAAAAGAAGGCGAAACCATCGAAACCCAAATCGTGCGTTTCCGCACCGTGGGAGATATTTCATGTACCTGCCCGGTTGCATCTGATGCCACCACAGTCGAATCGATTATTGCTGAGACTGCCATCACGCAAATCACGGAACGCGGCGCTACCCGTATGGATGACCAAACATCGGAAGCGTCTATGGAAAAACGTAAGAAAGCAGGATACTTTTAATGAACGCCATAGTTTCAGAACAATCAACAACTCAATCAACGACTTCACAACAAGAATCCGGCTTGCTGCGCTTCATCACGGCTGGTTCAGTCGATGATGGCAAAAGCACATTGATTGGCCGTTTGCTATTTGATAGCAAAGGCATTTTTGCTGATCAACTCGACGCTATGTCACGTGCAAAAAACAAACGCACAGTCGGCGACACCATCGATTTATCGCTCTTGACTGACGGACTGGAAGCAGAACGCGAACAAGGCATTACGATTGACGTGGCGTATCGTTATTTCGCCACGCCAAAGCGCAAATTCATCATCGCCGATACGCCAGGACATGAGCAATACACGCGTAACATGGTCACGGGCGCTTCGACTGCCGACGCCGTTATCCTGTTAGTCGATGTCTCCAAAGTCAAATTAAATGACGACGGCAGCGTGGATTTGCTGGTGCAAACCAAGCGTCATTCCACCATCGCGCATTTGCTGCAAATTGAACATGTAATCGTCGCTGTCAACAAAATGGATTTAGTCAATTACGACCAAAGCGTGTACGATCGCATCGTCAAAGCGTATCAAACCTTTGCGGAGCAATTAGGCATCAAGGATATTCATCCGATTCCGCTGTCCGCTCTGGCTGGCGACAATGTGGTGACGAGTAGCGAAAACATGTCATGGTATCAAGGCCCTACTTTGATCAACTTGCTGGAATCGCTCTCTGTCTATGACGAATCACATGAAGAACCTCTGCGCTTTCCAGTGCAATTGGTAGCACGCCACAACGGTCATGAAGCACAGGATTTCCGTGGTTACATGGGGCGTATTGAGGCAGGTAAAGTCCATAAAGGCGACAAACTGACCATTCAACCAAGTGGCCACAGTGCGACCGTTAAAGATATTTTGTTGCTAGATCAATCACTGACATCTGCTTGCGCAGGCTCGTCCGTCACCATTTTGCTGAATGAATATGTCGATATCTCGCGCGGCGACATGTTGGTGGCTGCCAATCAACCTGCCACTTTGCTAAAAACACTGCAAGCTGATATTTGCTGGTTATCAGAGGAACCGCTGGATATGCGCCGCAAATACTGGTTGAAACATACCAGCAAACAAACCGCAGCACGCATTACCAAAATCGATAGCCGCCTGGATATCAACACCCAGCAACGCCATGACAGCGATAGCATCAAGCTCAACGACATTGGTCGCATTACGCTCAATGTGCAACAAGCACTGGCAGCGGACGATTACAGCAGCATCCGTGCAACTGGGGCGTTTATTTTGATTGATGAAGTCACGCACCAAACCGTTGCTGCTGGCATGATCCGCTTGGATTAAACGCATCACAGTATGGCAAACAAAGGGCACCCACAAAGGGTGTCCCCACGTATTTACGCAATACCAACAATCAATTTCCTCTCTATGCAAGGCAAAGTGTATTTAATAGGCGCAGGCCCCGGCGCTGCTGACTTGATCACAGTACGCGGTGCACGCATCCTGGCGCAAGCTGATGTGGTGCTATACGATGCCTTGGTCACGGATGAGATGCTGGCTTTATGCCCACAAGCCGTCAAAATTTCTGTCGGCAAGCGCTGCGGACAACCTTCCACTAAACAAGAAGACATCAATCAACAATTGATTGATTACGCACAACAATACCCTTTGGTCGTGCGATTAAAAGGCGGGGATCCGATGTTATTTGGTCGTGCAGATGAAGAGCTGCGTGCATTAGAAAGCCAAGGGATCGCCTATGAAATCATTCCCGGCATCACCGTTGCCCTAGCCGCTGCTGCGGCCAGCAAACAACCTCTCACCAAACGTGGTGTGTCCAGAAGCGTGGCTTTTTTTACCTCAAGCACTGCCCCCGATACACAATC
>CAZCIX010000045.1:0-4221 GCA_964498835.1 uncultured Burkholderiaceae bacterium | reverse complement strand
TAATTAGATTTCTTACGATTACGCGATGAAGCAGATTGTTCAGCCACATTGCGGACAATCCAGGTCAACATATCTTGCCAGATACGCTGCACTTCAAGATCTGAAGGCATGGTTTGAGAATTAGGTAATTCAATCGTGATAACAGGAATATTCTTGTGGGCACCGCTGTAATTACCTAGTGAACCTGGATACACGCCAAGACGGTTGTATACGAGACGTCCAAATTTACGTGGTGGCACTGCTGGACCATCAAAATCCAACACGCCAAACGGCGCATGCACCGAAATAATGACTTGTGGACGAAAACGTTGCATCGCCTCATCGACCCAACGTGTTTCAATTTCAGACAAAGGAGCAGTACCAGGGAAGCGACGTGGGTCTTTAGCAGTCACTCTTGCCCAATAATTGTGTGCTTCTTTATGCCAATCCGGTGTAGGAAAGTTTCGGTTCAAATCCACACCATTGGAATTAACACGTGTCGATTTGTGTGCCAACAATCCATCAGGATTTAAAACAGGAACAATTTTCCACTCAAAATTATTTGCTGGTGAGGTTTTCATCTTTTTCAACCACTCAAAGACGATAGCGGATGAGGTTAACTCATCACCATGTATTCCCCCCAACAACAAAACCCGCACAGGTACCGTTTTTTTCCCTTCACGACGCCCTGACGCTGAAACATCACGCATCAAAATAGGAAAGCCATTACGCGATACAAAACCCGTTTGCACCAAGGAACTATTCTGACAATCTGTTGTTGAAATACCAGGCAAACGACGCGATAACCGATTACACCAATCTGCTTGCGCAGCAGGTGATCCTGGCTTTCCAGCAACACCACCAGCGAATGCCGGAGCAACAGGATACGACATCAAGCCTACCAAAGCGATCAACGGAAATAAAAAACGGCAAAGCAATGATTGGACACGCCATCTTTGGCCTACAACACGTGCAGATTCCTTGGTTAATTGGTTTAATTCAATAGCAAGGGAGGATGAATTGGCAAATACCGTCTTTGAATGCAACACCATCTTTTAAATCGCTTTATTTAAATTTATTAATTGCTATTTATAAACCAGCTTCAGCGCGCAATATCGCTGCTTTGTCCGTATGCTCCCAAGTAAACTCAGGTTCATCACGACCAAAGTGGCCATATGCGGCTGTTTTTTGATAAACCGGACGCAACAAATCCAGCATTTTTACAATGCCTTTAGGACGCAAATCAAAATGCTCATGCACCAGCATTGCAATCTTTTCGTCCGAAATCACACCTGTACCTTCGGTATAAATCGTAATATTGATAGGCTTAGCAACACCAATCGCATAACTGATTTGAATCTGGCATTGTCTGGCCAAACCAGCCGCAACAATGTTTTTGGCGACATAACGCGCAGCGTAGGCGGCAGAACGATCTACTTTAGTTGGATCCTTGCCAGAAAACGCTCCGCCACCATGTGGGCAAGCACCACCATAGGTATCCACAATAATCTTACGCCCCGTCAAACCACAATCGCCTTGCGGGCCACCGATCACAAAACGGCCTGTAGGATTGATTAAATAACGCGTATCTTTCAACCAAGCACTAGGCAACACTGGCTTAATGATTTCTTCGATCACCGCTTCTTCTATCGCCTTGTGCGCCATTTCAGGAGAATGCTGAGTCGATAATACGACTGTATTGACACTGACTGGTTGTCCATCGACATAACGCAAAGTCACTTGCGCTTTTGCATCAGGACGCAACCAAGGCAAACGACCGTCTTTGCGCAATTGCGATTGCCGCTCCATCAAACGATGGGAATAATAGATCGCAGCTGGCATCAAATCCGGTGTTTCATCACAGGCATAACCAAACATCAACCCCTGATCTCCCGCACCTTGATCCAGATCAATACCCTTACCTTCATCTACACCTTGTGCAATATCGGGTGATTGCTTGTCATAACAAACCATGACCGCACAACCGCGATAATCAATTCCAAAATCGGTGTTGTCGTAGCCAATACGCTTGATCGTGTCACGTGCAATCGAAATGTAATCCACATTCGCATGTGTTGTAATTTCTCCTGCTAACACAACCAGACCCGTATTGCACAAGGTTTCTGCCGCCACACGTGCATGAGGGTCCTGCGTCAAAATCGCATCTAAGACCGCATCGGAAATCTGATCAGCGACCTTGTCTGGGTGACCTTCTGAAACTGATTCAGAAGTAAATAAATAATCATTTTGCATTAGGGAATCCTGTAACGAAGTAAATGCTAAACGCTAAACGCCAAATGCGAATACCCGTCTGTAAGATGGGTACGTACGATTCATACATACCATCGATACTGGCGTATTTTTATAATTTGTATAACGCTTGGGAAGTTGTGAATTCAGTCAGCGGATACTACAATTCTACGTTGCGTCATTTCGCAAACCTACTATTTTACGCTTCCTGCAACAATTTAGTGCAACAATGCACAGGATCATCACACATGCTTGCCGCACTTTTTCGCCTTCTTTCCAATTTACCATTACCAATACTACATGCTCTCGGCGTATTGATAGGCTGGCTGGTGTATTGCGCATCACCGTCTTACCGAAAACGACTACGCTCCCATATCCGCAATGCCGGATATCCCCACATGCTACGTGCCAGTATTCAAGAGGCTGGTAAAAGCATTTCTGAGCTTCCCTTCGTCTGGTGTGCACCAGCAGAACGCGTACAACGTAGTATCCAGATTGAAAATTGGGACATGCTACAAACCGCACTGGATAATCAAGAAGGCAAAGGCGTCATCATCTTAACGCCCCATCTGGGTTGCTTTGAAATCATTGCGCAAGCGATTGCTATACGCACACCATTAACTGTTTTATACCGAGCACCGCGCAAAAGCGCTTTAAAACCGCTGGTGGAAGATGCACGGGCACGAGACAATTTATATCTCGCACCAGCTGATTTGAAAGGCGTACGCATACTCGCCAAAGCGCTCAAAAAAGGACAGCCTATCGGCTTGTTACCTGATCAAGTTCCGCAAGAGGGCGAAGGTGTCTGGGCCAACTTTTTCAATCGCCCCGCTTACACCATGACCTTGCCTTGTAAGCTGCAAAAGATCAGCGATGCCATCATCATCCTTTCCTACGCAGAGCGCTTGCCACATGGAAAAGGCTATGTTGTGCGTTTCATGCCGTTTGAAACCAAGATACATGGCGACAAAGGCAACGAACTGTCATTACAAAAACAAGTTCAAGCCATTAACAACGCCATGGAAAAACTGATCGCACATTGCCCAGCACAATATTTTTGGAGCTATAACCGCTACAAAAAACCTGACCATGCCAAAGCGAATGATGGGATGGAGGCAGAGTGAGATTTTTACTTGTTTTGATGTGGCTGCTGCACTGGCTACCCTTACCGCTGCTTGGGCGTTTGGGCAAAGGCGTTGGTTCCCTGCTATTTACTGTCATGTCATCACGACGTTACATCACGCTGACCAATTTGCGATTATGTTTACCAGAACGTACTGAAGCTGAGCGAAAAATAATAGCGAAACAACATTTTCAAAACTATGCACGCAGTGTGTTTGAACGCGCCATTTTATGGTGGGCGTCAGAAGCACGATTGAAACGCTTAATTGTGGTCGAACCCTCAATACCATTAAGTAGCTTTCAATCTCAACCAACAATTTTGCTGTGCCCGCATTTCGTTTGCCTTGACGTCGCTGGCGTAGCAGTCGCACTGGAAACCAGTGCGTGCTCTGTGTACGTGCCGCAAAAGAATCGCCTGTTTGATGAGGCGTTACGCAAAGGTCGGTCGCGCTTTCATCCCGTCAAAATTTTCACCCGCAACGAAGGTATCAAACCCATCCTGCGCGCCATGCGTGATCATTTGCCTTATTTCATGCTGCCCGATATGGATTTTGGAATCAAAGATGCTGAATTCATCCCATTTTTTGGCATTCCAGCCGCCACGCTGACCGCTACAGCACGCATCGCTGCCGCTAGCAAGGCACAAGTTATTCCAGTGATTTCGACTTTTTTACCGAACTATCAAGGCTGGAAAGTCACTTTTTATCCTAGTTGGGAAAACTACCCGGGCGAAGACATAATCGCTGCCACACGCCATATGAATGCATTTATTGAAGAACGTGTATTAGAAACCCCAGCAGAATATTTTTGGACACATAAACGTTTCAAAACCCGTCCACCAGGCGTCCCTAGCGTTTACGCTCCCACCAC
>CAZCIX010000044.1:0-16812 GCA_964498835.1 uncultured Burkholderiaceae bacterium | reverse complement strand
GAAGTATAAAAAATAGGGCAGGTGATGAATCTGCCCTTATTTTTCAACATGGCGTCAATACCAGTAGGACCGAATACTTTGTGGCCTGAGAAAAGGTACCAATCACAACCCAAATTTTTTACATCAGCATGCAAGTGAGATACATACCGCTTGTGCGCAACCAGATTGATGGATTCAGTGGCACCGTGTACGAAGGTGATTTCGTGCGAGTAAGTTGCATTTAGAAAGCTACGCATTTTTTCTCTTGCACTTTCATACGCATCACTGACACGGGCTGCCAATTCATGCGCGGCGCGATGGATGTTGGAGTTTCGTGCTGATAAAAATATTGCAACCGATCCATCACACACTGCGGTTTGTGCGTGGTCGTCCATGAATGCGTTCTTGCAGAGTAGGGAAGTAGCATCGTACTTGATTGATGTCAAATGGTGCTGACAGCGACGTGGCGTTAGTTTGCCAATTGGGTGTGGGTGTACCAGGAATTTGTATGCCAGCCTGACGCGTTTGGTTTTGTTCTAAAAAGTAAAACGGTCTCGCATTGGTCACATGTAAAGGCGGTTTGTTGTCCTATAGTTTGAGATTGGGTTGAATGGGTTGGTTGCCTCATATTGATGATTCTTTTTTTGGTTGAGGATGAGTGATTACCGGGTTCGTCCGTAGGAAAACGCTTAGTGCCCAACGTCACAACCATCCGTCGTTCCTACTTACCACCGCAGGAACGACAGAGGTGAAAAATATGGCTTATGTCTTTTTACTTACTTGCTTGGTTGATAAACCTGATCAAACACACCACCATCAGCAAAGTGCGTTTTTTGCGCTTTTGTCCAGTCACCCGCTACTTGAGAGATGGTAAATAACTTAATTTTTGGAAATTCTTTTGCATACTTCTTAGCCGTTTTTTCCAATGTTGGACGGTAGTAGTTTTTCGCAATCAACTCTTGTGCTTCTTCTGTGTATAAAAAGTCCAGATAAGCCTGCGCTACCTTACGGGTACCGCGTTTGTCCGCAACTTTGTCAACGATAGATACGGGTGGTTCAGCTAGGATGCTGGTAGATGGCGAAACGATTTCTACTTTTTCAGGGCCTAATTCTTTAATTGCTAAGAAAGCTTCGTTTTCCCAAGCGATCAACACGTCGCCGATGCCGCGTTCAACGAATGTGGTGGTCGCGCCGCGTGCGCCGGAATCCAATACAGGCACGTTTTTGTACAATTTTTTGATGAATTCTTTGGCTGTTTCTTCAGTCGCCTTTGGTTGTTTCAATGCATAACCCCAAGCCGCCAAGTGGTTCCAACGCGCACCGCCGGATGTTTTTGGATTGGGTGTAATCACGGAAACACCAGGTTTGACCAGATCGTTCCAATCTTTGATGCCTTTAGGATTGCCCTTGCGTACCAAAAAGACGATGGTGGAGGTGTAAGGGGAGCTGTTGTGCGCTAAGCGTTTTTGCCAGTCTTTGGCAATCAGATTGTGTTGGGCAATTGCGTCAATGTCATAGGCTAACGCTAAGGTCACCACGTCGGCTTCCAATCCATCGATTACCGCACGTCCTTGTTTGCCAGAGCCACCGTGTGATTGTTTGATTTGTACGTTATCGCCGGTTTTGGCTTTCCAGTTTTTAGCAAAAGCGGTATTGACGTCTTGATACAGTTCTCTGGTTGGATCGTAAGAAACATTGAGCAGTGTGGTATCGGCTGCAAATGCGGCAGGCAGGATAGAGCTGGTGATCAACACACCAGCAAATAAGGCTTTTTTAGATAAGTTGAATAACATAAAGATCTCCGTTTGATGAGGATTGAAAAATGAAAATAAAAATTCATAAACGTGAGAATACGAGGCATTTTTCATAAACAAAACGAATGATTTCGTTTTTTAATATGTGTTTTTGTTATATATGGTGTGGGTTAATCAGTTTGATTTGCATGTCTATGTGCATGTGCTGGTGTGGTTCTAGCGTAAAATTGCCGCAAAATTTTTGATAGAAAGGTATCAAGATGGATTGGAGTCACGAGTTATTGGCGAGCTTGATTTGGTTGGGACAAGCGTTTGTAGTCAGTGTGATCGGTTTGAGTATTGCGGTCGTGTTGGTCGGGCGTTTTACAGAATGGGGCAGGCAGTTTCGTCGCTTGACCTGGTCTTATTTTGATCCTGCACGCAGTAAAAAACCGTTAATTGGATTGGCATTCATTATTTTTCTGACGTTGTTTTCAGTGCGGATGAACGTGCTTTTTTCGTTTTGGTACAACGGTTTTTATAGCGCCATGCAAAAATTAGATGCCAAGGCATTCTGGTTCATGCTGATGATTTTTAGTATTTTGGCCACGATACATGTGGCAAGAGCATTGTTGAATTATTACGTACGCCAGGCTTTTTTGATCGATTGGCGTGTTTGGTTAAGTAACAATCTGATTGATCGTTGGTTGGGCAAGCAAGTGTATTACCGCAGCCAATATTTGCCTGAAGATGCTGATAATCCGGATCAACGTATTCAGCAAGATGTGACGGCGTTTGTTACCAGCTCATTGACGCTTTCCATGGGATTGTTGGATGCTGTGGTGTCTTTGTTTGCGTTCAGCATCATCTTGTGGGGGTTGTCCGGCGCTTTGTCATTGTTGGGTGTGGAAATTCCGCGTGCGATGATTTTTCTTGTTTACATCTATGTCATCACAGCGACGGTTTTCGCGATTAAAGTAGGTCGACCATTGATCAATTTAAGTTTTTTGAGCGAAAGATTTAGCGCGGATTTCCGTTATGCCTTGATCCGTTTGCGGGAATATGGTGAAAGCATTGCCTTTTTCCGTGGCGAAGTGGTTGAACGTAACAATTTGCTGAAACGCTTCGGCAGTGTGATTAACAACATGTGGGACATCGTTTCTCGTTCGTTAAAGTTCCAGGGGTTAAATTTGGTTGTCAGCCAAGCGGCGGTGGTTTTTCCATTTATTGTGCAAGCGCCGCGTTTGTTGAATAAGCAAATCACCTTGGGTGACATGATGCAAACAGCACAATCGTTTGGTCATGTACAAGATGCCTTGTCTTTCTTCCGAACATCGTACGATGATTTTGCTGGCTATCGCGCAGTGGTGAATCGTTTGACGGGTTTTTTGGATTTGATCGATGCAACAGAAAAGCTAAATGGTGCCCAAATAGAATATGTACATGAGCGAAATTCCAATCAGGAAGCCTTCGCCGTACAAGATTTAACCGTTACCCGGCCAGACAATGTGGTGTTGGTACAGGATTTGACCATCACGTTGCCAATCGCGGCTTCCCTTTTGATACGTGGCGTGTCGGGTGTAGGCAAAACTACGTTGCTACGTGCGATTGCTGGTTTATGGCCCTATGTTGATGGCAAGGTGCGTTATCAGGAGAGTAGAACTTCCCTGTTTTTGCCGCAAAAACCTTATTTGCCATTGGGCTCGTTGCGCGCTGCTTTGTATTACCCTGCGATGCTCGATGAAATAAACGCAACAAACGATCAAGTGATTGAAATCTTAAAACAATGCCATTTGAGTCATTTGATAGCGCGTTTGGATGAGGAGAATGATTGGACACGCATATTGTCCCTGGGTGAGCAGCAACGTTTGGCGATGGGCCGTGTGTTATTGCAGCAACCTCAGGTCGTGTTTTTGGATGAAGCCAGTTCTGCGATGGATGAAGGTTTGGAGCACGCAATGTATCAATTACTGCGTTCATCATTGCCAGATGCTGTGTTAATCAGTGTGGGACATCGGAGCAGTTTGTTGAATTTCCATACGCAGGAGTTAGAAATTTTAGGGCAGGGAAAGTGGCGTTTAGATTCTTTGTAAATTTCTAAAAATATTCATGTATAAAAAACGGCGGCTTAATTTGATTAAGTCGCCGTTTTTAAATTTTTTATGTAACTTTGTGCAAATTATTGAACTTTTGCTTTTTTACGCAAACCTTCTTGGAAAGCTTGCAGCTTTTTCTGTTGCAATAACTCAGTAATTTGTTGTTTGACTTCATCTAAAGTTGGAATCTTCGCTGGACGTGTGTCTTCAAGTTTGATGACGTGGAAACCAAATTGTGTTTTCACTGGAATTTCAGTGAGGGCGCCTTTTTTCAATCCAACCATCGCATCGGAGAAAGGTTTAACGAACGTGCCAGGTGATGCCCAGTCCAAATCACCGCCGTTAGCTGCAGAGCCTGGATCTTTGGATTGTTTGGCCAATTCCTCGAATTTTTCACCAGCTTTGAGTTTGCCAATAATGGTTCTGGCTTCTTCTTCAGTCTCTACCAAAATATGACGCGCACGGTATTCTTGATCGCTAGATTGCGCTTTAAATTTGTCGTATTCAGCTTTGACTTCTGTGTCTTTGATAGGATTTTTCTTTAAAAAATCGTTTACCAAAGCACGAATGACGAGGCCTTGTCGTGCGATTTCCAGTTGCTCTTTGACTTCTTTTGTATTGCCAAGGCCTTCTTTATCCGCTTCTTGCGTCAGGATTTCACGGTTGATTAATTCATCTTTAATCATATTGCGCAATTGCGGGGTGTCTTTTTGGCCTTGCATTGCCAATTGTTTAACCATCAGTTCGGTACGAGAAGTGGGAATAGCTTTGCCATTCACAATTGCAAGGTTTTGTGCAAAAGCAGGTAATGCAGCTAAGGTAAACAAAGTTACTAGCAAGCGAGCAGGTCTTAAGGTCATTATGTATTCCCTAATTTAAATGAAAAAAAGTAAAAAACAAGATTGATGATGAATCTGGATTAATTCGAAATTTTAGATATTTCGGAAGGTGCAATTGCAACGATGGCAAGAGCATGAATCTCTGTTTGCATCAAATCGCGCACCGCATCATACACTAGCCTATGTCGCGCGACGAGTGACAACCCTTCAAATTGATGGCAAACCAGGCGTAAACGGTAATGTCCGCCTCCTGAAGCTGCACCTGGGTGGCCGGCGTGCAATGCGGATTCATCGTCCAAAGCGCATTCCAAGGGGGAAAGGGTGTTTTTTAAACGGGTTTGGATGCTGTCTATACGGTTCATGGTTTTATTAAGCCAAACACTTATTTCCGTCATTCCCGCGTAGGCCGGAATCTAGTGGCGTTAAAACGGCAAAGTCGCTGGGTTCCCGCCTAAAACTGCGGGAACGACGGAGGAGAGTTATGGCTGTGAAGTTGACGAAAGAAGTGAGCTACTCAAGGCTTGGTCTTAATATGTTTAGCCAAGAAAACGCTTTGGGCGATGATAAATACCAGCATCAATCCCATAAAGCCAAACAACTTAAAGTTGACCCAGGCCGCGGTAGAAAAATTAAATGCCACGTACAAATTCACAATCCCCATCGCGGCAAAGAACAGCACCCAGGCCCAATTAAGTTGTTGCCAGGCTGTTTCGGGCAAGCTGACTTGTTGCTCCATCATCTTGCGGATGAGGTTCTTTTTAAATACGGTTTGGCTGACGAACAACGCTGCCGCAAAACACCAGTACAGAATGCTTGGTTTCCATTTGATGAATGCTTCATTGTGGAAATAAATGGTGGCACCGCCAAACAAGCCGACGATGATGAGCGACATCCAGAGTGGGGCGTCGACTTTTTTACCCTTGATCAGCAAATACGCGATTTGCCCGATGTTGGCGATGATGGTGACGGCTGTTGCCAGCAAGATGGGCGCTTGCGTTGCGCTTACAACACCGCCGGATACAAAGCTGGACAGGTAGTCGTTGGCAAATGCTTGGGCAGCGTCTGGGTGGCCTTCGCTCCATTTGAACATGCCAAAAAAGAGGATGACGGGGAAAAGGTCGAATAAAAATTTCATGTTGGTTTTGTACTTTCTTTATTTCGGAGTGAAATGTAAGGATGCTGAGTTGATGCAATAGCGTAATCCAGTGGGTGGTGGACCATCAGGAAACACATGCCCCAAGTGCGCATCGCAAATCTTGCAAATAATTTCAGTGCGCATCATGCCATGACTGCGGTCCGTTTGCATGATGATGGCGTCGGGATCGAGCGCGGTGAAATAGCTGGGCCAGCCGCAGCCGGAATTGAATTTGGCATCGGATGCAAACAGCGGGGTGCCGCAACATACGCAGGTATAAATGCCGTGCTCATGATGATCCCAATAACGTCCGCTAAAAGCTGGTTCGGTCGCGGCATGACGTGTGACTTCGTATTCCATAGGCGTCAGGCTGGCGCGCCATTCTTGATCGCTTTTGATGATTTTGCGTTTGCTCATCGTATTTCCTTTTTAACGGTATGAAGGGATGGGGGTATGAACATGTTTATGAGGAACAACTGACTTCCAGGTGACTTGCCCAATCTGGTGGCAGTGCGGCGTATTGTTCGGCTTCCGGCTGCTCATCATATGGGCGGGAAAGAATATTCAACAAGGTTTCAATTTCTGAAAAATCCTTGTTTTGCGCTTTTTCTATCGCAATTTGTGCCAAATAGTTACGCAATACATATTTGGGGTTGACGCGATCCATGGCTTGTTTGCGTGCCTTATCGACGCTGTTTTCTTGTTGTAAACGTTGCCGATATTGCGCTGCCCAGCTGTCGAAAGCAGCTCTATCCAACATCGAATCACGTAAAGCTGTATCGCTGTTATTGTTGTCTACATTAGAAGTTTGTACCTGACTTAAGCGCCGGAAAAACTGCGTGAAATCAACCCGATTACTTTGCATCATGCCAAACATGTTGGCAATCAGCTGATCGTCATCCGGCAATTGCGTCGTCAAGCCCAATTTGGCATGCCATAGGGTATCCATTTTGTTTTCGTATTCAATCGGATAAAGTGCCAGCGCAGCTTGCATTTCCTCTACATCGCCTATCAATGGCAGTAACGCTTGGCCGAGGGCGTAACAATTCCAATATCCGATTTGTGGCTGCATGTGATAGGCGTAGCGTCCTTGTTGGTCACTGTGATTGCAAATGTGATGCGGGTCGAATGCTTCCATGAAACCAAACGGGCCGTAATCCAGCGTCAGTCCTAGAATCGACATATTGTCGGTGTTCAACACGCCATGCATAAAACCCACCGCCTGCCATTGCGCAACCAGGTGCGCCGTGCGGCGTGTGACTTCCCTTAACAAAGCGACATAAGGTTGGGGCGCATCGCGCAGGGCGGGATAAAACTGGTCGATCACATAATCTGACAAGGTTTGTAATGCGGATTGATGATTGTTATGTGTGTTATGCGCCCAATGCTCAAATGAGCCAAAGCGGATAAAGCTGGGTGCCATGCGGGTGACAACCGCTGCGCTTTCCACTGTTTCACGCATGACGGGCAAGTCAGAGCCCATGATGCATAAAGCACGTGAAGTAGGAATGCCTAGCGCAGCTATGGCTTCCGAGCAGAGAAATTCTCGAATTGATGAACGCAATACCGCTCGGCCATCTCCCATGCGGGAATAGGGCGTGCGACCTGCGCCTTTCAATTGCAATTCCATCCGTACTCCATCCTTGCTGGCAACATCACCTAGCAATATTGCACGGCCGTCGCCTAATTGACCTGCCCAGACACCAAATTGATGACCGGAATAAACTGCTGCCAGTGGTTGCGCTTTAGCAGGAATGTGATTGCCAACAAAGCTGGCGATGAAATCGTCATCAGAAAATGCCGCGTGATCTATGCCTATCATGGCAGCAGCGGATGGACTGCTTGCGACCAAATAAGGCGCAGGCATGGGTGTTGGCACCACGCGGGTGAAGAATTGCGGCGGTAAGGTGGCAAATGAATGATCAAAAATCATCTCATCCATATGTGATAAACGGTTAGTTATTTTTGCGATTTCTTTATTGGCCACGCGTTTGATTCCTGTTTTAATTAATTTCCGTCGTTCCCGCGGGTTTAGGCGGGAATCCAGTGTCTTTCGTTGTTTGCTACTAAAAGACACTGGGTCCCCGACTAAAGCATTCGGGGACGACGGTTTTGAGTTTACCCTTCCAGCCAGCTTTAAATTTCTCAGTATTACCGTCTATATTTGTGGAAGCAATGGGTATTCATAGCGAGTCTGGATTTATCTATCCCCCCATTTTACAGACATAGGTAAAATTGCCCGCGTTTTGAATTTTTGAATAATCGATCAATAAATAGATCAAACAAAAGGGTAATAACAATGATCAAACACATCGTCATGTGGAAATTAAAAGAGCATGCAGAAGGCGCTGACAAAGCCAGCAACGCCTTAAAAATGAAAACCCTGCTCGACGCCTGCGCCAATATCGTGCCAGGCATATTGGCATTTGAAACCGCGTTGGCATCTAGCAGTCACCAAGTAGGTTTGGAAGCCACGTTTGATGTGGTGCTGTATTCGGTATTTGCTGATAAAGCCGCATTGGATGCATATCAGGATCATCCACAGCACCAGGCGTTGAAGCCATTCATCACGGCTGTGCGGGAAGATCGGCAGTGTATGGATTATGTCTTTTAGAAATACGCGACAAAATTATTGATTGATTTACTTACTTACTATGCGCACCACACAACAACTATTTGATTTGACTGATAAAACTGCTGTGATCACTGGTGGTTCCCGTGGTTTGGGTTTGCAAATTGCTATCGCATTAGGCGAGCAGGGCGCGCGTATTGTGTTGGTTGCGCGTACGCAAACCGATTTGGATGTGGCACAGCGTGATTTGCAGCAACGCGGGATTGTAGTTAGTACGATTGCAGCGGATTTGCGGCAAGAAAATGCCATTTTGCCTTTGGTGCAAGAAGCCTTGGCACGCTTGGGGCGGATTGATATTTTGGTGAATAACGCCGGAGCGTCGTACATGGCATCTGCGCAAGAATATTCGATAGACGCTTGGGACAAATTGATGGATTTGAATATCCGCAGTATTTTTCTACTATCGCAAGCAGTGGGGAAGTTATCCATGATCCCCAATCGCTATGGCAAGATTATCAATGTGGCCTCGATTGCCGGTTTGCTAGGCAATGCGCCGGGTACGATGCAAATGCTTGCTTACAATACTTCCAAAGGCGCGTTGGTTAATTTCACCCGTGCTTTAGCTGCTGAGTGGGGCGAGTATGGCATTACGGTTAATGCGCTGGCACCGGGATTGTTTCCTTCTAAATTGACGCAAGGTGTGATTGATCGTTTAGGTATGGAAAACTTGACGCAACGTGTGCCATTGCAGCGTTTGGGGGATGATGAAGATTTGAAAGGTGCGGCGTTGTTATTTGCGTCTGATGCCAGTAAGCATATTACGGGGCAAATTCTGGCGATTGATGGTGGCGCTTCTGCGGTCTAGTGCACGTATTATCGTTGTTCCCACAGAAGCAACGATGTGATGAGCTGGGTTTTGTTTACCCCCGCAGGATTCAATCAGCAACGGACTTTGCCACCAACGGATCAAACGTTCTGGTTTGATTCGAGTAAGCCAGCAATTCACCTGTATCAATATCGAAATACCACCCATGTAGCATGAGTGTATTTTGTTCGACACGTTCTTGTATCCATGGAAAAGACAGTAAATTTTCCAGCGAGACCAAAATAGACTCTTGTTCGCAGGCTCGAGCTTGAACAGCGGGCAGCGCTTGCGGTAATTCACGCAATACTTTTTCTCGTGCGCGTTTGGCAATGCTGACCCAGGCACCGATGAATTCGTAATATTTGTTGGTAATGCTTTCATCGCTCATCAAGGCTTGAATACCGCCACAGCTAGAATGTCCCAGTACGATGATGTGCTCCACTTGCAGGCTTTTTACGGCAAATTCAAGCGCAGCGCGTATCCCTGGCGCTTTTGCTTCATTGCGATAAGGAGGGACCAGGTTCGCCACATTGCGCACGATAAACAAATCCCCTGGATCAGCGCCAGTCAGGATGGCGGGATCGACTCGAGAGTCACAGCAGGAAATCACGAGAGCACGCGGTTGCTGGCTTTTACTCAGTTGTGAGAAAAGGCTGCGTTCTTCTCCAAAATATTTGGTTTGGAAGCGCTCAACGCCGGCAATAAGCTGGTTGATATCTTTCAATGGTGCCTCTACTTGAGTTGGGTTGAAATCAGCTGAGCTAGCTGGGTTAGTTGAGTTAGCTGGGTTGGTAAAGCATTAACCCAGCTTGTGAAGTGATGACGTTATGACCTTAAGCGATTAAGCAAAATTCTTAGCAACAAAATCCCAATCAACTACGTTCCAAAACATTTCCACATATTTAGGACGTGCGTTGCGGTAGTCGATGTAATAAGCGTGTTCCCACACGTCGCAAGTCAACAAGGGTTTGTCTGTGCCGGTTAATGGGCAACCTGCATTGGATGTGTTCGACAAATCAACGGAACCATCGGCTTTTTTCACCAACCAAGTCCAGCCAGAACCAAAATTGGTGGCGCAGGATTTGCCAAATTCTTCCTTGAACTTGTCGAACGATCCCCATTTGGCATTGATGGCATCAGCCAACGCACCGGTAGGTGCGCCACCGCCGTTGGGTTTCATGCAATTCCAGTAGAAGGTGTGGTTCCATACTTGTGCTGCATTGTTGAAGATACCGCCTGAAGATTTTTTGATGATGTCTTCCAATGAGGCATTTTCATACTCTGTATCTTTAATCAGATTATTCAGATTCGTCACATAGGTTTGATGATGTTTGCCGTAATGAAATTCCAATGTTTCTTTGGAAATGTAAGGTTGCAAAGCATCCAATGCATAAGATAAGGCTGGCAAGGTATGGGTCATGATGTTTCCTTTTAGATTAAATTTGGTCGAATTTGGCCAAATTTGATTGAAATTGGCTGATTTTGATAAAAATCTGGCATGAGAATTTGGAGGTGCGTTCCAAACTAAGGCGAGATTGTAATATTTTTTACTCCAGCATTGCTTGAACCTGTGCAATATGCAGCTCCGCCGTTCCTTCAGCAGAACGCATGACGATGGTTGTGCGCGGGTGGATTTGTTGGGGGGAGCGGACTAATTTTCCTTTGGTATCCGTCACGATGGAATAGCCTCGCTCCAAAGTACGCTGTGGGTTGAGCAATTCCAATTGCGCGTTGAGCGCCGATAAAGTCAGGCGATGTTGCGCAAGCTGATTGTTCATGCAAGTCGCTATGCGACGTTTATTTTCTGTTAAATGATTACGCTGCTGTTTAGTATTCAATAAGGGTGAAGTGAGGCGATTGCCCAAATGCGTGAGCGCGAAACGCTTCTTAATCAGTGGCAAGCGTGTCGCATGTGTCATGTTGGTAGACAAGGCGTGTAACTTCATGCGTTCACGATGGATGTAAGCCGACGGGCTGATTAATTTAGCAGATAACCAATCCAGCCTTTGCGCCGCATTGGTGCATTGTTTGTGCATGGCGCGTGTTAAATCGTCAGCATGCGTGGCTAGCATAGCTAACCAATCAGCACGCGTTGTCGCCGCCATTTCGGTTGCTGCGGTAGGTGTTGGTGCCCGTACATCGGCGCTAAAGTCAGCGATGGTGATATCCGTTTCATGCCCGACACCGGAAATGACGGGTATCCGGCATGTAGTGATGGCGCGTGCGACGATTTCTTCATTAAATGCCCACAAATCTTCAATACTGCCCCCACCACGACAAACCAATAACACCTGGCATTCTGCACGGGAAGAAGCAGTCTGGATGGCTTGCGCAATTTTTTCAGCGGCGCCATGTCCTTGCACTGGCGTGGGATAAAGAATGAGTTGAATATGTGGTGCTCGGCGCTTTAGTGTAGTTAATACATCGCGCAAAGCTGCTGCTTGCGGGCTGGTGACGATGCCGAGAGTGCGCGGGAAAATGGGCAGTGTTCGTTTACGGCTGGCATCGAATAAACCTTCTGCGTTTAACTTATTTTTCAGCTGCAAAAAAGCTTCGTATAAATTACCTACGCCCGCACGTCGGATTGATTCCACATTAAGTTGATAATCTCCCCTTGGCGCATACAAAGTTACCGTGGCACGCACTTCCACTTTATCGCCGTCTCTAGGAGAAAAATCCGCATATTGCGCTCGACCACGAAACATCACAGCACGCACTTGCGCTGCATCATCTTTGAGCGTGAAGTAATAATGTCCCGACGCTGCACGAGTGAGGTTGGAGATTTCACCCGCAATCCACGTTAATCCAAATCCTTGTTCCAACAGACGTCCGGCCGTTTGATTCAAAGCGGAAACGGTCAAAATGGTGGGGCTGGTGGTTGATTTATTGGTATTCATAGATCGTGGTTTTGTATTCTCCTACGGTGGAGCTGGCTTTGTAGGCGGAGGGTGATTGGTTTTAATCAGCATTTAATGGTATTTCACTTGCTGACTCTGGCGCAACACGTTAAATTGCCGCATCTTGTTGATTTGTCGAAATCTAGTTGTTTAGTTGATATAAGGAGCTTCTTTTGTTTGCTATTTTACAAGCCGCTGGCTGGCCAATTGGTTTATTGCTGATTACTTCTGTCGTTGTCATGGCTCTCATTATTGAACGTACTTTATATTTGCGTAGAGGCAAGATTGTGCCGCGTAAATTATTAGCGGAAGTCGTTTTGGTTTATCGCAATGGCAAAGTTACTACAGAAATAATCGAAAAATTAGAAAAAAATTCTCTTTTGGGCCGTGTACTAGCAGCGGGCTTGCGCAATGCTCAAGCGCCACGAGAAGTCATGAAAGAATCGATTGAGGAGGAGGGGCGCGCCGTCGCCCATGAGTTGGAGCGCTTTCTCACCACCATTGGCACCATTGCCTCGCTTGCACCTTTGATGGGATTATTTGGTACCGTGGTTGGGATGATTGAAATTTTTGGGGCACAAAATGCCGCTGGTGCTAACCCAACTCAGTTGGCGCATGGTATCTCGGTGGCACTTTATAACACTGGTTTTGGCTTGGTGATTGCGATGCCAGCGCTGTTTTTCTATCGCCATTTCCGTGCCTTGGTTGATAGTTTTGTTATTGATATGGAACAACAAGCAGTTAAGTTCGTTGACGTCGTGCACGGCGCACGCAAATTGTAAGGTTAGGTTGCATCATGAATTTTCAAAAAGGTAAAGGACGTGAAGAACCGGAAATCAATTTGATTCCTTTCATCGACGTCTTGCTAGTGATTTTGATTTTTTTGATGATCACTACTACGTATAGCAAATTCAGCGAACTGCCGGTCACATTGCCGACGGCCGATGCGCAGCAAGCGTTTGAGCAACCCAATGAAATCAATGTGACAGTCGATTCCAAAGGTCATTATGCGATTAACGGTACACGCGTTGCTGCATCGGATGCTGCTGGTTTGGCTAAGGAGTTAACGCTTGCTGCCAATAAAGAGCCTGCTGAATCTACTAAAGAAAGTGTGGAAAAATCAAAATCAGGTAGCGTCAAAAAAGATCCTCTTATCATCATTAATGCCGATGCGCTTGCTGTGCATCAAAAAGTCATCAACGTTCTTGAGGCTGCGCGTAGTGCAGGCTTTGCCAAAGTGACGTTTGCTGCGCAAAGTAGTGCTAAGAAGTGATGGGCAAATGAGAGAGTATGCAGTAGTAATAACTTTAATTTGAGATGGTAACAACTTCTATTCAAAACAAATCTCGATGGGAATGGTGATGTTCTGCTACAGATTGTTTGTTTGAAAGCAGCTACTCTGGCATCTAAAAGCAACACTGTCATTGACCCATTTGATAACTTTCTCCAAGTCTGTGGGATTAAAAAAAGGTGGCTGACATATCCCTAGATTAAATGGGGTACAAATAGTGCCATCAGTCCTTTTCGCACTAATAAAATTCTCCGGTTAAGTTTTCTTTAGGAAAATTTATCCTGGAAACATTTGTTTTACAAAAATTGGCAGAGATTAAAGTTGCTCTGGCAAAAATCGATCATGCACCAGGTTGAGTAGTGCTGGTGAGAATATTCTTGGTGCTTGCTTGACCATTAAAGACGACATTCGGAAAAATCCTCTAAGCAAGAAAATTATTATTTTCTTGAAGTTGAATTAAGTTATTGTTTTGACATCTTTATTTTGTTAATTTTGATTATTTTTCACTAAGGAAGTGCTGATTTATGCATTTTCTGAAATTTCACGCCATTAAAAATCAAAGCCTTACTTATTTTGATTGACAAAAAATCTGAATAAATCAGCGTTTCCCTAATGAATCTACATCATCAAAATATTACAAAACATAAAAAAAAGAATTTGCTTGGATTACAAGCAAATTCTTTAGCATGAATTTGGAGATTCAGATGATCTGTCAGAATTTCTGTTTTTTCTTTTATCGCAACATTAATTCCGATTAGTAATTGTTACCGTAGGAAAGGGGGGGGTTCTAGTGCAAGTTGGCTGGCCAAAGGCTGCTACCGTACCTGAGACACCACTAGGATCTACAATTGCGATAGCTCTGAGATAGCTATAGATGACATCATCAGAAACCGCAGCCAGAGTCAATCCATATTGCTGAGCAATCCATTTATAGCCATTTGGGCCAAAATTTGCATGTAAGGTACTCACTACTGTTGGCGTTACCAGTTCATCAAAATGGGCTGCGAGCTGAGTCAAGAGTTCATTGGTTGAACCAGCCAATCGTCCAATCGTTTCAGCCGTCATTCTAGCCATATCGGTCCCTACGATCCCCGCTTTCAAGGTAGAAAGAGCTGGCCCCAAAGCCGCACCAGCTGTCCCGGCAGTAAATATGTTGGCCGCCATAGTTAAAGGTGCAATCACCATGCTGCTTACGGTATCGGCACAGGTTGCCGCACTCGCTGCACAGCCCACACCACACAATTTGGTGCCACTAGGACAATTTTGCCAACACACTGGACCGACCCCCGTAGCATCAGCACCACATTTTTTATAGCAAAGCGAAGCATCCATTTCCTGGTCTGGTTGGCATGTCATTGGGCCACCCACGCCACGGTTATAACTATGCTTGGTACAACCCACCCCAAAATCAGTCATCCCATCTGGGCAGCGCGGTGTGCATACGGTTACCGTACATTTGAATCCTTCCCTGGGAATCTCATAACACATGCCATCTTCCAGCTGACGATTACTTTTGCAACTTTTATGATCACATTTCCAATTGCCTCTACCGCAATTGTCAATCTCGGGCAATATCCCTGCCCCCCTATCGTAATAAGGTGGCTTGGTGCATGAAGTTAATGTGGCAGTCCACCCACCAGAACCAGGACAGTTTTGATAGCATATCGTCGCACCATCACTTGAGTAACCTGAACGACATGCGTCGTAGCATAAGCCACCCTCTTTAGATTTGCCTGGCGGACAGTAAGACACCGCCTGCCCAGCACCACGTCCCCAACTACTCTTATAACAAAATGGCGTCTTGACAGAAACAACACTGTCATCGATCCATTTAATTACTGCAGCCAAATCAGTGGAATTCAAATACGGTGGTTGACACATACCTTTATTACCAGCCGTACAAATAGTTACGCCATCGGTCCATTTCGCACCAGTAAAATCTGCACCAGTCAGTGTTGCGCCAGTTAAATCAACCCCCGTTAAATTGACATTGTTAAAAATAGCATTAGTCAGATTAGCACCGTTAAAACTTACTCCAGTCACTGTCGCACCATAAAAATTTGCTCCGGTGAGATTCGCTTTGGAGAAATCTGCTCGGGAAACATTTGCACCGCCAAAATTGGCTGACGTCAACGTCGCACCGACAAACTTGGAACGACCACCAGCTTGACTACCACCTGTCATCGAATTCGTAGTCGTCGCCGGATCATTGAATATCACATTCGAAAAATTGGCGTTCGTGAGGTTCGCACCGCTAAAATTCAATAAGGAAAACTTTCCACCAGTAAAATTCGCACCATTAAAATTGGCATTGGTGAAATTTGATACACTAACAGCAGCACTGGTGAAATTTGATCCACTAAAATTGGCTCCAGTAAAGTTTGAGTTGTCTGGAGAAAGTATCGGCATAATCGTTGCACCAGTAAAATTGGTGCCACTGAAATTTGCATTCTGCCCATTAACTTCTAAAAACGTTGCGCCAGAAAAATTTGTACCATGAACATCAAGGCTAGCCGCAGTGCACTGGGAGCCAGCCCACGCAATCTTCCCCGATATCATCGTCGTTATCGAACATGGAACTGTCGTTGCTGCTTGTACGCTATTTACGTTGTTAAAATATAACGACACAAGCAAGAACGTTATTATTCTTTTAAATCTAGTTTGACTGATCATTTTGATACCTCAACTTTTATTGATTTTTTAAATTTCATTTTCCCAACTCGAAAAGAGTATTACAAATAATAAAAATTGTAAAAATAAAACACGACTTAACGAGTGACAAATGATGTCATGAAACGCAAGGAGTCATGTCTTGAGTTGCGCATTAAAGTAATACCTCGCTTCATTAATTTTTGTTTAAAACAGAGATAGAGGGAAAAGGAGGGGTTTTGGTACAGCTTGGCTGTTTAAAAGCAGCTATGGTGGCAGTTACGCCGCTTCCATCAATCATGCCAAGGAATGATAGAGCAGTGCCAGTCACATCGTACGCGAGGGCGATGAGACCCAGAGTGTATTCCCGCGCAACCCATGCTTTTCCCTTAGGGCCAAAGTTGGCGTTGAGAGTACTTGCAACATAGCCTGGTACCATTTTGTCAAAATTGGCAACAATATTTGTCGTCAATGCACTGAGTTGTAATGCCCTATCGATCGCCATCGCTGTATCGTCTGCTACTACTGCCAACTTTATTGTCCGCAAAAAAGGGCTGATCGCCACTTCACTTATACCTAGCGTCACAACAGTCATTGCCATGGTGGCAGGCCCCATGATCATGTCAGTCACAGTCGATGCGCAGGTTGCAGCAGTCGCTGCACAGCCAGCACCGCACGCTTTGGTACCACTAGGACAATTTTGCCAACACACAGGACCCACTCCCTTGGCATCAGGACCACATTTTGGATAGCAAA
>CAZCIX010000043.1:0-18393 GCA_964498835.1 uncultured Burkholderiaceae bacterium | reverse complement strand
TTCGTGAAGGTGGTCGTACTGTTGGTGCAGGTGTTGTCGCTAAAATTATCGCCTAGGGTTTTGTCGTTGTTATTTGTTAAGTTGGCGTATTAAAGCAGTTTTGTTAGCGTAGGGACGTAGCTCAATTGGCAGAGCGTCGGTCTCCAAAACCGAAGGTTGGGGGTTCGATGCCCTCCGTCCCTGCCACAGTTTGTACAATAAAGGCGCTGAAAGTAAAAAATATGTCTAATCAGTCCATGCAAGACGTTGATGTATCTGGCGAAAAAATAAAAATCGCATTGGCGTTTTTCTCTGTTGTTGCTGGCGTTGTTGGGTTTTATTTTTTGTCTGATAACTCGGTGGCACGTGTAGGTGCTTTATTTGTAGGATTGTTGTTTTTTGTGATTTTTGCAGGAATATCTAGTGTTGGGCGTCAATTTTTTAGTTTCTCCAGAGAGGCGATGCGAGAAACTAAAAAGGTGGTTTGGCCTGCTCGTAAAGAAGCTTTGCAAATTACAGCGGTAGTATTTGGTTTTGTTCTCGTCATGGCAATTTTTCTATGGGGTGTGGATAAGTTGCTAGAATTTTTATTGTACGACTTAATTTTGGGTTGGAAAAAATAATGGGCGAGAATGTTCGGGTTGGTGTGTTGAGTTCTATTGAGTCGGATGTGGTTCTTGGTAGGAAACGTTGGTATGTAGTGCAAGCATATTCAGGTATGGAAAAAAGCGTGCAGCGTGCTCTCACCGAGCGAATTGAACGTGCTGATATGCAGGATAAGTTTGGCCAAATATTGGTGCCTATTGAGGAGGTTGTTGAGGTTAAAAATGGGCAAAAAACAGTTACTGAGCGTCGTTTTTTTCCAGGGTATGTATTGGTTGAAATGGAAATGACTGATGAGACATGGCATTTGGTAAAAAACACCAATAAAGTAGCTGGTTTTATAGGTGGCAAGTCTAATAAACCTACTCCGATACCTGCACGTGAAATCGAAAAAATCATGCAGCAGATGCAAGAAGGTATAGAAAAGCCTCGTCCTAAAGTTTTGTATGATGTTGGTGAGCTGGTGCGTATTAAAGATGGTCCATTTACCGATTTCAACGGTAGTGTTGAAGAAGTTAATTATGAGAAATCGCGCGTGCGAGTTTCTGTAGTTATCTTTGGTCGTTCTACGCCGGTTGAATTGGAGTTTGGTCAGGTCGAGAAAGTATAAAAATCCGATTGGATTTTTATGGTTAGTAAGTAAGAGGAGCTGAACAGCAAGCAAAGAGTAAAAAAGCAAGTTGTAGGCGTTATCACTCAATAATAGTAGGAATTAATAATGGCAAAAAAAATTATAGGTTTTATTAAGCTGCAAGTGCCAGCTGGTAAAGCTAATCCTTCTCCACCAATCGGTCCAGCTTTGGGGCAGCGTGGTTTGAATATCATGGAATTTTGTAAGGCATTTAATGCTCAGACCCAAGGCATTGAGCCTGGTATGCCAATTCCAGTGGTTATTACGGCGTTCGCAGATAAGTCTTTCACATTTGTGATGAAGACGCCTCCTGCGACATATTTGATAAAAAAAGCTTCTGGTGTGCAAAAAGGTTCTGCGAAGCCGCATGTTGATAAGGTTGGTAAGTTGACTCGTCAACAGGCAGAAGCAATTGCAGCACAAAAAATGCCAGATCTTACAGCTGCTGATATGGAAGCGGCCGTGCGTACTATCGCCGGTTCTGCGCGTTCCATGGGTCTTACAGTGGAGGGTCTATAATGGCTAAATTATCCAAACGCGTTAAAGCATTTAAGGAAAAAGTAGATCGTACTAAGGTGTACCCATACGAAAATGCGATTGCAATCGTGAAGGAATTTGCTAATGCTAAGTTCAATGAATCGATTGACGTATCAGTGCAGTTAGGTGTTGATCCCAAAAAATCAGATCAAGTTGTTCGTGGTTCGGTAGTGTTGCCAGCGGGTACTGGTAAAGAAGTTCGTGTTGCGGTATTTGCGACTGGCGAAAAAGCCGAGCAAGCGAAGGCTGCTGGTGCTGACATTGTCGGTATGGAGGATTTGGCTGACCAAATCAAGGCTGGTAATATGCCTTTTGATATTGTTATCGCCTCACCAGATACCATGCGTATTGTTGGAGCATTGGGTCAGGTCCTTGGTCCGCGTGGTTTGATGCCTAATCCTAAAGTTGGTACCGTGACACCTGATGTTGCTACTGCTGTAAAAAATGCGAAGGCTGGTCAAGTGCAATATCGTACCGATAAAAGTGGCATTATTCATGCCACAATTGGTCGTAAATCATTTGCCGATGAGGCACTTAAATCGAATTTAATTGCGCTAATTGAAGCCCTCAATAAAGTTAAGCCTGCAACTAGTAAGGGCGTTTATGTGCGCCGTGTTTCTCTCTCATCTACGATGGGTGCAGGTGTTCGTGTTGATCAAGCCACATTGGTTGTTTAGTATTTGCTTGTTGACTTGATCATCAATAGATGTCATTTGATTGGTTATTTTAATAATTAAGCCTCACACTCAATTGTGTGAGGTATTTCTTTGGGCTAAATTGGTTTTTCGTTTGAGTCAGTTTAGGCAATCAAAGACCGTTGGGCAGTGTGCAAAAAGTTTACAAGACTTTTTGTGTAAAGTTAAAAGCTTGCTTTTTAAGCACCCAGCGCAGATGGTGTACCCGAGCAAGTTTTGGTGTATTAGGACTGGTTTCCAGTTTTAAGCCCTTAGTGTCGGATGCCGTGTTTGAACCGATGCAAAATAAATATTCATTTCGGATATTTTTGCGCATTATTTATGGAGATTGACCGTGGGTCTTAATCTGAGTGATAAAAAGGCTGTAGTCGCCGAAATTTCTGCCAATGTTGCAATAGCTCAAACTATTGTTGTTGCGGAGTATCGTGGCATTCAAGTTGCGGATTTGACGCAACTGAGAGCTAAAGCGCGTGCGCAGGGTGTTTATTTGCATGTATTGAAAAATACACTTGCACGTCGTGCTGTTGATGGGACTGTGTTTGCTAATTTGGCTTCTGCAATGACTGGCCCGTTAATTTATTCAATTTCTGCCGATGCTGTTGCCGCGGCGAAAGTCATTAATGATTTTGCTAAATCAAATGATAAATTGGTTGTTAAGGCTGGTAATTTTGCAGGTAAATCTCTGGATAAAGCAGCAGTTGCTGCGTTGGCCAGCATTCCTAGTCGTGAGATTCTGATATCTCAATTGTTGGGTATTATGCAGGCACCAGTTTCAGGTTTTGCTCGTGGACTTGCTGCACTTGCGGTTAAAAAAGAGGCTGAGGCTGCTTAATTTTGTGGCTAATGCAAACAAAAATGATGATATTGGATAAGTAAAGTGTGGTTAGCTTTACTTTTAATTGATTGAATAGGAGTTTCAAATGGCAATAAGTAAAGACGATATTTTGGAAGCAGTGGGTAGTATGTCTGTAATGGATTTGAATGACCTGGTTAAGGCATTCGAAGAAAAATTTGGTGTGTCTGCTGCGGCGATGGCTGTTGCTGGTGGCCCTGCTGCAGGTGCAGCAGCTAGTGCAGGTGAAGAGCAAACAGAATTTACAATTATTTTGGCAGATTTTGGTGCCAATAAAGTTGGAGTCATTAAAGCCGTGCGTGAAATTACTGGCTTAGGTTTGAAAGAAGCTAAAGATTTGGTTGATGCTGCGCCGAAGCCATTGAAAGAAGGCGTTTCAAAAGCTGATGCAGAAGCTGCTAAAAAGAAATTGGAAGAAGCTGGCGCAAAAGCTGAAATCAAATAATTTTGATTTTCTTAAACGACATTTCGGTGTCGAGATCAGAGTGCCGAACCTTTTCGCAAGAATAGGTTCGGCTTTTGCTCCTTTGTTGTTTTATATGTTTTAGTTGCGCGTTGTTTGTACTTGCTGGTTAGGCAACCCTACAACTGTGGTACTTGAAGAATTGTAGTAGTGAGCCACAAAGTAATCGCTGTAATAGTAGTAATGGCAGCAACAGTAATAATAGTAATTGCTAATTAGCAGTAAATCTATATTCATTTGACCAAATAAAGGGTCGAGAGTTGAGGCGTCATTGATACATGTTGGATAAATAATACTGCCAACTTGAATTCTGAATTCTCCATCCTCCCTGTCACTCACGGAGTGTTCATGCATTACTCATTTACTGAGAAAAAGCGTATTCGTAAATCGTTTGCGAAGCGTGCTAACGTTCACCACGTTCCATTTTTGCTGGCGACCCAGCTTGAATCTTATTTAAATTTTTTGCAACAAGACGTTATACCGTCCCAGCGTAAAAATGAGGGTTTGCAGTCCGCATTTACGTCGATATTCCCTATTGTTTCGCATAACGGTTTTGCGCGGCTTGAGTTTTTGTCTTACGTATTGGGTGATCCATCCTTTGATGTAAAAGAATGTCAGCAACGTGGATTAACGTTTGCTTCACCTTTGCGTGCCAAAGTGCGCTTAGTAATTTTGGATAAAGAATCTCCGACTAAGCCTATTGTTAAAGAAATGAAAGAGCAAGAAGTCTACATGGGTGAATTGCCGCTTATGACAACGACAGGCTCATTCGTGATCAATGGTACTGAGCGAGTGATTGTGTCTCAGTTACATCGCTCGCCTGGGGTGTTCTTTGAACACGATCGTGGTAAGACGCATTCGTCCGGTAAGTTGTTGTTTTCAGCTCGCATTATTCCTTATCGTGGATCTTGGTTGGATTTTGAATTTGATCCTAAGGATATTTTATTTTTCCGTGTTGATCGTCGTCGTAAGATGCCAGTAACCATTTTGCTTAAAGCAATTGGTATGACGAATGAGCAAATTCTTGCTAGTTTTTTTGTCAGCGATCATTTTAATTTGCGTTCGGATGGAGCCGAGATGGCTTTTGTTTCTGAACGTTTGCGTGGCGAAGTTGCACGTTTTGATATTGTTGATAAATCGGGCAAAGTTTTTGTTGCCAAAGATAAGCGTATTAACGCCAAGCATGTGCGGGAAATCGAAGCCGCTGGGATTGAGTATATTTCTGTACCAGAAGATTATTTGTTAGGCCGTGTGTTGGCTAAAAATATTATTGATACTGATACTGGTGAGATACTTGCCAATGCTAATGATGAGTTGACTGAAGAATTACTCGGACGTCTACGCGATGCTGACGTTGCTAGTATCCAAACTTTATATACGAACGATTTAGATCAGGGTGCGTATATTTCGCAAACCTTGCGCGTGGACGATACGACAGATCAGATGGCTGCAAAAATTGCCATTTATCGCATGATGCGTCCAGGAGAGCCACCAACTGAAGAGTCAGTTGAGGCTTTGTTCAATGGTTTGTTTTATAACGCAGAACGCTATGATTTGTCGGCAGTAGGTAGGATGAAGTTTAACCGCCGCATCGGTCGTGATGAATTGCTGGGTGAGATGACGTTGTCGAATGATGATGTACTTGCTGTCATCAAGATTCTTGTTGAGTTACGTAATGGACGTGGTGAAGTTGACGATATTGATCATCTCGGTAATCGTCGTGTTCGTTGCGTTGGCGAGTTGGCTGAAAATCAATTTCGTGCAGGTTTAGTACGTGTTGAGCGTGCTGTGAAAGAGCGTCTTGGACAGGCTGAAGCTGATGATCTGATGCCGCATGACTTGATTAATTCCAAGCCAATTTCTGCTGCAATTAGGGAGTTTTTCGGTTCGTCACAATTGTCGCAGTTTATGGATCAGACCAATCCTCTTTCTGAAATTACGCACAAGCGTCGTGTATCGGCACTTGGACCAGGTGGTTTGACGCGCGAACGTGCTGGTTTTGAGGTGCGCGACGTACATCCGACTCATTATGGACGTGTTTGCCCTATTGAAACACCAGAAGGTCCAAACATTGGTTTGATTAATTCTTTGGCTTTGTATGCGCGTCTAAACGAGTATGGTTTCTTGGAAACGCCTTATCGCAAAGTAGAAAACGGCAAAATTACTAATCAAATTGATTATTTGTCTGCGATCGAAGAAGGCCGTTACATTATTGCGCAGGCAAATGCAACGATTGATAAATCTGGTCAGTTGTCGGATGAGTTGGTATCCGCACGTGAAGCAGGCGAAACTATTTTGGTTTCACCTGGTCGGATCCAGTACATGGACGTGGCACCAGGACAAATTGTGTCTGTTGCTGCTTCTTTGATTCCTTTCCTTGAACATGATGATGCCAACCGCGCATTGATGGGTGCCAACATGCAACGTCAAGCAGTTCCTTGCTTGCGTCCTGAAAAAGCGTTTGTTGGTACCGGAATTGAGCGTACTGTTGCGATTGACTCTGGTACTACGGTACAAGCTTTACGTGGTGGCGTTGTTGATTATATTGATGCGGGTCGTGTTGTGATTCGTGTAAATGATGACGAAGCCCTGGCCGGTGAAGTCGGTGTGGATATTTATAACTTAATTAAATATACCCGCTCGAATCAAAATACTAATATTAATCAACGTCCTATCGTCAAAGTAGGTGATCGGGTTGCTAAACATGACGTGATTGCTGACGGCGCTTCAACGGATTTGGGCGAGCTTGCGTTGGGTCAAAACATGTTGGTTGCGTTTATGCCATGGAATGGTTTGAATTTTGAAGATTCCATTTTGATTTCCGAAAAAGTGGTTGAAGATGATCGTTACACTTCGATTCATATTGAGGAGTTGTCGGTTGTCGCACGGGATACCAAATTGGGTAATGAGGAAATCACGCGTGATATTTCCAACCTTGCAGAAAATCAGTTAGCGCGTTTGGACGAATCTGGCATTGTGTATATTGGTGCTGAAGTCCAGGCCGGTGACACATTGGTTGGTAAAGTGACACCAAAAGGCGAAACACAGTTGACACCAGAAGAGAAATTGTTGCGCGCAATTTTTGGTGAAAAAGCATCAGATGTTAAGGATACATCGTTGCGTGTTCCATCCGGTATGGTGGGTACCGTCATTGATGTACAAGTGTTCACGCGTGAAGGTATTGCTCGTGACAAACGAGCGCAGCAAATTATTGATGATGAATTAAAACGTTATCGTCTTGATTTGAACGATCAGATGCGGATTGTGGAGGGTGATGCATTTGCTCGTCTGGAAAAAATGCTTATTGGCAAAGTTGTCAATGGTGGTCCGAAGAAATTGGCCAAAGGTACAGCAATTAGCAAAGATTACTTGTTGGATTTGGATAGATATCATTGGTTTGATATTCGTCCAGCCGATGATGATGTTGCCACGGCATTGGAAGCAATTAAAGAATCGATTGCGGAAAAACGTCATCAATTCGACCTTGCTTTTGAAGAAAAACGCAAAAAATTAACCCAGGGCGATGAGTTGCCACCAGGCGTACAGAAGATGGTCAAGGTCTATCTGGCTGTGAAGCGTCGTTTGCAATCTGGTGACAAGATGGCTGGTCGTCATGGTAATAAGGGTGTGGTTTCACGTATTGTGCCTGTGGAAGATATGCCTTATATGGCAGATGGTACGCCAGCTGACATTGTATTGAATCCTTTGGGCGTACCATCTCGGATGAACGTTGGACAAATTCTCGAAACTCACTTGGGTTGGGCTGCTAAGGGCTTGGGATTGCGTATTGGCGAAATGCTCAAAGCGCAAACTAAAGTCGCCGCAATGCGCAAGTTTTTGGGCGAGATTTATAACGAAACTGGTAAAACAGAGTCGTTGGATTCTTTGTCAGACGCTGAAATCATGCAGCTGGCTAATAACTTGAAACACGGTGTGCCATTTGCAACACCAGTGTTTGATGGCGCTAATGAAGTAGAAATTCGCCGTATGTTGGATTTGGCCTATCCAGATGAAATTGCTAAACAGTTGGGTATGACTGAGTCCAAAAATCAAGTCACGATGTACGATGGTCGTACTGGTGAAGCCTTTGAACGTTCCGTCACAGTGGGTTACATGCATGTGCTGAAATTGCATCATTTGGTCGATGACAAAATGCATGCTCGTTCAACCGGTCCATACTCCTTGGTTACTCAACAGCCATTGGGCGGTAAGGCTCAGTTTGGTGGTCAACGTTTTGGTGAGATGGAAGTTTGGGCGCTGGAAGCTTATGGTGCATCTTACGTATTGCAAGAGATGTTGACAGTGAAGTCAGATGATGTGAACGGACGTACCAAAGTGTATGAAAACCTTGTTAAGGGTGACCATATCATTGATGCCGGCATGCCAGAATCCTTTAATGTATTAGTGAAGGAAATCCGTTCCCTGGGTATTGATATTGATCTTGAACGTAACTGATTATTAATTGATTTAATTGATCGGTTGGAACTGAGCAGCTGATGCTAATGCATCAGCTGCTCTTTTCCGCAATGAAATTTAATCACTTGGAGTGATACATGAAAGCACTGCTCGATTTATTCAAGCAAGTTCAGCAAAATGAACAATTCGACGCGATCAAAATTGGTCTTGCGTCACCTGAGAAAATTCGTTCGTGGTCTTATGGTGAAGTTAAAAAGCCAGAAACCATCAACTATCGTACTTTCAAACCAGAGCGCGATGGTTTGTTTTGCGCAAAAATTTTTGGCCCCATCAAAGATTATGAATGTTTATGTGGCAAATATAAGCGTTTAAAACATCGTGGTGTGATATGTGAAAAATGTGGTGTCGAAGTTACGTTGGCTAAGGTACGCCGTGAACGCATGGGGCACATTGAGCTGGCCTCACCAACTGCCCATATTTGGTTTTTAAAATCACTGCCATCACGTTTGGGCATGGTATTAGACATGACTTTGCGTGACATTGAGCGTGTTTTATATTTCGAAGCATATGTTGTGACTGATCCTGGTATGACACCGTTGAAAAAATGTCAAATCATGTCAGAGGATGACTATGCAGCTAAATACGAAGAATACGGCGACGACTTCACTGCTTTTATGGGGGCAGAAGGTATTCGTGAGTTGTTGCGCGGAATTGATATTCAACGTGATGCAGAAGCATTGCGTATCGAATTAAAAGAATCAAAATCTGAAGCGAAGATTAAAAAATACGCTAAGCGTCTAAAAGTATTGGAAGCTTTCCAGCGCTCTGGCATTAAGCCAGACTGGATGATCATGGAAGTTTTGCCAGTATTGCCGCCAGAATTGCGTCCTTTGGTGCCGTTGGATGGTGGACGTTTTGCGACTTCTGACTTGAATGATTTATATCGTCGCGTAATCAATCGTAATAATCGTCTGAAGCGCTTGATAGAGTTGCGTGCCCCGGAAATCATTACACGTAACGAAAAACGGATGTTGCAAGAAGCGGTGGATTCTTTGCTCGATAATGGTCGTCGCGGTAAAGCGATGACAGGAGCTAACAAGCGTCCATTGAAGTCACTGGCTGAAATGATTAAGGGTAAAGGTGGTCGTTTCCGTCAAAACTTGTTGGGTAAACGGGTGGATTACTCAGGGCGTTCCGTTATTGTGGTTGGTCCGCAATTAAAATTGCATCAATGTGGTTTGCCAAAATTAATGGCACTGGAATTGTTTAAGCCATTTATTTTTAACAAGCTTGAATTGATGGGCTTGGCAACAACGATTAAATCCGCAAAAAAATTGGTAGAGATGCAAGAGCCAGTTGTGTGGGATATTTTGGAAGACGTGATTCGCGAACATCCTGTGATGTTGAATCGTGCGCCTACTTTGCATCGTTTAGGTATTCAAGCATTTGAACCAGTATTGATTGAAGGTAAAGCAATTCAATTGCATCCTTTGGTTTGTGCTGCATTTAATGCTGACTTTGATGGCGATCAAATGGCTGTTCACGTTCCTTTGTCGATTGAAGCTCAAATGGAAGCACGTACTTTAATGTTGGCTTCCAATAATATTTTGTTCCCGTCGAATGGTGAACCATCGATTGTTCCTTCACAAGATATTGTGTTGGGTTTGTATTACGCAACACGTGAAAAAATCAATGGTAAAAACGAAGGTATGATGTTTCCGGATGTATCGGAAGTGATACGTGCGTATGACAATAAAGAGGTTGAACTGGCATCTCGTATTACTGTTCGTATTGTCGAATATCAAAAAGATGCGAGCACAAACGAATTTATTAAGACGCTGACTCGTTATGAAACAACGGTCGGTCGCGCTATTTTGTCGGAAATTTTGCCTAAAGGATTGCCATTCTCGGTATTGAACTGTGCTCTGAAGAAGAAAGAAATTTCTAAACTGATTAACACATCATTCCGTAAGTGCGGCTTGCGCGCTACAGTGGTGTTTGCTGATCAATTGATGCAATCCGGTTTTCGTTTAGCAACGCGCGCAGGGATTTCAATTTGCGTAGATGATATGTTGGTGCCAGAACAGAAAGCCGTGATGATCGCCAGTGCAGAGCATGAAGTTAAACAAATTGAACAGCAATACTCATCTGGTTTGGTAACGGCGGGTGAACGCTACAACAAGGTAGTGGATATCTGGGGTAAAACGGGTGATGAGGTTGGCAAGGCTATGATGGATCAACTCAGATTGGAGCCTGTAGTGAAACGCGATGGCACCAATGCGATGCAAGAGTCATTTAATGCTATTTACATGATGGCTGACTCAGGTGCGCGTGGTTCTGCAGCGCAGATTCGTCAGTTAGCTGGTATGCGTGGTTTGATGGCGAAACCAGATGGCTCAATCATTGAAACACCAATTACTGCGAACTTCCGCGAAGGTTTGAACGTATTGCAGTACTTTATTTCGACCCACGGTGCTCGTAAAGGTTTGGCAGATACCGCATTGAAAACAGCCAACTCAGGTTATTTGACACGTCGTTTGGTTGATGTGACGCAAGATTTGGTCGTTATTGAAGAAGATTGCGGTACAAGTAATGGCGCTATGATGAAGGCCATGGTTGAAGGTGGTGAGGTGATCGAAGCATTGCGTGATCGTATTTTAGGGCGTGTGGTAGCTGCAGATGTAGTCAATCCTGAAACGCAAGAAACCCAATATCCAGCAGGTGTACTGCTGAATGAAGATATGGTGGATGAAATTGAGCGTCTGGGTATCGATGAAGTCAAAGTGAGAACGCCATTGACTTGTGATACACGATTTGGCTTATGTGCAAAGTGTTATGGCCGTGATTTAGGTCGTGGTGTATTGGTCAACGTTGGTGAGGCTGTCGGTGTGGTGGCGGCGCAATCGATTGGTGAGCCAGGTACTCAGTTAACCATGCGTACTTTCCATATTGGTGGTGCGGCATCGCGTGCAGCAGTGGCTTCCAGTGTAGAAGCAAAATCAAATGGGACGATACGTTTTACTGCAACGATGCGTTATGTGACCAATGGTAAGGGCGCACAAATTGTTATTTCGCGCTCTGGTGAAGTGTTAGTGACAGATGACCATGGTCGTGAGCGTGAGCGTCACAAAGTGCCTTATGGTGCTATCTTAAATGTTCAAGATGGTTTGCTAATCAAGGCTGGTACAGCATTGGCTACTTGGGATCCGCTAACACGTCCGATCATTACTGAATATGCTGGCATGATTCGTTTTGAGAATGTCGAAGAAGGCGTTACAGTAGCTAAACAAGTGGATGAGGTGACTGGTTTGTCCACCTTGGTTGTAATTGATGCTAAACGCCGTGGTTCGGTTAGCAAGTCTGTACGCCCACAAGTAAAATTGCAAAATGAACAGGGTGAGGAGGTGAAAATCGCTGGTACAGAACATGCTGTGACTATCGGTTTCCCTGTTGGTGCGCTGATTATGGTGAAAGATGGCCAGTCAGTTTCGGTTGGTGAAGTGTTGGCGCGTATTCCAACAGAATCACAAAAAACACGTGATATTACTGGTGGTCTGCCACGAGTAGCCGAGTTGTTTGAAGCGCGTTCGCCAAAAGATGCCGGTATGTTGGCGGAAGTGACTGGTACTGTTGCATTCGGCAAAGAAACCAAGGGTAAGCAGCGTTTAGAAATTACCGACATGGATGGTAATAAGCATGAATTCTTGATTACCAAAGATAAACAAGTGTTGGTTCATGATGGCCAAGTCGTTAACAAAGGTGAAATAATTGTCGATGGTCCACGTGATCCACAAGATATTCTGCGCCTGTTAGGTATGGAGGAATTATCAAGATATATCGTTGATGAAGTACAAGACGTATATCGTTTACAAGGCGTGAAGATCAATGACAAACATATCGAAGTGATTGTGCGTCAGATGTTACGTCGTGTACAAATTGTTGATGCTGGTGATGCAAACTACATCGTGGGCGAACAAGTTGAACGTTCTGAATTACTAGATGAAAATGATCGCGTGATTGCAGAAGGCAAGATCCCAGCGACTTACGACAATATCTTGTTGGGTATTACCAAGGCATCGTTGTCGACTGATTCCTTTATTTCTGCTGCGTCGTTCCAGGAAACGACACGCGTCTTGACTGAAGCCGCTATCATGGGCAAACGTGATAGCTTGCGTGGTTTGAAAGAAAACGTAATTGTAGGACGCTTGATTCCAGGTGGTACGGGGCTTGCATTCCATCGTGCACGTAAAGAAAGAGAGTTGTGGGAGGCTGATGAGCGTACTGCATTATTGCAAGCAGAAAAAGCAGCGCGCGCCGAAGCTATTGCCGCTGAATTCTCAGGGGTATCTGATAGCGTAGAGTAAGATCGTATGGCTTATAGTCTTTAGTGTCTCATTCTTTCAATAAAAACGGCACCGAAGGATTTCTTCGGTGCCGTTTTTATACGTAAGCAGTAACTTTATGTGCAATTCTTATTTGCTTGCCGAATCTTGTTGGAGTGGTTTACCTTTGTCAATCACTTCACGGCAATCTCCACGGATGTTGGCATTGTCGTAATTTGTCCAACCGTGGCTATCTACGTAGCGCTTGTGTTGTTTGAATTTGTTACTGAAAAAACTCCATTCCAAACGCTCCGTCTCATAGCGAATATCTGCCATATCTACTAAAGAGTGGAACATATTCTCAGTTGAAATTTTGGCGTTCTTGTGGCGCTTTAATTGCTTTATTTTTTCGGGATAATTTGAGCGATAGGAATCAGAATACCAAATTAGTGCCGGAATATGAAATTCAAACTGTGTATTGTGGCCATGGAAAGCTATTTGGCAACTGCCATCGTATAAAGTTTGCCCATGATCCGCCACGTATACCATTGAGCTAATTTGTTCAGATAATTTAAGTTTCTTAATCACTTGAGACAAAAACCAGTCTGTATACAAAATCGAATTGTCGTAACTATTGTTAAGTTGGGGTTTTAAATCGGTATTCGTATAGTCTGGTTTATCTACACCAAACAAAGAGGGCTGCCATTTGTCGAATTCCTTGGGATAGCGATGACTATAATTCCAGTGATTACCCAGTGTATGTAGAACAATGAGTTTCTTCGGCGCATGATCGGCAATAGCAGTTTCCAAGGGGGAAAATAAGACTTGATCAAAGTTCGAATGATCGGTGTATCCTCCAAGATTCATAAATTGCACTACATTTGCTTCTTTTGCGAATACTGACACGGGTGTATCAAATTGTCCAAAAGACATTTGATTAGATAACCAGTAGGTTTTGAATCCTGCTTCCCTGAATGCAGTCAAAAAAGACTTTTCCGAAAATCCAGCTTTTAGGCTTTGCATAGCTGGTTTGCGTGATATTAATACTGGAACCGATAGTCTTGTGGCGGACACTGGAGTAATTACATTGGTGAGACTGACAAGATTGGATTCTCGGCTTAATAATGGATTCGTTGGTCTTGAATAAGAATTTATACTCCAACGATCATAGCGGGATGATTCACCGATGACCATGACAAATGTCTCCGGTTTGTTAACATCATTAAGTCGCTTTGCGCCAAATGTAAAAGTTTGGTTTTTCATGCTTAAGTCGCTCAGATAGCGGCGTTCTGTCCAAAAGTCGACTCCGTGTGCTACCAAACCGAAAGGCCAGGTGTGTTCGAATTGTTTAATATCTGGTACTACATAATGTTGAACCTTGCTCCAGCTAAGCGATTGCAGCCACTGTGGTATGTGAGGAATGTATCTATTAGAGGGGGTGGACGCAGGCCCAGCCTCGGGGTTGTTTTCCTCCTCGCTTCCCTCTTCTTCTTCTTCGCTGCTATCGGTTTCGGAAGCAACGGCACTGCTAGTGAACGATGATGTACTACTGTTGTGGAAGAATCGTTTTCTAAGATCGGTTGCATAATTCCATGGCTGCAAGCTGCACATCAACAGTATTAATATCAGCCAGCGTGAGTAGTGTGACCAATCTAAATTATGTGTGCGTCTCGCTGCTTTCCATGAAAAATACCACCATAATAGGACTGTCAGCATAATCCCAAGCAAAAGCCAGACTTTCCTTCCTAAAAATTCAAGTGCTTCTCTAGGACTAGTTTCCGTAATAATTCCCAAATGATGAGTGGAAATTCCCTGTTCGTAAAAAACTTGTAGGTAAATTTCAATTGGTAAAATGAGGAAAGCGGGAAGTAAAAGAAAGTGAAAGTATGCAGGGCGTTTGAATGTTGCCCATAAAATTCCCCATGTCACGCATTCTAAAACTAGGATTTGTATTGCGGAATCAATGCTTCTTCCTAATGTAAATGGAAAAAATGGAATGGCTGAGATTACCAAATAGCTCAGTAAAAGAAAAAGATTGTTAAATCGAAAAAAGAAACGCATGAATTTAAATAAATTGTATTAGTTCAGACAAGATCTGACACATCGACTTGAAAAGATGAGAGTTACCGGTTTAGACATGGGTTCGAAGCCTACTAAACCGAAGAAAGGTAGCTCCTCTCATGCAACATAGTAACAATCCTATTATCAAACATAAAGCGGGTTTGCTGAATTTAGTCCAGGAATTGAACAATGTTTCGAGGGCGTGCGAAGTCATGGGTGTTTCGCACGATGGTTTTATCGCCATCAGGAGTTAGTACAGATTAAAAACTCGTGACACATGTATGACATAATACACATAATAGTTGACGATTTCTCTGGCTAAGTTTAGAATGCTCAGTTCTCGAATTTTGTCGTGGTCCTATAAATGTAGTATTTATGGGTTAATTTAATGTTGTAATTTTGTTGGATATAGAGCGATGCCAACCATCAATCAATTGATACGCAAACCGCGCGCTTCTGTGCGCGTTAAAAGCAAATCACCGGCGCTGGAAAACAGCCCGCAAAAACGTGGCGTATGTACACGTGTTTATACAACAACTCCAAAAAAACCAAACTCGGCTTTGCGTAAGGTTGCAAAAGTCCGTTTGACAAATGGTTTTGAGGTTATTTCTTACATCGGCGGTGAGGGTCATAACTTGCAAGAACACAGTGTTGTGTTGTTGCGAGGCGGTCGTGTAAAGGATTTGCCTGGTGTTCGTTACCATATGGTTCGTGGTGCCTTGGATACTCAAGGGGTTAAGGATCGTAAGCAAGCACGTTCGAAGTATGGTGCTAAGCGTGCAAAAGCTGCTAAAAAATAGAAATTTTTTGAAAAGTTTCTCCAATAATTGTTGGTGAAATTGTATTTTTAAATTGGTCTGATCAGTTTGTATAAGCTGAGTAAGTGGGTGATTATGATGATCATCCGTGAGTAGGGTTTAATATCTGCTCAACTGAAGATAAAAGGAGTAAACATGCCTCGTCGTCGTGAAGTGCCCAAACGTGAAATTCTGCCTGATCCAAAATTTGGTAATGTGGATGTTGCGAAATTTGTGAATGTATTGATGTTGTCTGGCAAGAAATCTGTTGCTGAAAATATCATTTATGGTGCTTTTGAGCATATTCAAGCAAAGTCTGGCAAAGATGCTTTGGAAGTATTCGCCGCTGCAGTTAATAATTGTAAGCCATTGGTTGAAGTGAAGTCTCGTCGTGTGGGTGGTGCAAATTATCAAGTTCCAGTTGAGGTTCGTCCTGTTCGTCGTATGGCTTTGTCTATGCGCTGGTTGCGTGAAGCTGCAAACAAGCGCAGTGAAAAATCAATGCCGCAACGTTTGGCGGGTGAATTGTTGGACGCAGCTGAAAATCGTGGTGGTGCGATGAAGAAACGTGATGAAGTACACCGTATGGCAGAAGCTAATAAGGCATTCTCTCACTTCCGTTTCTAATAGTGTATTGAGTGCCTTCATTTTTGTGAGGTGTTCATTATTTTGTATTTGCACATGTAATTTATTTTAAACCGAGCCTATTTCAAATTTGTTGAGCGGGGCGTGTTATATATTGTTCCGCTTGCGATGATGGGGAGCTCGGTTTTTTATATTAAGTTTAGGATTAATTATGGCCCGTAAGACCCCCATAGAACGTTATCGTAATATTGGTATTTCTGCGCACATTGATGCTGGTAAAACTACGACGACTGAACGTGTTTTGTTTTATACAGGCGTGAACCATAAAATTGGTGAAGTGCATGATGGTGCTGCTACCATGGACTGGATGGAGCAAGAGCAAGAGCGTGGTATTACTATTACTTCTGCTGCTACTACTTGTTTCTGGAAAGGAATGGCAAATAATTTTCCTGAGCATCACATTAATATTATTGATACCCCAGGTCACGTTGATTTCACGATTGAAGTGGAGCGTTCTATGCGTGTGTTGGATGGGGCATGTATGGTTTACTGTGCGGTTGGTGGTGTGCAGCCTCAATCTGAAACTGTATGGCGTCAAGCTAACAAGTACAAAGTACCTCGTTTGGCGTTTGTTAATAAAATGGATCGGACTGGTGCAAATTTTTTCAAAGTGTACGAGCAAATGCGGGCACGTTTGAAGGCTAATCCCATTCTTCTGCAAATTCCTATCGGTGCTGAGGAAAGCTTTCTTGGTGTGATTGATCTTGTCAAAATGAAGGCGGTTTATTGGGATGATGCATCACAAGGTATGAAATTTGACTATCGTGACATTCCTGCAGAATTGTTGGGTTCTGCCAAAGAATGGCGTGAAAAGATGGTGGAAGCTGCTGCAGAAGCAAACGAAGATTTGATGAATAAATACCTTGAAGAAGGTGATTTGTCTGAGGCCGAAATCAAGGCTGCTTTGCGTCAACGCACTATTGCTAGCGAAATTGTACCAATGATGTGTGGCACAGCCTTTAAAAACAAAGGTGTGCAAGCCATGTTGGATGGTGTGATTGAGTACTTGCCCTCACCAGTTGATATTCCCCCAGTCAGCGGTTTGATTGAAAATGACGAGCCTGCTATTCGTAAAGCAGAGGATACGGAGAAGTTTTCAGCTTTGGCATTTAAAATCATGACGGATCCATTTGTTGGTCAACTGATTTTCTTCCGTGTTTATTCTGGTACCGTGAAATCCGGTGATACCGTATTCAATCCAGTGAAAAATAAAAAAGAGCGTCTTGGTCGTATTTTGCAAATGCATGCCAACCAAAGAGAGGAAATTAAAGAGGTGCATGCAGGTGATATTGCTGCTGCGGTTGGTTTGAAAGAAGCAACCACTGGTGATACTTTGTGTGATCCAAATTCTGTTATTACGCTGGAGCGTATGATTTTTCCTGAGCCTGTGATTTCACAAGCAGTTGAGCCTAAGACTAAGCAAGATCAAGAAAAAATGGGCTTGGCATTGAATCGTTTGGCGCAAGAGGATCCTTCTTTTCGTGTGAAAAGCGATGAGGAATCAGGTCAGACTATTATTTCTGGAATGGGGGAGTTGCATCTGGAAATTATTGTTGATCGTATGCGTCGTGAATTTGGTGTGGAGGCTACAGTTGGTAAGCCACAAGTTGCTTATCGTGAAACAATTCGCAAGGTTTGTGAAGAAATCGAAGGTAAGTTTGTTAAACAATCAGGTGGTCGTGGTCAATATGGTCACGTTGTCTTGAAGCTTGAGCCACAAGAACCCGGTAAAGGTTTTGAGTTTGTTGATGCTATTAAGGGCGGTACAGTACCGAGGGAATATATTCCCGCTGTTGAAAAAGGCGTAAGAGAAACCTTGACTACTGGTGTGATGGCGGGTTATCCAGTAGTGGATGTGAAGGTGACCTTGTTCTTTGGTTCGTATCATGATGTCGATTCGAATGAAAATGCATTCCGTATGGCTGCTTCCATGGCGTTTAAGGATGGTTGCCGCAAGGCAAGTCCGGTGATTTTGGAGCCTATGATGGCTGTTGAGGTGGAAACACCGGAAGATTATGCTGGTACTGTGATGGGTGATTTGTCATCACGTCGTGGTATGGTGCAAGGTATGGATGAGATTGCTGGCGGTGGGGGTAAGATCATTCGTGCTGAGGTGCCACTTTCAGAAATGTTTGGTTACTCGACTTCTTTGCGTTCTGCAACCCAAGGTCGTGCAACCTATAGTATGGAATTTAAACATTATTCTGAAGCACCTAAGAACGTGATTGATGCAATTGTTAGTTCTAGAGCAAAGTAATAAAAAGTAGTTAAGTGTTGATAATAGGTAAGTGTTATTTTAAATAATTGATAATACGTTCTTTTTGAAGGAAATTGATATGGCAAAGAGCAAGTTTGAGCGGACGAAGCCGCACGTGAATGTGGGTACGATTG
>CAZCIX010000042.1:0-18437 GCA_964498835.1 uncultured Burkholderiaceae bacterium | reverse complement strand
GGTAGGAATCAAAAACAATGAAAATAGCAATTTTGCCTGGTGATGGCATCGGTCCTGAAATTGTCGCGCAAGCAGTCAAAGTGCTGAATGCGCTGGGCGAATCATTTGAAATCGAAACCGCACCAGTGGGTGGCGCGGCGTATGAATTACACGGACATCCTTTGCCGGACAGCACGTTAAATCTGGCTAAACAAGCCGATGCGGTGTTGTTTGGCGCCGTCGGTGATTGGAAGTACGATAGTTTGGAACGCTCTTTGCGCCCAGAACAGGCGATTCTTGGCTTGCGTAAGAATCTGAATTTGTTTGCCAACTTGCGCCCAGCGATTTTGTATCCTGAATTGGCTGGTGCATCGACTCTGAAGCCTGAAGTCGTTTCTGGTTTGGATTTGTTGATTATTCGTGAGTTGACTGGCGATATTTATTTTGGTCAGCCACGTGGCGTGCGGACTTGTCCGGATGGGCCGTTTACTGGCGAGCGCGAGGGTTTCGATACCATGCGCTATGCAGAAACTGAAGTGCGTCGTATTGCTCATGTCGCGTTCCAAGCGGCGCAAAAACGCAATCGTCGTTTAACCAGCGTGGACAAGGCGAATGTTTTGGAAACGTTCCAGTTCTGGAAAGAAATCGTGATCGATGTGCATCGTGAATATCCCGATGTGGCCTTAGATCACATGTATGTCGATAACGCTGCGATGCAATTGATCCGTGCACCGAAGAAATTCGACGTCATCGTGACTGGCAATATGTTTGGCGACATTTTGTCCGATGCCGCTGCGATGTTGACTGGCTCAATCGGCATGCTTCCGTCAGCGTCCTTGGATGCCAACAATAAAGGCTTGTACGAGCCTTCACACGGTTCAGCGCCCGATTTGGCGGGCAAAGATTTAGCGAATCCGCTGGCGACTATTTTGTCAGCAGCCATGATGTTGCGTTTCTCTTTAAACAAGGCAGAACAAGCTGATCGCATTGAAACGGCGGTCAAGCAAGTATTGGCACAGGGTTTGCGTACGGCGGATATTCATGAAAGCGGTACGGTTAAGCTCGGTACCCAAGCCATGGGTGATGCGGTCGTCAAGGCATTGAAATAAAAATTACATTATTAAGCTTAGGTGAAAAAATGAAAGTACTTGGTCTAGTCGGTTGGCGCGGTATGGTGGGTTCGGTTCTGATGCAGCGTATGCAGGAGGAAGGTGATTTTGCTCATGTTGAACCAGTGTTTTTCTCCACTTCCAATACGGGTGGTGCAGCGCCTTCCATGGCAAAAAATGAAAAAACTTTGAAAGATGCGCATGATATTGAAGCATTGAAAAAATGCGACATCATTCTCACTTGCCAAGGCGGTGACTACACCACTGAAATATTTCCGCGCTTGCGTTCCGCTGGTTGGAATGGCTACTGGATCGATGCCGCATCGACACTGCGTATGCAAGACGATGCGATTATCGTGTTGGACCCAGTTAATCTGGATGTCATCAAAAACGGTTTGCAAAAAGGGATTAAAAATTACATCGGCGGCAATTGCACCGTGTCTTGTATGTTGATGGGCTTGGGTGGCTTGTTTAAACATGATTTAGTCGACTGGATGACTTCCATGACATATCAAGCGGCATCTGGCGGTGGTGCGCAACACATGCGTGAATTGTTGCAGCAATTTGGTAGCATCAACGCTGAAGTGAAGGCTTTGTTAGACAATCCTGCCTCTGCGATTTTAGAGATCGATCGCAAAGTGCTTGCCAAGCAACACAACATGACCGTCGATGAAACCAAGCAATTTGGCGTGCCTTTAGCAGGTAACTTGATTCCCTGGATCGACAAGGATTTGGGAAATGGTACATCACGTGAGGAGTGGAAAGCCGGTGCCGAAACCAACAAAATCTTGGGAAAAGGCGAAGCATTTGGTTCAGCGGCGATTCCTGTTGATGGTTTGTGTGTCCGGATCGGTGCGATGCGTTGTCATTCGCAAGCATTAACCATCAAATTGAAAAAAGATGTGCCGTTGGATGAAATCACAGACATGTTGGCAAACCATAATCAGTGGGCCAAAGTTGTGCCAAACGAACGTTCCGCCTCCATGCAGGATTTAACGCCTGCTGCGGTTACCGGTGGTTTGACGATCCCTGTTGGACGTTTGCGCAAAATGCAAATGGGTGGAGAGTATTTGTCAGCCTTCACCGTCGGCGATCAATTGCTCTGGGGGGCAGCTGAGCCATTACGTCGTATGTTGCGCATCTTGTTGGATAATTAATATTTTACGGACAAACTCAGAACCGTCGTCCCCGAATGCCTTAGTCGGGGATCCAGTGGCTTAGCAGTAAACAGAAAAAGACGCTGGATTCCCGCCTAAACCTGTGGGAATGACGGTATTTAGGCTGGAATAGCGGTGAATAGACAAACTCAAAACCGTCGTCCCCGAATGCCTTAGTCGGGGATCCAGTGGCTTAGCAGTAAACAGAAAAAGACGCTGGATTCCCGCCTAAATCTGCGGGAACGACGGTGATTAAAATCCTGGATTAACAAATTTGAGCATGCCTTTCAAAACTCCTTTCAGCCGCATTTATTTTTTTCTTTGTTTTTGCTGTGCGTTATTCACCTTACCAGGTTTTTTGGGTGTGGTGCATGCGGCTGGTTTAGGCAAACTCAGCGTTCTTTCTGCGCTGGGTCAACCTTTGCGCGCTGAAATTGAATTGACGTCTGTCTCTAAAAATGAGCTTGGAACATTAAAGATCAAATTAGCATCGCTTGAAGCTTTTCATCGCGCCAATCTTGAACTCAATCCAGCTTTACAATCTGCGCGTTTCACCATAGGGCAACGTGACACGCGTTATTTTGTGACGATTGCTTCGACCCAAGTGATGAATGAGCCTTTCGTCTCTATGTTGCTAGAGTTGAATTGGAACGAAGGACGTTTATTAAGGGAATATACGTTTTTGCTGGATCCACCTGAATTACAAAATGCGCAGGAAGCGCAATCGCTAAAATTAGCACAAACGCTTAATTCGGTTGATGCAACAAATGCTGCATCGAATGCCAATACTGGCAATGGAAGTGATGCAAAGGGGCAATCCGAAACACTAAAAGCCGCAAAAATTGCAAAGCCTGTTAACCAGGAAAAAGTCGCCAGAAAACAGAAGGTAATCCAAGCTGCCGTTAAAAATCCAGCACCACAACCTACTCAGGTAATTTCAGCACCAGCACCAGTGTTTACACCAACGCTAGTTCCATCAACGCAGCTTGGTGAGAAAAATTTCGTCAAGGATAAGAAATCAAATAAAACAGATGTTGCTGCTCTCAATCAATCTGAAGACAAATTGCAGGTATCAAGGGGGTTGGCGTTGGCCTTGTCTTTATCGCTATCATCTTCACCTTCATCCGGTAGTGGGGCAACTTCAACGCGTAGTCAGGCTGCTCCTCGTATTGAGGAAAAAACCAGGATAGTGATGCCTGAAGATAGAATCGCCAAGGACAAAATGATTGCGGATGCAACGGAGCGCATTAAAGAGTTAGAGAAAAATGTCTCCGATCTACAAAAATTTGTTCAACTAAAAACGAATGAATTGGCGAATCAGGCTAGTGGTTCACAGCCACAACAAGGCACAGCGACAACGCAAGTAGGTCAGATGCAAACCACTTCTTTGACGTCTACTTTGTCTCATTTACCAGCTTTCTCTTCTTCAGCTGCAGTACCAGTGGGTCCAGTCAAATCAATATGGGCTGAGCAGGTCTTTGTGCGTGAATGGATGGGTGACTTACGTTTTATATCCGCTGCGCTTGCCTTATTGATAGCCGTGATTGCTGGTGGTGTTGCTTTCTTCCGTAGTCAGAGAAAAACAGATGATTTTGAAAGTTATGCTGCTAGTTTGGCGGGTACGGATCATGTTAAGAATGATCGGCATGAACAACATGCGTTAAAGCGTGAACCATCAGTCGATGCTTCTTTTGTAGCAAACCAAGCTGAAACGACGCCGCAATTTGATTTTTCCACCATTAATCTTGATTTGGATACAGAGTTAGAGGCAAACGATATCGCTGATATCGACAAAGAAATTTCGAATAAAGCCAATAACGCCAATAAGATGGATGATTCAGCCATCGCCATGAAGCTGGATTTGGCTTCGGCATACGACCACATCGGCGATAAACAAGGCGCACGTGAATTGCTTGATGAAGTGATCAAGAATGGTTCAGCCGAGCAGGTGGCAAAAGCAACGGCGCTGCTTAAAAAAATGATGCGCTAAATACCAAGTACTTAATATTTAATCAGTCACTTGGGATTCAATAAGGAACATATTCTTGAAACGTGATTTGAAGCGTATTGTGCTCGGCGTGCAATACGATGGTTTGCCTTGGTATGGCTGGCAAACACAGCCAGACGGCAGGACAGTCCAGGATCAACTGGAAGTGGCACTAAAAAAATTCACACTGACCGATATCGCTACCACTTGTGCTGGACGCACTGATAGAGGGGTGCATGCGATAGAGCAAATCGTGCATTTCGATACCGACATTGAGCGCGCGCCGTTTTCTTGGGTGCGTGGTGTGAATGCGTTTTTACCTTCGTCGATTGCAGTTTGCTGGGCTCGTGATGTCGGGGCGGTGCATACGATGAATGCTGAAGATGGTGCTGACGTATTAAATAACTTTCACGCTCGTTTCAGTGCGGTTGCCCGTACTTATGTGTACGTGTTGCACAACAGTCCGATACGTTCTCCTTTGGTGGCTGGCAAAGTGGGCTGGGTGTTCCAGCCGTTGGATGCGGATGCCATGCACGAAGCAGCGCAGGTTTTAGTTGGAACGCATGATTTTTCTGCCTTTCGTGCTTCTGAATGCCAGGCGAAATCACCGATTAAAGTGATGCACAGCATTGATGTTGAACGGCATGGCGAATGGATTACTGTGACCATTTGTGCCAATGCCTTTTTGCAGCACATGGTGCGCAACATCGTGGCTTCTTTGATTTTCGTTGGAACCGGCAAGCATTCATTGGAATGGTTGCGTACCGTATTGCAGAATGGTGACCGCTCGCGCGCAGCGCCAACCTTGATGCCAGATGGTTTGTATTTGGCAAGAATTGATTATGATAAAAAGTGGGATTTGCCGCAGGTAAAGACTTATACATTGCCTTTCTTGTAAATTTTATAGATTAACCTCCGTCGTTCCCGCCTAAACCCGCGGGAACGATGGTAATAGAGAATTTCGGATAAAACACTATGCAACCTACTCAACAACGTACCCGTATCAAAATTTGCGGACTGACTCGCATGCAGGATGTGCAGGCGGTGGTGGCGGCGGGCGTGGATGCGATTGGTTTTGTGTTTTATCCCCCAAGTCCGCGTTATGTTGAACCTAAGTTGGCCGCTGAATTGATCGCTGCTATTCCACCGTTTATCAGTACGGTTGGTTTGTTTGTAAACGCATCCCAGCAAGAAATTGCTGCCACGTTGGAGCAATCGCCGGTTTCTTTTCTGCAATTTCATGGTGATGAAACTTTGGAACAATGCAGTGCCACTGCTGCGCAAGTGCAACGTCCTTTCCTTCGTGTTGTGAGGATGAAACCGGATATGACTACCAGCGATTTATTGCATGTCGAAAAAAATTATCGTGTTGGCAGTAAATTATTTAGTGGATTGTTGTTAGATACTTTTGTCGATGCGTATGGTGGTTCGGGCAAGACATTTGACTGGTCGATCATCCCGCAAGAACTGGCACCGCGCATTGTGTTGAGTGGTGGTTTGTCGATGCAAAACGTGTCTGATGCTATCCAGCAAGTACGTCCTTACGCGGTGGATATCAGTAGTGGAGTAGAGCTGGCCAAGGGAATCAAAGACCTTGATAAAATAAACGCTTTTGTGCAGGCAGTGCGTCAAGCAGATGCTGCTTAGTGGTATCTGATAGACAATTTGATGGACTGATGGAGAATCCAAATTAATCTGACCTTGAACGCCACGCTGGTTTCCATTTTGCTGGCAACGACTATTTCTGGCGTGTTTAGCATTACTGCTGCTGCTATTTTTTCTTTCACTTTTTTGTCAAAAATGGTGGAGCGCATGGTGAGTCTTTCGGTGGGCATCATGCTGTCGACTTCGCTCTTGCACGCTTTGCCGGAAGCGTTTGAATCAAAAGCGGAACCCTACACCTTGTTCGCTACCTTGTTGGCGGGTTTGCTGACTTTTTTCATGTTGGAAAAGTTGGCGATCCTGCGTCACTCTCATCATCACGAAGGCGATGGTCATCATCACGCGCATGGACATGATGCGAGGGAGGCGGGCAAAGCTGGTTGGATGATATTGGTGGGTGATGGTTTGCATAATTTTACCGATGGAATTTTGATTGCCGCCGCATTTTTAGCCGATCCGCAGTTGGGATTGGTGACAGGTTTGGCGATTATTGCGCATGAAATTCCACAGGAAATCGGCGATTTCATCGTGTTATTAAATGCTGGTTTTAGCCGTACAAGAGCCTATGTTTTTAATTTGCTTTGTAGCTTAATGGCAGTGGTTGGTGGTTTGCTTGGTTACTTCACCTTGGATCGCGCCAGCAATCTGATTCCTTACGTGCTGGTATTTGCTTCATCCGGATTTATCTATATCGCAGTCAGCGATTTAATGCCGCAAATGCAACGCCGCGCAACGCTGCGTGAAACCATTCCTCAGGTATTGTTGATTGGCCTAGGTGTATTAATAGTCGTATTTTTGATTGGTAAGCCTGATCATTAAGCATCCTTGATATTGCCCAATTAATATTGCTCAATAGGCATTATTGATCAGGCAATATTGTGTGGTTTGCATTATAATTATGGTTACTTTTTCATTTTTTGATTGTTTTTATTTACCCTGCGCTAACTTCGTATTGCTTCTCTATCGTAATCTTCCCAATGCTATGGGTGTAAGGCATGTGACCCATGTCTGATACTGGGTGATGTTAGCTTCACATCTCAACACTAAAAAACTATATGTTAACGCCAAGCAGTAGCACTAGAACTAAAACTACATCAACTTCAATTTTCTCACGGCCTTTTACTACATCGAAAAAAGCATGTATTAAAGATATGACTAAAGATGAACAGTTGAGTTTGATATCGCAATTGGTATCTGGTGATGTCAATGCAATGCGCATCATTAAAAAGGATATCTCAAGGGCAGGCGATTCAACCCTTCATGAACTCTTTTCTGATGTCGAAGTACAAAAGGATTTGTTAGTTGGTTTAATGACTGGGCAACTTACTGATCCTGAGATTATTAGCTTTATATCGCGCGTGCCCGTTGCTTTACATTTTCAGGATAGCTTAGACATATGGAATGAAAATTTCACAAAGTTGTTAGAAGTATTGCCAACACAACCAAATGCGGTTGGTGCGCTTTATTTGTTAAAGCAAAATATTCCTACTGAGCATCAACTGCCTTTAGCCGAAGCTTCTTTTAACATCCCATTTGGATATGATGTTGCGACAAAAAGTTTGTTTGAGAAAAAAGAAAAATTTACTGATATTGCTGCACAGTCATTAATTACCTGGAAGCTGAAAAAGGTTTCAGTAATGAATCAGGAAGAGAAAAAGGCTTTTACAAAAGCGTTGTGTTCTAACAATCCTCATGCGGCAACGGTAATTTCTTATCATCTAGGTGTAAAGACAAAAATTAATCAACAAGGTATAGATATAAAAGTTAATACAGTTGATCCTTCTTTTTATAATTTTCTTAGTGAGCCGTCAGTGCAGGAAGCATTGCTGGTAGGATTAATGAAAGGCACTGTGATTGTTGATATTATTCCTTATTTGTATCGTGTTCCTGTTTCTTTATCGCAAGAAACGAGCCTAAGAATATGGAATGAAAATTTTGGAGATTTCTTAACTGTTTTGCCAATGAGGCACAGTGCTATTAATGCGCTTTATTTGTTGGGAACTGACACCAAAATTCCTGAGGATCATCAATATCCTTTGGCAAAAGAGCTGTTTGGCCGGCCATTTCAGCATGAAAAACTGGATGACATTGTGGAATCGGGTTTGGCTTTTAATTTGCCAAAATTTACGAATGACGATGCAAAAGCATTGCTTGCATGTGGTTTGATGGAATGCGCGTCTATGACTTATTCTCGTCAATTAATGCATTTTTTCCTACCCGTTTGGGATGCTATAGACGCTGATATAGAGAGTCGGCAATCTTCTGATTTTCCTAATAAAGAAATAAAATCAAATAAGAAAGCATTAGCTTGTTCAAGATTGAATGGTTTTAGATTGTTGTTAATAGCTTTTTTTGTTCAACCCGAATCGTTGGACCTTACCCTATCACATCGAAAAATATTAAAACGGATATTGGAAAGCTCAGGAAAATTGTTATCTGAGGAATCTTACAAAAAAAAGCATAGAGAAGAACTCGAGAAGGTACAGAGCCTTAGTCAATATCGAACAGATGAGTTGGATGCAGAAAGACAGAAGTCGCATGACGAATTAACGCATCTCACGAAACAAGAGAAGATGTTAGTGTCACCTTTGCCTAAAGGAAAAGCAGAACCATTGGATTTAACGCAAATGGACTCTGAAATAAGAAAAAGATTATTCGATGATGCAGGAGAAGCATCATCCCTTAAAGAACAAACCTCCTCCTCTAATAATACTGTGGTGTTAATTGGTGGGGCGGCTTTGGTTGCTGCACTAGGAGTAGTTGGTTATCAATTATGGAATCGATTTCAAAATCCTGATGAACCGAATAATTTGAAGTAGTAATAAGAAACGGCCTCTTTCATTTAAACGAAAGAGGCCGTTTTTATATTGATATATTATCAATATTGATGTCAACCACCACGTCGCATCATGTCAAAGAATTCAGCATTGGTTTTGGTTGCCTTCATCTTATCGAGGATAAATTCCATTGCTTCGATTTCATCCATACCGTGCAATAACTTACGCAAAATCCAGATTTTTTGTAGTTGATCGGGTTTGATCAGCAACTCTTCCCTACGGGTGCTGGATTTGTTGAGGTTGATAGCTGGGTAGACACGTTTTTCAGCCAAACGACGTTCCAGGTGGACTTCCATATTACCCGTGCCTTTGAACTCTTCATAAATCACATCATCCATACGGCTGCCGGTTTCGATCAGGGCAGTGGCGATGATGGTTAAAGAACCACCTTCTTCAATATTACGTGCTGCGCCGAAGAAGCGTTTCGGGCGTTGCAAGGCGTTCGCATCGACACCGCCGGTTAATACTTTGCCGGAAGCGGGGACAACGGTGTTGTAAGCACGTGCCAGGCGAGTGATGGAATCGAGCAGAATCACCACGTCTTTTTTCATTTCAACGAGGCGTTTGGCTTTTTCTAGCACCATCTCGGCCACTTGTACGTGGCGTGTGGCGGGTTCGTCAAAGGTGGAGGCGACGACTTCACCGCGTACCGAACGTTGCATTTCCGTCACTTCTTCTGGGCGCTCATCAATCAGCATCACGATCAGCGTGATGTCGGGATGATTGGTGGTGATGGCGTGCGCAATGTGTTGCAACATCACTGTTTTACCAGATTTAGGTGAAGCCACCAACAAGCCGCGTTGGCCTTTGCCGATGGGAGCGATCAGATCAATGATGCGGCCAGTGATGTTTTCCTGACCATTCATTTCCCGCTCCAGCAATAAAGGTTTGTTTGGATGCAGCGGAGTCAGGTTTTCAAACAGAATTTTGTGCTTGGAAGCCTCGGGTGGTTCGCCGTTGACTTTATCAACTTTGACTAAAGCAAAATAACGCTCGCCATCTTTGGGAGTGCGTACTTCACCTTCAATTGAGTCGCCAGTATGCAAATTAAAGCGGCGGATTTGCGAAGGAGAAATATAAATATCGTCAGTAGAAGCCATATAACTGGCATCGGGAGAGCGCAGGAAGCCGAAGCCATCTGGCAATACCTCCAAGACGCCATCACCAAAAATTTGTTCGCCTTGCTTGGCACGTTTTTTGAGAATGGCAAACATCAGTTCCTGTTTGCGCAAACGTGCTGCATTGTCAATCTCGAGACTGATGGCCATAGCCAGCAATGCCGAGACGTGTAAAGCCTTTAATTCAGATAAGTGCATAAATAGAAAAATAGAAAACGCAGTGGGAAAGAAAAGAGGTGAACTACTGAGAAGAAAACGAGTGGTGCGAGTGCACCACTGCGGTTATGTCGTTTAAGCTGATTAGAGATTGACTAAATATTAAATATTGCTATCAATGAAAGAGGTCAATTGACCTTTGGCCATTGCCCCTACTTTTTGTGCAGCCGCAACACCGTTTTTAAATAAAATCAAGGTAGGAATGCCGCGAATGCCATGTTTGGCAGGAATCGCTTGATTGGCATCGACATCCATTTTGGCGATAGTAATTTTGCCATCATATTCTTTGGCTATTTCTTCCAAAATCGGTGCAATTGCTTTACATGGACCACACCATTCTGCCCAAAAATCAACTAAGACTGGTTTGTCGGATTTTAATACGTCGATTCCAAAAGAAGCATCGGTAATGTGTTTAATGTGTTCACTCATGATTTTCTCAATGTGAGGGGGAAAAGTTATACGTTTTGTGCTGTGCAGCAGTTGTACTCTTGTACTTCAGTATTTTATGACTCGGAATGTGCTTCAAATGAAGACGTTATGTGCGTATTCAAGATCTGGTGGAAATGTGCAAAATTTGAAAATTTGCAGAAGGAAGCAATCGGTCAAAAAAAGTATGAGCGAAATCATAACCTATTTTAAAAAAAAGTGTGCGAAATTACTGGTGACATTTAGCTTGGCATTTTTTCCTGCTCAGGCATGACAACACATTTCGCATAAAATGCTTGCCTTCTCAATATGTGGAATCTGATTGAAAACGTTCATGCTGCCTAGCCCATTTTTGATTTCTCCTTCAGCGGATTTTTGGTCGGAAGCGGCAATTGCTTTGTTGCAGGCTTATCCGCAGGAGCTGCATACATTACATATCGTTGTCCCTACTTTTTTGCATGGGCAGCAGTTGAAAACAGCATTGGGAAAACAGGCAAACGGTGCCTTGATTGCGCCCAGAATTCATACCTTGTCAGCTTGGATTGAGTCTCAGAATTTACGGGGTTTGCAGAATTCTCAATCTATTCAAGCTACTCAATCTGGATCAGATTTAATGACTTTATATGCTGAACTCCGTCAGCATGGTTGGTTAAAAAAATTATTTTCTGCCGAACGTAATACGGATTTGATGCCGTTGGCACAGACTTTGTTGAGCTTGTCTGACGAGTTGACACAAGCTTGGTTGCCGGATTTGGCTTTGGCGGAGCAGCGTTGGCAAGCAGCGTTGACCCAATTAGAGCAATTGATGCCTGGACGAGATTATTTGTCGAACGAGGCGCAACTGGTGTGGGCGATCTGGAAAAGCCGTTTAGATGGCAGCGATGCCAATCTCATGCGTTGGCAGCAAATGATGGATTTGGCGCAGCAGGCGCAAGACCCTTTGGTGTGGATACATCCGGTTTCTCCCGACGCAATGGAGCGTGCTTTTTTACAGGCCTATAGTCAACGTCAACCGGTGTATCAGATAACGCTGGATTGGCGTGCTGCATCGCTGATGCCGTTATATGCGCAAGCATGGCCAGAATTGGTGGATGAATCGCTTAACGATGATTGTAGGGACACCCCTTTTGGGTGCCTTGCACCAGACATCGTCACGTCCCCTAATTTGTCTATCTATCCAGCCAGCAGCCTGGAGCAGGAGGCACAGCACGGTGCGCAAACGGTGCTGGATTGGTTGCAAGATGGCAAAACCAACATCGCTATTGTTGCTCAGGATCGCCTGGTGGCAAGAAGGATTAGTGCTTTGTTGGCACGCGCGCAAGTGTTGGTGAAGGATGAAACCGGGTGGAAATTATCTACCACCCGAGCCGCAGCATCGCTGGCGGCATGGTTGGATGTGATCGCCACGCAAGCCAATGTGGTGGTGTTGCTGGATTGGCTGAAATCGCCTTTCAGCGGTTTGTTCTTTGAAAGCGGCCATGCGCAAGTCATGGCGATAGAAATGGCTTTGCATCAAGCCAAGGTCACAAGCGGTTGGACAGAAATTGACGCGGCATTGCAGAAATTACCAGCAGAGCAGGCACTAATGCAGCAAATCGCCAGCCAGGCGCATCTTTTCAAAGGTCGCAAAAGTGTGCTGGATTGGAGCACGTTGACGCGACAAACCTTGCGGACATTCGGCATGGAAACAGCGTTGGCAAGCGATGCCGCTGGCACTCAGGTGCTGGCTTTGCTCGCTGTGATTGAACAAGATAAGCAAGATGGGCAGGATGGTTTGGCGGATCGTTCCATCGAATTATTTTCTTTCTCCGAATGGCGCGCATTTTTACGCCTGCAATTGGAAGCAGCGCCATTTGCCACGACTAGCCCGGATCAGCGCGTGGTGATGCTGCCATTGAACGGCGCGCGTTTGCGTGTTTTCGATGCCATTTTGATGGTGGGTTGCGATGCGACGCATTTGCCTTCACAAGCGAGCGAGACGCTGTTTTTTGGTAATACCGTGCGACGTGAATTGGGTTTGCCAACTAGAGAAATCCGCCAGCAGCAACAGTTGCGCGATTTTGCCGCTTTGTTGCATAGCTCGGCTGCCATCGTTTTATCCTGGCAGGCGTATCAAAATGGCCAACCACAAGCCGCCAGTGCCTGGATTGAACGCTTGCAATTGACCTTGGAATGCGCGGCTGCGTCTGTATTGCCCATTCATACATGCAGTACCAACTGGCATGATTTGCTGCCACAACTCCCTACCAGACCAGCGCCATCGGCGGCGCAATTATTACCCGCCAAATTATCCGCCAGTGGCTATAACAGCCTGGTTGCTTGTCCGTATCAATTTTTCGCCACCCGCATGCTGGGTTTGAGCACGTTGGCCGAATTGTCAGAGATGCCAGAAAAGCGGGATTATGGCGATTGGCTGCATGAAATATTAAAGATTTATCACACATCCATCCCGACTGAAGTTGGCAATCGTGAGCAGGCATTACGCCAAATTTCAGAACAAGTTTTTGCCACGGAGTTGGCGAAAAATCCAGCCGTGCTGGCGTATTACACTCGTTGGCAAAAAGTGATCCCAGCGTATTTGGATTGGGCCAATGCATGGGAGGAGCAGGGCTGGCATTTCGTCAGCGCAGAACAATGGCACGAGCGGCGCTTGCAATGGGCAGAAGGCGAAATCCTGCTGCATGGCCGCATCGACAGAATCGACGCAAACGATGCCGGTGAGCAATGCGTACTGGATTACAAAACCCGCGCTCAGCCATTATTAAAAAGCAAACTGGCCACCGGAGAAGATCACCAATTACCGTTTTATGGTGTGTTATTGCAACAAGCAGACTCTGCGCATTACGTCGGATTGGAATTAACCCGAGACAAAATCGGCACAGCTGCCGCACCCGATTATGCGAACTGGCAACGCTTGCTGGAAACCTCACTCGTCACCAATCTACGCGCGATTCAAGTGGGCACGGCTTTGCCTGCGAATGGGATTGATTCGGTGTGTGAGTATTGTGAAATGCGTGGTGTTTGTCGTAAGGGGGCTTGGTGAGGTTTGCTACTGACTGCAAACAAATAAGAGGCGAAAAATGAATAATTCAGACACAAACAGCTACGCCATTGTGTGGGATGCGATTTCTGATACGCAAGAAGAGGCGGTTAATCTTCGTGCGCGCGCGGAATTAATGAATAAAATCACTGCTCTTATTGCGGAAAATCATTGGACTCAGATTGAAGCCGCCACGCATTGTGGTGTGACACAGCCGCGTATCAACGATTTGCTGCGTGGTCGGATTTCGCGTTTTTCGCTTGATGCTTTGGTCAATATTGCCGCCGCTCTTGGGCAGCGGGTGCATGAAATGTGTTTGATTAGCCTCCCGCTTGCCATGTACTTGATCGCGGCGTAATTTTTCTTCTGCTTGTGTGGCGCGAAATAAATTTGCTGCCAGCTCGGTGCTGCCCATGTGGTCGAGAATTTTTTGACTCTTTTTTAAACCTTTGCGTGCGTGAATGTCTTTGGCACCCAAACCACCATATAAACCCTTGTAGCCATGGTCTTGAAAAATGGCGTAGTCCAGTGGCGTTTCAACACCCGCATCTTTAGCTGCCGCTGCCAAGTATTTATTGTGCTCGGCCAGTTCATTGCGTATGGCGAGGCGTTTTTCATCTTCAGATAGCTGGGCGAATTTAGCGCTGTCTTCTAGCTCTTGCCGCCGGGTTTGCAAGGCAAAGTAGGTTTGGCCATTGGCAATTACGGGTTTAGATGGGTCACCGTTTTGCACAATCAGGTAGCAGGCATAGCGTGACAGCCGCACATCTTCCACCTTACGCCGTGCGCCAGAGCCGATTTCAACCATTGTGAGGATATCCTCCATATGGTCTGTTATGTCGTGACCGCTATTTGTACAAGCCTCACGCGCTTTTTCCATTACCGGTAAGAAATGGCGGTATTGAGAATATTCCAATACCTTGGCGAGTTGTCGTGCTGACCAGAATTCGTTACCTGTCTCATCAAGTTGGCGGATGCCTTCAAATGTGGCGTGGTGCTCAGTCGAAATATTAGATTGAGGCACGATGTTTCCTTTTTATTTAATTACATCAATATTGTTGTTATACGTTGTGTACGTTGTGTACGTTGTGTACGTTGTGCGTTCTGCATGGGCAGATTCTTAAATACTATTTAAATTCTTTGTTTGTTATTGCTTAACGTATCGTTAAATTGATTAGATAATGCGGCGGTATTTTACTGAGCACCGTTGATTTCTGGAAAGAAATGACGGTGGTCATGATGATGCGTTATGAATTTCACGCCCACATAAAAATTAACCCAATGCCAACCTCACCACCCGCTTACGAAATCAACAACCAAGCCGCCAGTGCGCAGGACTTTATTGCGATCGCTTGCGACCCGCAGCGCTCAGTCGTCGTCCAAGCATGCGCCGGTAGTGGCAAGACTTGGTTGTTGGTGGGTCGGATGTTGCGTTTGTTGTTGGCGGGGGCGGAGCCTGCTAGTTTGCTGGCGATTACGTTTACTCGTAAAGCGGCGCAGGAGATGCGCGAGCGCTTGATGCAGTTGTTGCATGAATTGGCCTTGGGGTCGGATCAGCAGGTGACGGCGCTGTTGTTGGAGCGCGCAGTGGTGGCGGCTGATTTGCCGCGTTTGGTGCCAGTGGCGCGGGGTTTGTATGCACGGGTGTTGGCTAGTCCGCAGGCGCTGTCGATTGATACGTTTCACAGCTGGTTTTTGCGTTTATTGCAAATTGCACCGCTTGCGTCTGAAGTGCCGCATGGGTATGTCTTGTCGGAAAACAGTAGCGAATTGATCGCTAAGGCGTATCGCTCGTTCATGCAAAACGATGTGAAACGTCCAGAAATCAAAGACGCTTTGTTGCGTTTGTATGACATGGTGGGCGATTTCAATGCGAAAGGTTTGCTGGATGCGTTTGTCAGCAAACGGGCAGAGTGGTGGGCTGCGACGCATCTTGTTCAGGATGGTCAGCCAGGTATGCCGTTGGAATGGTTGCAGGCGTTGTGCGGTCGCGATGCGCAATCTGATGCGCGGTTGACGCTTTGGCAGGATGCTGCACTGATCCAGCGCATACAGAACATCGCCAGCTTGTTGGGCAAAGGGACGGCGACTAATCAGAAGCGTGCTACGGCGATTGAGATGAGCATGACTGCTGCGGCAAGTTTGGAGAGTTTCAATGCTTTGTATTTTGAGTTCTTTAGCGCTGATGGCGTATTGCGCAAAAATGCCAAAACCAAAAACTTAACCGCTGCTATCGAACAGGCTTACGGCCAGCATGATGGTTTGCAATTATTTGATGATGAATTTACCTCTGTTGCCGAAGCGTTAAAAAAGCTTCAACAACGTAGCAGCGAACCCGACGTCATTGCCTTGAATGCGGCGCTTTTCACTGCCGGCAGTGCTTATCTTTTGCAGTATCAATCCATCAAAGCCGAGCAGCGCGTGCTGGATTTTGCTGATTTGGAATGGCATGCCTATCGTTTGTTGATGGATGAGGAACACGCGGCTTATTTGCATAGCCGCTTGGATGCACGGTATCAGCATATTTTGTTGGATGAGTTCCAGGATACTAATCCTTTGCAATGGCATATTTTGCGTTCGTGGTTAGAGGCGTATGGCGCGCAGGCTAATCAGCCTAGCGTGTTTATTGTGGGCGATCCGAAGCAGTCGATTTATCGTTTCCGTCGTGCTGAGCCGCGGGTGTTTGATGCGGCGAGTGCCTTGCTGGCAGAGCAGGGCGCTGTGCTGTTGCGGACTAATCAAACCAGGCGGAATGCGCCGGAAATTATTGCGAGTTTGAATACTTGCTTTGTGGAAAAATTTAAAAATGATCATTTCTTCGCTCACACGACTTTGCAGCCGCAATCGGGAGCGGTGTGGCGTTTGCCTTTAATCGAGCAAATTAAGCAGCAACCTGCGAATGAAGAAGGGGCCGGCTTGCGCTTGCGCGATCCTTTCAACGAGGCGCGAGAGGAAGAGGACGATACGCGCCGCTATGAGGAAGGCTTGGCTGTGGCGCAAGCAATCACGCAGGCAAAATTGACTTGCGATGCTAGTTGGTCGGATGTCATGTTGTTGGTCAAAAAACGCAAGCATTTGGTTGTTTATGAACGTGCTTTGCGGGCAGCGGGGATTCCTTTTGTGTCGGATAAACCTGGTGGTCTTTTGACTTCTCTGGAAGTGGCGGATTTGATCGCTTTATTGCGTTTCTTGATGACGCCAGAAAATGATGTCTGTTTGGCGCAGGTATTGAAGTCGCCCATCATGGAAGCCAATGATGAAGATTTGATCGCTTTAGCATTGCGCAAGGAAAAGTCATGGTGGCAGCGTTTGCAAGTTGCTGCGGAGGATACGACTTCAATTAATGTGGCACTTTTGCGTGCGGCCAGTTTATTGACGAAATGGTTGCGGGTAGCGCCATTTCTGCCAGTACATGATTTGCTCGACATGATTTTGTATGACGGCGAGTTGATCGCTCGTTATGCACAAGCGGCACCAGCGATGATGCGCAGCCAGGTGATAGGCAATATCGAAGCGTTTATCGCCTTATCTTTGAACATGGATGGCGGGCGTTATCCCAGTTTGCCCAGGTTTCTTGATGCGCTGCGTGTGCTGCAAAACGGCATCGAAAGCGACGCGCCGGATGAGGCGCAAATTGATGCGACAATTGATGCGGTGCGTATTCTGACCATACACAGTGCTAAGGGGTTGGAAGCGCCTATCGTAGTCTTACTTGATGCCAATCACAGCAAACCAGCGCGGGACGATAGCGGAATTTTGTGCCACTGGCCGCCGGATGCTATCAAGCCGCTGCATTTTTCTGCTTTTGGTCGCAAAGATGCGAGGGGTGCCGCGCGCGATGCTTTGTTTGCAGAGGAAGAAACCTACAAATTACAAGAAGACAAAAACCTGCTGTACGTCGCCATGACGCGTGCCAAAAGAGTGCTCATCATCAGCGGTGTGGCGGAAGCGGGTAAAGCGGCTGCCGAGGGTGACGATCATCAGGGAATAGTGAGTGGTAGTTGGTATGACAACTTGCAACACATCCCGGTTTTTTATTTGGAAAATGTATCGAATGACATTGATCATTTCTCACCAGAAAAACAGGACGCACCATTCCGCTGGCCGATTTTTAATCCGCCGCTTATGCCAGCTATATCAGTCGTATCTTCTACGCCCGATGATGAAAACACCGCAGCGATTGAAGAAGGCATCGCCTTGCATGCCTTGATGGAACGTTTGACACAATCTTCGTCTCATTGGCCGATTACCACTCCCGCACCAGACATCATCGCGCGTTCTTTGCCTTGTCCTTTACCTATGGCCAAGCTGATTCACCAGCAGGCATTGACTATTTTGTCGCGGCCAGATTTGGCACGTTTCTACGATCCCAGCCAGTACACTTTTGCACGCAATGAGATGGAAATGCTGATCAATCAACAAACTTTGCGGGTGGATCGTTTGGTGATCTTGCAGGATGTTGTATGGATATTGGATTACAAACGCCAGTTTCTTGAGTCGGAACGGGCGGATTATCAGGCGCAATTGCAGCGCTATCGGGAGGCTTGTTTGGCGATTTTCCCAGGGAAAACGATTAGAACTGCGGTGATTACGGTGGATGGGGTTTTGTGGGAAATCAATTGCCTTTTCCCATGAAACTCTTTTTTAACGCAAGTGGTAGAAGCGTTGGGAATGAGGACACATCATGCTTTTTTCTTGAGTGACTCTTAAGAAACTAGTGCTCCATGGTTAAAAATTTAATAAATTCAATTGGTTACCGTAGAGTAGCTCATGAGTTTTGTGGGGAATTTTTTTAACCGAAATTGTCCATTAGCCTCAATTTCCCCATTGTGTCCGCGGAAACGATGGCAATACGGAAAAACTTAAAACCGTCGTCCCCGAGTGCTTTAGTCGGGGACCCAGTGGC
>CAZCIX010000041.1:703-18871 GCA_964498835.1 uncultured Burkholderiaceae bacterium | reverse complement strand
CACCACCCCATCAAAACAGGTCGCCTGAACCGTCCGCCAGGCGTGCCGCCGCGGGCGAAAATCGGTTCCAGGCTATGCCCTACACCGCTTTCCGACCGCGGCAAAAAAGCGGACAATTCATGTGTTACAAAACCGGACAATTCTAGAAACTCCTAACACAAAAATTGTGTTGTGTGTTAAGAGTTTTTGGAATTGTCAGCTTTTATTGTTTCCTCAGAAGACTACACATCAATATTTCCAGCCCGCAAAGCATTGCCCTCAATAAACGCCCTACGCGGTTCAACATCATCCCCCATCAGCGTCATGAAAATCTGATCCGCTGCAATCGCGTCTTCGATTTGCACTTTCAACAAACGGCGCACAGTAGGGTCCATGGTGGTTTCCCATAGTTGGTCTGGGTTCATTTCACCCAACCCTTTGTAACGCTGTTTGGAGACGCCGCGTTCGGCTTCGTCGCGTAGCCATTGCATGGCTTGGTGAAAGTCGGTGACGGCGTATTCTTTGGCTTTTTCGCCTTCGCCGCGGCGAATGAAGGCGCCTTCGCTGATGAGGCCTTTGAAGGTGGCGGCGGCGTTGGCTAGGACTTTGTAGTCGGCGCTTTGGACGAAGTCGGCATCGATGGCGCTCACTTTGATGTTGCCGTGGTAGAGGCGTTCGACGCGGAGGACGTGTTTTTCGGTGAGTTCATCCGATGTCACGACGACGCGTACAGATGGGTCGTTGATGGCCTGGGTCATGGCTTGGGCGGATGCTTCGGCTTGGGTCAGGGTGTCTAGGTTGAGTTCGACGCCGGTCATGATGGCGGTGAGTGCGGCGCGGTCTATCACGCGGGTGAGGCGCGTCATGATGGCGTTGGCCATGTTGTATTGGCGCACCAGTTCGCCTAATGCATCGCCGCTGATGGGTGTGGCACCAGTGGTGGGGATTAGTGCCGCGCCAGTTAGGGCGACTTGCATCATATAGCTGGCTTCTTCTACATCGTCTTTTAAATACCGTTCGTCACGGCCAGCTTTGACTTTGTACAAAGGCGGTTGGGCGATGTAGATATGGCCGCGTTCGACCAGTTGTGGCATTTGGCGATAGAACAGGGTCAGCAGCAGAGTGCGGATATGCGCGCCGTCGACGTCGGCATCGGTCATGATGATGATGCGGTGGTAGCGCAGCTTATCGGGGTTGAATTCATCCACGCCTATGCTGGTGCCGAGCGTGGCGATCAGGGTGGTGATTTGTTCGGAAGACAGCATTTTTTCGAAACGTGCTTTTTCCACGTTCAATACCTTACCGCGCAGGGGCAAAATCGCTTGGAATTTGCGGTCGCGGCCTTGTTTGGCTGAGCCGCCTGCGGAGTCTCCTTCCACGATATATAACTCGGACAAAGCGGGGTCTTTTTCTTGGCAATCGGCTAATTTGGCGGATAAGCCCAGGCCATCCATCACGCCTTTGCGGCGGGTCAATTCACGGGCGCGGCGGGCGGCTTCGCGGGCGCGGGCGGCTTCGACGATTTTGCCGCAGATGATTTTGGCGTCGGTGGGTTTTTCTTGTAAGAAGTCGTTCAGCGCTTTGGCGACCAGATCTTCCACCGGTTGGCGCACTTCAGACGACACCAGTTTGTCCTTGGTTTGTGAGCTGAATTTGGGTTCGGGCACTTTGACGGACAACACGCAAGTCAAGCCTTCGCGCATGTCATCGCCAGCGGTTTCGACCTTGGCTTTTTTGGCGAATTCGTTTTCTTCGATGTATTTATTGATGACACGTGTCATAGCGGCGCGTAAACCGGTCAAATGCGAACCACCATCGCGCTGCGGAATATTGTTGGTGAAGCACAAAACTTGTTCGTTATACGCATCGCTCCATTGCATCGACACATCGACGCTGATGCCATCTTTTTCGCCGGTGGCGTGGAATGGCGTGGGGTGCAATACGTTTTTATTCTTATTGATGTATTCCACAAAACCGCGTACGCCGCCGGTGAAGGCAAAATCTTCTTCCTTGCCCGAGCGTTGGTCGGTCAATTTGATATGCACGCCATTGTTGAGGAAGGACAGTTCGCGGATGCGTTTAGCCAAAATTTCATAGTGGAATTCCACATGCGTGAAAATCTCTTCATCGGCCCAGAAATGCACTTCAGTACCGCATTTGTCGGTTTCGCCGATGACTTTGATGGGCGAGCAAGGCGCGCCGTTGATGGTTTCAAGCTCGCGATTTTGGGTGATGCCTTTCATGAATTCCATGAAATGTACTTTGCCATCGCGGCGTACAGTCAAACGTAGCAATTTGGATAAAGCGTTGACGCAAGACACACCCACGCCGTGTAAGCCGCCGGAGACTTTGTACGAGTTTTGATCGAATTTGCCGCCAGCATGCAATTCGGTCATGACGATTTCCGCCGCGCTGCGTTTGGGATCGTGTTTGTCGTCGAATTTGATGCCGGTTGGAATACCGCGACCATTGTCGGTGATCGAAATCGAATTGTCGGAATGGATGGTGACGTGAATTTCTGAGCAATGTCCGGCCAGCGCTTCATCAATCGAATTGTCCAGCACCTCAAATACCAGATGATGCAAGCCGGTGCCATCCGATGTATCGCCGATATACATGCCGGGGCGTTTGCGTACGGCTTCTAAGCCTTCCAGAATTTGAATTGATGACGCGCCATAGTTGGCAGCCGCAGCGTTGGCGGGTGCTTGATCTGTTAATTCAGCATCGTTTTGATGTGGCACGTTTTCGTTTGAAAGGGCGTTGGATGGATTGGACATGGGCTATTTCTTTTTCTCAAAAGGGCTTACTTAGCATGTAAGTGTGTAAATGCAAGACACTGGGTTCCCGCCTACCCCCGCGGGAACGACGGGGGTGAGGTTAGTTCAATAAATTAAATACGCATTGGCATCACGACATATTTGAAGTCGGTGTTGCCAGGGATGGAAATCAAGGCGGAGGCATTGGCATCACCCAAGGCTATATGAACTTGGTCGCATTTTAGATTGTTCAACACATCCAGCAGATACGTCACGTTAAAGCCGATATCGACGCTTTCGCTGCCGTAATCAATTTCCAACTCTTCTACCGCTTCTTCTTGATCGGCGTTAATCGAGGTGATTTTCATGCTGCCTGGGCTGATCAGACAACGCACACCCTTGAATTTATCGCTGGTCATGATGGCGACGCGCTGTAATGAGCGCAGTAGCGCATTGCGATCAATGATGAATTCGTTACGATGATTGGTCGGCAACACGCGTTTGTAATCGGGGAATTTGCCTTCTACCAATTTTGAAATCAACTCAATATCAGAAAATTGCAGCTTGATTTGATTGCTAGCAATGTCGATTTGTACGGGATCGTCGATTTCTTCTAGTAAACGTTGTAATTCCATAATGGTTTTGCGTGGAATGATCACGTTTTGATGGGCGAATTCTTGCTCAATTTGAACCTGGCAGAACGCCATGCGATGACCATCGGTTGCGACGGCAATTACATTATTGCCTTCTACGACCAGCAACAAACCATTCAAGTAATAACGAATATCCTGCTGCGCCATGGAAAAATGCACCATGTTGAACAAATGCTTCAAAGTCTTTTGCGGCAAGGTCACTGTCGCATCGTATTGTGGTGCTTGCGTTACAGTGGGGAATTCTTCCGCCGCCAGGGTTTGCAATGAAAAACGCGATTTGCCAGATTGCACCGTCATGCGTTTGTTAACGAGTGACAGAGAAATGTCGTCTGTTTCTGGCAAGACGCGCAAAATATCCAACAATTTGCGTGCAGCAACGGTGGTGGCGATTGTTTCGCCACCTGCACCAACGGGCGCGTGGGTGCTAATTTGAACTTCAATATCGGTGGATAAAAAGGAAACAGATTCGCCCTCTTTCTTAATCAAAATATTGGCAAGAATCGGCAAAGTGTGCCGACGCTCAACAATCCCGCTCACGATCTGCAGTGGCCGCAGCAGCGCGTCTCTGTTCGTTTTGACCAATTGCATATAAATCCCCAAAAATAGTGAATTAATAATTCGTAAATCAATAAATGATTTAATTTTAATAAATTTTAGACAGGCAATAATTTGTGGTGCTATGAACGATGGCACCCAAAAGGCTATCCCTTTAACGTTTGTTCTAACACGTGTAACTCGTGATTGCATTCTGGATTTTTGGTGCGATCCTGTGCGATTTTACGAACCGCATGCAATACCGTCGTGTGGTCACGTCCGCCAAACAACTCGCCGATTTCAGGCAAGCTCTTTTGCGTTAATTCTTTGGCCAGATACATCGCAATTTGTCGTGGCCGCGCAATATTGGCAGGGCGTCGCTTGGAATACATATCCGCCACTTTAATGTTGAAAAAATCAGCGACCGTTTTTTGGATGTTTTCCACTGAAATCTGTCGATTTTGTACCGATAATAAATCTTTCAACGCTTCTTTAACGATATCAATCGTCACGTCTTTGCCATGAAAACGTGAATACGCCAGAATCTTGCGCAAGGCGCCTTCCAGCTCACGCACGTTAGAACGCAAATGCTTGGCGATGAAAAACGCCACGTCATCGGAGAACGTCACGCCTTCCTGACAGGCTTTTTTCAGCAAAATTGCCACCCGCATTTCCAATTCGGGCGGCTCAATCGCCACCGTTAAACCAGAATCAAAACGCGATGTCAAGCGGTCATCCATGCCAGTAATTTCTTTAGGATAAGTGTCGCTGGTAATGATGATTTGCTTTTTGGCGGCGATCAAAGCTTCAAAAGCGTAAAAGAACTCTTCCTGGGTACGATTTTTGCCGCTAAAGAATTGAATATCATCAATCAACAGCATATCCAGCGAGTGGTAATAAAGCTTGAAAGCATCAAATCCCTTGCGCTGATAGGCTGTCACGACGTCGCGCACGTATTGTTCGGCGTGAATGTAGCGAATTTTGGCGTGCGGCCTATCCTGCAAAACTTGGTTTCCAATCGCGTGAATCAAATGGGTTTTACCCAAACCAACGCCGCCGTAAAAAAACAAAGGGTTATAAGAGCTACCCGGATTATTCGCTACTTGAATCGCCGCTGCGCGTGCTAACTGATTAGCTTTGCCAGTGACGAAGCTGTCAAAAGTCAGTTCGATATTGATACGGCTTTGATCATTTTTGGCTGTGGGTTCCACGTTTACTTCGTTTGGCGAAGTATTATTGCTATTTTTGTCAGATGGCGCATTGGTCGCTTGTGTTACGGGCTTTTCAGTTTTTTTTGCGCCTTGCTGCCGAGGGTCAAGTACAAACTGTACATCCACCGGCATTTGCCAGAACTGCGAGGCGAGTGCAATGATGCGACTGGCAAATTGTGTTTTTACCCAGTCGAGCTTGAATCGATTTGGCGCGGCAATACGCAATATGCCTGCTTCATAATCAAGCAGGACCAAGGGTTTAATCCAGGCGTTAAATTGTTGAGGTGTCAGCTCCAATTCGAGCTGCGCAGAACAGGTCTGCCAAAAATCATTCATGCAACTATCTATTTGAAAATAAGCGGCTATTTTACCTTCCTGAACCACTTATCCACAAACCTTATCTTGTTTTGCGGGGAAAATTATTGACAACATCCTAAAGAATGCTGTCTAATCGCGGGTTCGGGCAAAAAGAGTCATTGATTTACATAGCCCAGTTTATTTCTGCAAATTAGCGAGATCACCATGAAACGTACTTACCAACCTTCCGTCGTACGCCGTAAACGCACACACGGTTTTCGTGCACGTATGGCAACCCGTGGCGGCCGCCAAGTGCTCAATGCACGTCGCGCCAAGGGCCGCAAACGTTTAGCTGTTTAAACGTTTACTTTCAGCGTATTCTTTTGATTGTTGATGGCGTTAATGACGTGACCAACAACATTAGTAGCGATAATTCACAACATTTCGCGCGCACCAAACGTATCATTAAAACGGATGAGTTTTCATCCGTTTTTCGTTTGCGCCCAGTGCAAAGAACGGCGCATTTTGTGTTGTATGCGCGGCCCAATCAAATCAGTCATGCACGTTTAGGTGTTGTCGTTGCCAAGCGTTTTGCACCACGCGCGGTGACACGCAACACGATCAAACGCATCACGCGAGAAGTTTTTCGCCTGTCGTCATTGCCTGCGGTGGATTACATCATTCGTCTTTCTTGTGCTGTGAACAAGAAGGCGCAGCCTGCTACGACCGTGCAGTTAAAAACTATGTTGCGCACCGAATTGTGTCGGTTATTTCTGCCGCAAAATGTGGTCAAGGCCGTAGGGGTGGGCGGGACAATTGGGACGCGCGCATGAAAACCTTGCTTTTGCTTTTAATTCGTTTTTATCAACTGTGTTTCAGCGCATTGTTGGGACAAAATTGCCGCTTCTTTCCCTCTTGTTCTAATTACGCCAGCACAGCCATTCGTCAACACGGTGTGGCCAGAGGCAGTTTGCTAACGGTCAAGCGCTTGTGCAAATGTCACCCATGGCATGCGGGTGGATTTGATCCGGTGCCAAGTTCGGTATCAGACACAGTCTCAGATAGAACGTCTGTCAATTAAAACCCAAAGAATTTAATCAACATTCCCATTACCATTCTTAAGCATATATTTATGGATATCAAACGTACCATTCTGTGGCTAGTGTTTTCACTTTCCTTATTGTTGTTATGGGATAACTGGATGTTGGCCAACGGCAGACCATCTTTGTTTGGCTCAACTCCTACGCAGACGGCGGGCAATACTAAATCATCCGGTGCTAACCACGCGTCGGCTACTCCTTCAGCAACCACCGCGATCAGTAATGCTGCAGCCATTGCCAACAATCCGGCTGATGTTGCTGCAACGCCCATCAAAGGTGAAGTCATCACCATCACAACCGATGTTTTCAAGGCGGATATCGATACCTTGGGTGGGGAATTGAAGCGACTTGAGTTGCTCAAGCACAAAGAAGGTAACACACACAAATGGTACGAGCCCTTCATGGAATATGTAGGGTTAAAGAAACCAGATGTCAAAAACAACGTGATCTTATTCGATGCTGCGCGTCATTACATTGCGCAAACGGGCTTGATTAATGCATCCGGGACGGTTGATTTACCCAATCACAAATCACTTTTCACTGCGCAACCTGGTTCACGCAATTTGGACAAAGATAATGCGCTGCAATTGGTTTTGGAATCAGAAAAAAATGGCGTCAAGCTGACCAAAATTTATACCTTTAAGCGCTCTGATTACAACATCGAACTCAAACATATTGTTAGCAACGGCAATGCGGGGGCCATTACGCCATCCCTGTATTTGCAATTGCAGCACGACGGTAATACACCAGCAGGCGGTTCGCAATTCTTTGGTACGGCTACTACGACCAGTCCGGTTGTCTATACCGATGCGGAGAAATATCAAAAACTCGATTTCAAAAAGATAGGCACAGCCAAAGACGAGCACGCCAGCAAAGCTGATAATGGTTGGGTTGCCATCATCCAGCATTTCTTTGTCTCTGCGTTTATTCCCGCAGATAAAGCGCAACGTGAAATTTATACCAAAAAGGTTGACACCAATTCTTATGCAATAGGCAATATTCTGCCTTTGGGCACGATTGCACCTGGTGCCAGCACTACCATGGATGCGCACTTATATTCCGGTCCACAAGAGTCGGCTTTGCTGGAAAAAATTGCGCCTGGGTTGGAATTGGTAAAAGATTATGGCTGGTTGACCATCATTGCCAAACCTATTTTCTGGCTGATGGATCAAATCCATAAAATGCTGGGCAACTGGGGTTGGGCCATCATTATTTTCACCATCTTCATTAAGTTGCTGTTTTTCCCCTTATCGGCAGCGGGTTATCGCAGCATGGCCAAAATGAAGGTCCTGTCGCCAAAAATGCAGGCTATTCGCGAACGTCATAAATCTGATCCGCAAAAAATGAATCAAGCGATGCTGGAGTTATATCGCTCAGAAAAAGCCAACCCAATGGGCGGTTGTCTTCCTATTCTGGTGCAGATGCCGGTATTTATTGCGTTGTACTGGGTGTTGCAAGCTAGTGTAGAGATGCGTAATGCGCCATGGTTGGGGTGGATCCAGGATTTGGCCGCACCCGATCCATTGTTTATCTTGCCGGTTTTGATGGCGGTTTCCATGTTTGTGCAAACCAAACTCAATCCTGCACCACCTGATCCCATACAAGCAAAAATGATGATGATCATGCCGCTGGTATTTTCCGCCATGTTCTTCTTCTTTCCTTCTGGCTTGGTGCTGTATTACGTGGTCAACAACATATTGTCGATTGCGCAGCAGTGGGTGATTACTAACAAGATAGAAAACGGTAAAAGTACTAGTAAGAAATAACGTCGTAGACCTTTTTCCCGTCGTTCCCGCGGTTTTAGGCGGGAACCCAGTGACTTAACGTTGTGTGAGCGCCGCTGGACTCCCGCCTGAAAACGCGGGAGCGACGAAGTTGCCATTGAAAGATTAATTTTGATTGCATTCCTACGCAAAGCAGGCTTGATCAGCATATTGCTGTTGTTGCTATCAGCTTGCAGCCCGCAATACAACTGGCGTCAGGTGCAAGGGCCGGTTAATGGTGCTAGTACGAACGAACCGGAAATCCGATATTCGGTGATGTTCCCCGCCAAACCTGCCTCGTATACACGACCCATTCATTTAAACGGTCTCACCGTCAACATGACTCTGACCGTGGCAGAGGTCGATGGCACGTCATTTGCGATTGGTACCACCACTCTCCCAGACGTTGGGCAAGCACAGGCGACATTGCAGGCCATGAAAACAGCCATGCTGAAAAATATCAACGGCAGCATCGTGCATGAGGAAGCATCACCCACCTCCATCAACATAGAGGCGAGCGGAACGCCTGGCCAAAGTACGCATCAATCCAAAATGCGATTGATGGCGCGTTTTATGGCTCAAGATAACAAAGTGGTGCAAATTGTTGTGTTAGGTAAAGAAAAATCGATTTCAGGTGAAATAAATGAAATGCGTGAAATTACCGAACCTTTTTTTACTTCGTTCAGACTAAATCTCTGAAATCAGTTTGGCTGAAACACACCAGCCACGGTGTTCTTTTGCACCTTATCCCAGTCAAACACTTGTCCATTCATGGCGATGTAAACCCCAACGGGCAATGTTTGCGCCACGCCGCAGGCAAAGCCCAGATTAAATAGCGCATCAGAATGTCGGATTTCGTAAGGAATCATAGCGCCCGTCAATACGATGGTTTTATCGAGCTGGGCCGCAGCCAGCACCGCTGCGGTTTTGCACATGGTGTCGGTGCCGTGAATGATGACGATGCTTTGTTCAGTAGCACGTTGGGAGGATGCTAATACTCGTTGCCTATCGTCATTCTGCATATCGAGTGAATCGAGTAGCGGCAGCACTTCTTGTGTGACGGGCAGCGTGATGCGGGCGCGTTGGATGATTTCTGGCAAATAGCTATTACAAAAGCCAAGTTGCCCAGCAATTTCATCGTAATGCTTATCAAACGTACCACCAGTGGCGATGATGCGTAATGGGGAAGAGAGTGGGTTTTCAGTCATGATTAAACAAACGATGCAACTCCAAACCAGGGTCGCTGGCCCGCATGAAGGCTTCTCCCACCAAGAAAGCATGCACATTGGCATCGCGCATGATTTTTACGTCATCGCTGGCAAGAATACCGGATTCCGTGATTACTAATTTATCGCTAGGAATGCGTGGCAGCAGTGCAATCGTATTTTGCAAAGAAGTCTCAAAAGTACGCAAATTCCGGTTATTAATGCCTAACATGCTGGTTTTGAGCTTCAGTGCTGCATCTAGCTCAATCCCGTCATGTACTTCCACCAGCACACCCATGCCCAGTTCGTGCGCACAGGCTTCCAGTTCCGCCATTAAGCCATGATCCAGTGCAGCGACGATGAGCAGAATGCAATCCGCACCCCATGAACGTGCTTGATAGACTTGATACAAATCAATCATGAAATCCTTGCGCAAGACCGGTAGCGTGCAAGCATTTCTGGCCTGTTGCAAATATTCTGGCGTACCTTGGAAAAAAGACACATCGGTTAAGACCGATAGGCAAGCTGCACCATGTTGGGCATAACTTGCGGCAATTTCTGCAGGGCGAAAATTAGGACGGAGCACGCCTTTGGACGGCGAGGCTTTTTTCACTTCCGCAATGACGCCGGCTTGACCAGCGGCAATTTTTTTGCGCAAGCTTGCTTCAAACCCACGCAAATCGGCGCGGGCGGCAAGGTCGGATTCCACTTCGCGTCGCAGGCTGGCTAGATCACGGTATTTTTTTGCCGTGGCGACTTCTTCTGCTTTCACGGTGAGGATTTTGTGCAATATGTCGGACATGGTTTTTGTGATGAATTTGTGAATACTGATTAATATTTATGAACCGAGATTATCCATTAACCTCCGTCGTTCCCGCGGATTTAGGCGGGAATCCAGCGTCTTTTGTTGCTGACTACTAGAGTTACTAGGTCCCCGACTAAAGCACTCGTGGACGATGGTTTTAAGTTTCTCCGTATCACCATCTTTCTCGAGAGAATGCCGGAAGAATCGAGACTAATAGACAATTTCGGATGAATTAATTTATTGCCCTAACGCTTGCGTCACCTGGACAAACTGTTCCAGCTTGGCAAGTGCTGCACCAGACGTGATCGCAGCGCGTGCTTTGCTTAATCCATCTTGTATCGATGTGGCCACGCCCGCGGCATACAAGGCGGTACCGGCATTCAAAGCAACAATGTCACGCGCTGGGCCGGCTTCGTCGTTTAAGGCGGCTAGGACTTTTTGTTTGGATTCTTGCGCATTGGCGACTTTGAGCTCCTGACTGGCAACGACCTGCAAGCCAAAATCCTGTGGATGAATTTCATACTCACGCAGCGTGCCGTGGATCAATTCACCCACCATGGTGGCGCCGCCGAGTGTGACTTCATCCATATTGTCGCGCCCCCACACCACTAGCGCATGTTGCGCACCTAAGCGTTGTAACACACGTATTTGTATGCCGACCAAGTCGGGGTGAAATACGCCCATCAGGATATTAGGAGCACCAGCTGGATTGGTGAGCGGGCCCAAAATATTGAAAATGGTGCGTACGCCCAGTTCTTTGCGAACGGGCGCGGCGTGTTTCATCGCAGCGTGATGATTGGGTGCGAACATAAAACCGATGCCGGTTTGTTCAATCGCTTGCGCGACTTGCTTGGGCGTCAAATTAATGTTGGCACCGCAGGCTTCCAGGATGTCGGCGCTGCCGGAGGAAGAAGAAACACGGCGCCCGCCATGCTTAGCCACACGCGCACCAGCAGCAGCAGCGACAAACATGGAGGCGGTGGAAATATTAAAGGTATGTGCGCCATCGCCACCGGTTCCGACGATATCCAGCAGATTTTGCGTGTCAGCGACTTCCACTTTGGTGGAAAACTCACGCATCACCTGCGCTGCGGCGGTGATTTCGCCCACGCTTTCTTGCTTAACGCGCAAAGCCATCAACAGCCCGGCCATCAGCGTTGGTGCCATTTCGCCCTGCATGATGGAGCGAAACAGCGACACCATGTCATCGTGCAAAATTTCTTGATGATTGATGCAGCGCAGAAGTGCTTGTTGGGGCGTGATGGGCATGATGATGGATGTTTCGGCTGGTTATTTAGCAGGTTTAGCAGGTGCTTGAATAAAGTTTTTTAACAAAGCGTGTCCATGCTCTGACAGGATGGATTCTGGGTGAAATTGCACGCCTTGAATGTCGAATTCCTTGTGGCGCACGCCCATGATTTCGCCATCGTCTGTCCAGGCGGTGATTTCCAGGCAATCCGGTAAGGAAGAACGTTCAATCGCCAGCGAGTGATAACGGATGACAGAAAATGGGCTGGGTAGGCCATGAAAGACGCCCACGCCGGTGTGATGAATCAACGACGTTTTGCCATGCATGACTTGCTTGGCGCGGATCACTTTGCCGCCAAATGCGGTGGCAATGCTTTGATGTCCCAGACAGACACCCAGCATCGGAATTTTGCCAGCAAAGTGTGACAGCACGGCGACGGATACACCTGCATCTTCGGGCGATTTAGGCCCAGGTGAAATGCAGATACGTTCTGGCTGCATGTCCGCAATTTCTTGCAAGGTGATTTCGTCGTTGCGTAAGGTACGGACTTCTTCGCCCAGTTCGCCAAAATACTGCACCAGGTTGTAAGTAAAAGAATCGTAGTTATCGATCATCAGCAACATTAGAATTCTCCATCCAAACCATCTTGTACTTGTTCTGCCGCGCGTAGTACTGCGCGTGCCTTGTTTTCTGTTTCCTGCCATTCCATTTCTGGAACCGAATCCGCCACGATGCCAGCAGCAGCTTCTACGTATAGCATGCCGTTTTTGATCACGCCGGTGCGAATCGCAATCGCCAAATCCATTTCGCCACTGAACGACAGATAACCGCACGCGCCGCCGTAAATACCGCGTTTGCATAATTCCAGCTCATCAATGATTTCCATCGCGCGTACTTTGGGCGCGCCGGACAGCGTGCCAGCGGGGAAAGTGGCGCGGAAAATATCCAGATTGGATAAACCTGGTTTGAGCGTTGCTTCCACATTCGACACGATATGTTGCACGTGAGAATATTTTTCAATCATGAACTGGTCGGTGACCACCACGCTGCCAGTTTCAGCAATGCGGCCAACGTCGTTGCGCGCCAGGTCGATCAGCATCACGTGTTCAGCAATTTCTTTGGCATCGGCCAATAATTCTTTGGCTAAGGCCACATCCTGCTCCTGCGTTGCGCCGCGTGGACGTGTACCGGCTAAGGGGCGAATGGTGACTTTTTTCTTGCCATCGCCGATGTTTTCGTTGCGTACCAGAATTTCAGGTGACGATCCAACGATATGTATGTCGCCGAAATTGTAGAAATACATATATGGCGAAGGATTTAGCGAACGCAGGGCACGGTACAAAGAAAGTGGCGCATCGACATAAGGTTTTTTGATGCGCTGGCCGATTTGTACCTGCATCAAATCGCCGGCCATGATGTATTCCTTGGCTTTGAGCACCGCATCTAAATAATCCTGCTTGGCAAACTCGTGCAATACCTCGGTACGTACCGAAGAAGACGTCACTGGCACATCAACCGGACGATGCAACATCATGCGCAAATCGTGCAGACGTTGGCGGCCTTTTGAATAGGCTTCTGGCTGCGTGGGATCGACGTAAACAATGAAGTACAGCTTGCCGGACAAGTTGTCGATGACAACCAGTTCTTCGGTTAGTAGCAACTGAATATCCGGCAACCCCAGATCATCGGGCGGCGTGGAATGTGCTAGCCGTTTTTCAATATGACGCACGGCATCGTAGCCAAAGTAACCGGCCAAACCACCGCAAAAACGCGGTAAACCAGGGCGAGGAGCAACCTTGTAACGGGATTGAAATTGAGCGATGAAGTCGAGCGGATTACCTTCTGTAGTTTCGATGACTTGATCGTTTTGCACCACTTCGATCCGGTTGCCAATGCTGCGTAGCAAAGTGGAGGCAGGCAGGCCGATAAAAGAATAGCGCCCAAAGCGTTCACCACCGACGACGGATTCCAGCAAAAACGTGTTTTTGCCCATGCTTTGGGTTTGCGCCAGTTTCAAATACAACGTCAAAGGCGTTTCAAGATCAGCCAGTGCTTCGGCGATCAGGGGGATGCGATTGTAACCTTGCGTGGCGAGGGATTCGAATTCGAGTTCTGTCATATTTCGTTTACAGGATTGAATGTTTTGGGCGTTGTTGTTGCAATGATTCGATGTGTTGCGCTGCATCCAGCAGCGTAGCGACGATGCCGTCGGAATCAATATCTTCTACAGGGGAGCCATGATTATAGCCATAAGGCACGCTCCAGACCCAGCAACCAGCAGCGCGGGCGGCGCGGGCATCATTGGATGAATCGCCAATTGCCAGCACGTGCTGCGGCTGCAAGCCAAAATCACGACAGACTTGGAGTAATGGATACGGATCGGGCTTCTTTTTCGGTAAGCAGTCGCCACCATAAATAACATCGAAATAATCATGCAATGCCGTTTTTTTCAGCAAAGGAATGGCCAGAGCGGCGGGTTTATTGGTGACACAAGCCAGGCGCAAGCCTTTTTGCTGCAATGCGATCAAGCCTTCTTTGACGCCTGGATACATGATGCTCAAGCTGCCATTGATGGTGTGGTAGTGACGCAGATAAGAAGCGAGTGCGAATGCAAAATGCGCGTTTGCTTCTTCCGGCTCGAAATCGACTGCTAATACTCGGTGTATCAGGTTCTCTGTGCCTTGACCGACAAAGTCTTTAACCATTTCCAGCGTGAGCGGTGACAACTGCAACTCGGCACGCATGCGATTAATCGCCAGTTGTAAGTCCGGCGCCGTGTCCAGCATGGTGCCGTCTAAATCAATAATCACACCGGCGATGCCGTGCAGCTTGTTTGACATCATTATTTCGCCAATTCAGCCCGCATCGCGCTAATGACAGCGGCGTAATCCGGCTGATTAAAAATCGCCGATCCCGCCACAAAGGTATCGGCGCCCGCTGCTGCTGCTGCTGCGATATTGTCGACTTTGATCCCACCATCGACTTCCAGCATGATGTTGGGATTGCCCGAAGCGTCGATTAATTTGCGCACGGTTTTGATTTTTTCCAGCGCCGATGGGATAAAGGATTGGCCGCCAAAACCTGGATTAACCGACATGATCAGAATGATGTCGACCTTGTCCATCACATAATCCAAATAATGTAAAGGCGTCGCAGGATTAAATACCAAGCCCGCTTTGCAACCATGATCACGGATCAACTGCAGCGTGCGATCGATGTGTTCCGATGCTTCTGGGTGGAAAGTGATTATATCGGCGCCTGCTTTAGCAAAATCAGGAATCAGCCTATCCACCGGTTTCACCATCAAATGCACGTCGATCGGCACTTGGACATGCGGTCTGATGGCTTGGCAAACCAAGGGGCCTATCGTCAAATTGGGGACGTAATGGTTATCCATCACATCAAAATGAATGATATCGGCGCCAGCGGCAACGACGTTGCGCACTTCTTCACCTAAACGAGCAAAGTCAGCGGACAGGATACTGGGGGCGATGCGATAAGTAGTCATGGCGAGGATGGCAAATAAGTAAAGCGCGCTATTTTACCCGAATGGAATGCCATGGTTTTTTAGTCAATTCAGGTAAAATCGTCCGCTTGTGTATCAATATTCAACATAAGCCGAGATTGTCCATTAATCTCTGTCGTTCCTGCGGGTTTAGGCGGGGACCCAGCGTCTTTCGTTGTTTGCAGCTAAAAGACACTGGGTCCCCGACTAAAGCACTCGGGGACGACGGTTTTAAGTTTTCAGTATTACCTCGTTTCTGCGAGCACGACGGGGGAATTGAGGCTAATCGATAATCTCGGATAAAAAATACAAGGAACACCATGGCAGCTTATGAATTCACCGTTTCTGTCAAAACACGTTATCTGGAGGAGCAATCTCGGCCAGAACAGGCGAATTATGTTTTTGCCTATACCATCACGATTAAAAATACGGGCGAGCTAGGTGCGCAGTTGATTTCCCGTCATTGGCGGATTACTGATGCCAATAATCACGTTCAGGAAGTGCGTGGTTTAGGTGTGATTGGCCACCAACCGTTATTGCAACCGGGTGAGGAATTTGAATACACCAGCGGTAGTGCATTGAAGACGCCGCATGGTTCGATGTCAGGGGAATATTTGTGTGTTGGCGAAGACGGTGAGCAGTTTCAGGCCAAGATTCCTGAGTTTTTTCTTTCTTTGCCACACACCTTACATTGATGTGTCATCCTCTTTTTGATAGGTGTGTTTGGTGGCGGTGGGGTGGTTAGGTTGATCGGATTTTTTACTCGGGAACATGGTCCACCAAACGATGAAAAGTAATAAAAAAAGAGGGATGCCTGCTTCTAAAATAAATACCCACGCGCCGCTTTGTATAAATGATTGCATATTGACCACCTGTTATTTGTACCGTTTTTGTTTATTCAGCCATTATCCCTGATTCCCATCGTTATGTTATTCACTCGTATCTCACGTATTACTAAACGTATTAGTACACGCATTGGTTTATTTACCTCTGTCAGTTTGATCATGGCTAGTATGCTGGCGTGTACTTCAATACCAGAACAGCCAAAACAGCCAGAACCCATTACACCAATCCCAACTACTCCGCCTGTTGTCATCACACCTTCTGAACCTGAGGCCCCCTCTTCTACTTCATCGAATATACTCAAGCCTAGTACTTACGCAGCCTTGCCGGGTTGGGAGCAGGATGATGTGCGCGAAGCGTGGCCAGCTTTTTTGGCTTCTTGCAATGTGTTGACCAAAAAGAATGAAATTGATCGTAAAGCAAAACGTGCAACCCAAACTAATCAAACCAAACCAAACAACGATTGGGTTGAACCTTGCAGCATCGCAAAGGATGTGAATCCTCAGGACAATGTGGCGATACGGATGTTCTTTGAAACATTCTTCACGCCGCACCAGGTCGTTAATGTTGATGGAACAGAAGAAGGTTTGTTGACTGGCTATTACGAGCCTTTACTAAAAGGTAGTCGTCAACGTACTGGTAAATATCAAATTCCACTGTATTCCGTGCCGGATGATTTGCTGACGATTGAATTGGGCTCGGTTTATCCAGAGCTTAAAAACATGCGTTTACGTGGACGTGTGGTTGGCAACAAAGTGTTGCCTTATCCCTCACGTGCTGAAATGGAGAATGGCGCCACGTTGGCTGGCAAAGAATTGCTATGGGTGGATGATCCGATTGATGCATTTTTCCTGCAAATCCAAGGTTCCGGGCGCGTGCAGTTGGCTGGCAGCAAGGAAGTCGTACGCTTGGCGTATGCTAATCAAAATGGACACCCTTACAAATCCATCGGACGTTATCTGGTGAATAAAGGGGAGCTAAAGTTGGAGCAGGCTTCTGCCCAGGGCATTAAAGCTTGGTTGGCGGCGCATCCATCGCGTCAGCAGGAATTGTTGAGCGCGAATCCTAGTTATGTTTTCTTTAAAGAGGAGAAGTTGCTCGATGATAAGCAAGGGCCTAAAGGTGCATTGGGTGTGCCTTTGACAGCGCAGCGCTCGATTGCGATTGATCCTCAATACTTACCCTTGGGCGCGCCAGTGTTTTTGGTTGCAAAAGAGGTCAATTTACAACGCTTGGTGATGGCGCAGGATACAGGTGGGGCAATCAGGGGGGCGGTTAGGGCTGATTATTTTTGGGGCTTTGGTGCTGCAGCGGGTGAACAAGCTGGGCGAATGAAACAACGTCTTTCCTTATGGGTGTTGCTACCTAAAGTGATAGTAGGAGTTCGGTTGTAACTTGCCTTTGCATTCTTTATTGATTGTTTTTTGCACAGTAACAGCTTTTTATAGAGATAGATCGAGATAAAAATGCACATAACATTTGGTCCCTTTTTTCCTTTAACGCGTATTGCACGTCGTTTTTTATTGTTGTGTAGCGTTTTGTTTGTCGTTTTGCTTTTACCAGCGTGCGCTTTGCAAAAAATACAGGGCATTGGATTGCCAGCCAAAGATATGTTTGTTGATTTCAAGGAACATCAAAAGGTTGGGACAGTGAAAAGAACAGACAAAGTTGATACATCCGATAAAACTCAATTGGCTCTTGTCAAACTGAAGCAGCAGGATGCACTTTTGAAGCGCTCGGGTATTTTTTCCGAAAATGGTTACTTATTTGTAAAGACAAGAGGAAAATCTTTTTTGTCGGTATTAGATGAAGCAGCGCGTTTACGTCGGTTTAATTACACGATGTTGACCGATGTTTCACGGTTTTATATTGATTATTTTGATTTGGATGTGGCGAACGCCAAGCAGTTAAAGTTTTCCGTTGGTGTTTCTGATCAAGATATTTGGGCAACAAAAATTAAGCAGCAGAAGTTCTCATCGGTGGATGATTTTGTTCGTACTTCTGTTGCCATGATTAAAGAAGCTTATGGCTCGTCGGATGATCCTGAGTTGCGTGAATTGGCACGTAATTTGCGCTACAAATGGACTGGCGATGGGTTTATTTTTTATTCGATCAAGAAAAATGCAACACCAACAAATGCAACTCAGGCAAATGCAGAAGTAGATTCAATTACTTTTGAAGGTACGGCTATTCCGCCAGCATTGTTGCAAGCACAAGCACAAGCACAAGCACAAGCACAAGCACAAGCACAAGCACAAGCACAAGCAC
>CAZCIX010000041.1:0-603 GCA_964498835.1 uncultured Burkholderiaceae bacterium | reverse complement strand
AGGCACAGGCACAGATGCAGATGCAGATGCAAGGACAGGGACAATCGCCAGGAGCGGGACCAGGCCCGGGGTACCATAGGCCACCGCCAGCACCCATGCCATCACCAGCGCCGGAACCAATATCAACACCAATATCGGCAAAATCAAACAATGATTTTATTGATCCGTCGTCGGAAGGCTATAAAAAAATCTTCCTGTTTAATTTGTCTGAACGTGAAGTTTCATTTTATTTAGCCCGATTGTTGAATATTCCTTACGCCGATTTCTCCCCCAACAAGCCGGCAGATTTGCCACGGCGCAATTCATCGCCTATGCAATTATTGGGTCAGGGTATGCAATTCCAGGATAGGAGCGGTGTGGATGGCTTGCGTTTACAACCTTCTGATTGGCAATTGAACAGCCAGCTAGCGGGTGGTGTGAGCACATCTAGCGATGATCCATATAGCAGAGTGCGTTGGATTTCCATCCCGCAACAAAACGCGTTGATTGTGAAGGGCCGAGCGAGTGTGTTAGACAAAATTAGTGAAATTTTGCATGCGGTTGATTCTGACTATAAACAAATTGTGATTGAGGCGAAGATTTTCCAATACAGCGTTGATACAT
>CAZCIX010000040.1:0-19190 GCA_964498835.1 uncultured Burkholderiaceae bacterium | reverse complement strand
CCTGCTTTTCGCCATCAATGGTCCATTCGGCATTGAATATTTTATGACGGCAATGCTCACTATTGGCTTGCGCAAACATCATCAATTCGACATCGGTGGGATTACGCCGCACTTGTGGAGCCGTAAAGGCATCCAATAAATAATCGATTTCATCCTCAGAAAGCGCCAAACCCAGCTCGGCATTTGCTTTCTCTAACGCTGCTCTGCCACCAGATAAAATATCGACATATTCCAATGGTTTTGCTTCCAGTTCTTGGAATAAACCCGCTGCATCCTGCACATCACGCAACACGGTTTCGGTCATTCTGTCATGCAACAAATCCGCCACAGCGTTAATGGTAGCATCAGATAGTTTTTTATTCTGACCAAGCAAACCTGCTTTGAGTTGGATCGAATACGCAATCCCACGCTCTATCCGTTTAATCTGAGGCAAATCGCAATGATGCGCAATCTCAGTCGCCTTCGACGCCCAAGGTGAAATCGTGCCAAAACGTGGAATCACGATAAATGTCTCGCCTTCAGCGCTGCTTTCAAATGGATCGCCATACGTCAACAAAGCCTGCAAGCGCGTCATCTCAGCCTCAGACAAAGGTTTGGCTGCATCAATCAAATGCAAAAAGCGCGCTGTCACGCCTACAATCGCGGAATCGACAACACGTAGTTGAGATAAAAGACCCTGGGCACGGAATACAGACAGGGCATTAGAACCCGACAAAATCAACATGATGGAAAAGTGGTTGATGCAGCATGGCTGCGAGTTAGAGGTAATTTCTGGATTAAATCTTTAAGGAAGGCACAACGAATTTTCTGCCGTTTTAAATTGGAATTTCCAACTTTTTAAGTTTATAAATTTAAAACAGCAGAGAAATTATTTACAGGCTTCATAGGCTCCATTTTCCATTTGCCTACTCAAATGCAAATATCAATGAATCAGATGAGTACGGAATTCGTCACCTTCGCTGCTTTCGTCATCTTCATCATCCATGTCATCATGAGCATGATGATGTCCATTTGGACCATGCACATGCTCATGCACGATTTCTTCATCGGTAGCAGCACGCACTTCTGTCACATTTAACGAAAAACGCAAGGCAATACCAGCAAGCGGATGATTACCATCCAACACCACCTTATCATCAGCAATATCAGTCACTGTAAAAATCAAAGCCTCTTCATCGCTATCGACATCATCTGGCGTCCCTTCAAATTGCATACCAATCTCTAAAGGTGCCGGTAAACGATTACGTGGCTCGATTTTGACCAAACTAGGGTCATACTCACCAAACGCATCCTGAGGCTCAACTTGAATCATGGTTTCATAACCTGCTTCTTTGCCATCCAAAGCTTCTTCTATTTTTGGCAAGGTATTTTCATAGCCACCATGTAAATAGACCATGGGCTCGCGACCATCTTCAATCAGATTGCCTTGCGCATCTGATAGCTTGTATTTCACGGTCACCACCGTATTTTTAGCAATTTTCATAGTGAATTCTTTCATTTAATATACAAACAACATAGCGGCAATTATACTCATATGATCGAAACTAGTCAGTTTCAAACAACAGCAAGCACAAGCAAATATCTGTAAAAACTAACGTGCAATCCCCCATTCCCCTACCTTTATTTGATCATTAATGAAAAACTTATCCATTCTGGGCGAACTCAGTCACGCAGAATTTATGCGTGATTATTGGCAAAAAAAACCTTTATTAATTCGCCAAGCCATTCCCAATTTCACACCTTTGGTCAGCCGCCCATCTTTGTTTGAATTAGCCAGCAAAAACGATGTCGATGCACGCCTCATCACACACGAAAAACGACAATGGGATATGCAACATGGCCCCTTTAACACTTTGCCTGCCATCACCAAAAAAGGCTGGACACTGTTAGTACAAGGCGTCAATTTGCAAAATGAATCCGTCGATGCCCTACTGCGTCAATTTCGCTTTATTTCCGATACGCGGCTTGATGATTTAATGATTAGTTACGCCACAGATACGGGTGGCGTAGGACCACATTTTGATTCGTACGATGTTTTTTTACTACAAGCACATGGACAACGACGTTGGCGAATTAGTGCGCAAAAAGATTTAACCTTGATACCAGATTTGCCCCTAAAAATTTTAAATAATTTTCAGGTAGAAGAAGAATTTCTCCTAGAACCTGGCGACATGCTGTATCTGCCCCCACATTACGCCCATGATGGCGTTGCCGTAGGAGAATGCATGACTTACTCAATAGGATTTCGCATGCCTTCTTATCAAGAATTGGGGGATGCATTTTTACAATTTATGGCTGATTCAATTGATTTGCCAGGGCGCTATACCGATCCTGAACGCAAACCAACCAAACATCCAGCCAAAATTGACAACTCCATGATTTCTCATATTTCAACAGAATTAAATAAGGTGAAATTCACTAAAGATGACATCACTATTTTTCTGGGTGAGTATTTATCAGAACCAGCCCATAGCGTCATTTTCCGAACACCGACCAAACCACTCACGCCATCTGCGTTTGAAAAAACAACACGCAAACAAGGTGTACTGTTATCAATCAAATCACGGATGTTGTATTCCGGTGAACATTTATTCATCAACGGCATGTCGTTCGCCATGAACGACAATGATAAAACCATACTAACTATATTGGCTGATACGCGGAAATTGGATAGCGCCACCCTGGCCAATGCATCTATCGACATTTGGGAAGCTTTGTATATGTGGTATCAAGATGGGTGGCTTACGCTACATTATTCATGCTAGCCAAATCAAATTAATTACCCAAAAATAATTACCACCAATATTTGTGGTAATTCTGCAATGAGTCACAAAAAAACATCATCGTTTCTATTGCATGGCACAAAAAATCGCTATAATCGCGGGTTAGGAATATTTCGTTGTTTGGAAAACACCATTTTTCAAAAAACTTCGGAAACAACCTAACCTATAGAGCGATAATTACCGGTAATTATTCATCGAAAAATTTTGGTTTATTTGTTTATTTGTTTATTTATTAAGGGAACACCATGAAAAAATCTCTGTTGATCATCTCCTTGTTGGCGATCGCTTTGGCTGCTTGCAGCAAAAAAGAAGAAGCTCCAGCTCCAGCTTCCGCACCAGCAGCAGAAGCTCCAGCACCAGCTGCAGGCACACCAGCTCCAGCAATTCCAGGCGCAGCAGCTTCTGCTGACGCTGCTGCTCCAGCTGCTATGGCACCTGCTTCGTCTGCTGACGCTGCTGCTCCAGCTGCTTCTGCTTCTGCATCCGCTGCTGCAAGCGCATCCGCTGACGCTGCTAAAGCTGCATCTGCAAAGTCCAAGTAATCAACAGATTCCTTGAAAAAAAGCCGACCCTAGGGTCGGCTTTTTTATTACCAATATTAACTTTATCCAATTTCAACAATATTATTTTAATTGCTCCTTTAACAAGGACAAAATCTTATCGACGCTCGATGACGACTCAATTTTTCCAGCGCCATTCAGAACTGTAATTTTGGTTGTAACATTATTCACATCATTGGCATCTTTAGCACTCTTGACATCGCTCTTCTTCACCAAAACACGATAACGTTGCACCGCTTTCATCTTGTCACTCGAAGAGTCGCTTGAAAACAATCTAGAAAGGAAACCTTTTTCATTCGCAGACTTAACTTTTTCATCCTGCTCTTGCGCAACGTAACGCACAAAATAAACACCTTGAGCACGATCACGATCTTCCACTGTAAAACCAGCACGATCTAAAGCTAAACCCACACGACGCCATGCGCGCTCAAAGTTTTCATCAACACTCACGTAACTACCGGCGGTATCTTTCAGCAATTTTGCACGCTCTGGCTGAGCAACAACTTGAGCAACAGCACTCTTAGCACGCTCACCATCTACTCCCAAACGTACCATCAGGCGAGATAAAAATTCAGCCTCCAACTGCGGATCAGTCGGGCGTGCAGTCCACGTTGTAGTCTCTTTATTAGCACCAACGAATACTTCTTCAGCACCGCGATGGCTAATATAAATTTCAGTTGCACCATCCGCGTTCAACTCCAAACGGGTGCGAAATTTGTCGCGCTCACCAGTGGAATATAGTGAATCAACAATTTTTCCCAAAGTCTTACGCAACATATCTTGAGGAATGTTGGCACGATTCTCAGCCCAATCAGTCTCCATCACACCAGTTGCTTGAGATTCGGTATTAATCACAAAACCAGCATCTTGCCAAAAATCCTTAATTTGCGGCCACAATACTTCTGGGGATCTTTTCACGACCAGCCAACGCTGGTTGCCTTCGCGCTCAACATGAATAGCATCGGACGTTTTAGTTTTAGAGTTCACATTGGCAACTACCACTGCTGTGGTGGTAACTGCTCCAGTGCGTTCATTTTGCCGTGTTTGCTGCGCATCATAAACAGAGGCATTCACTCCCCCATTGGCAACTGGCAAAGTGTAGCGACTCTCTCGCTGCAACTGCGTCAAATCTGGAGGAACTTCTAACGATACGGTTGGCTTAGCAGCACTTTTGTAATCTAAACGATTAGATTCCAATGTGGATGTAATTGAACTACAGCCAGCCAAACTAAGCAGTACTGCACTCAGCATGACGCTGTGTTGCAAAACACGTTGCTCTGTCTTTGACTGAGAAATGTCAAAACTTTTACCAATAATCATATTATTTAAGTTTGGGATAAAAAACTAAATTAAAACTAAATTAGAAATCACAATAAACCGGATTCTAATAAAGATGCGCGAACCACATCCTGGTTCTCTGCAGCCAATGTCAACAAGGGCAAACGCAGACCAGACTCAATCAAACCCATCTCTAACATCGCCCATTTCACTGGAACAGGATTCGCCTCTATGAACAACTTTTGATGTAATGGGAAAAGACGATTATTGATTTCAATTGCCTTAGCAATATCGCCATTCATTGCGGCAAAACACATTTCATGCATGGCACGTGGAGCAATGTTAGCAGTGACCGAAATATTTCCCTTGGCACCACAAAACATCAATGCCATTGCGGTTGCATCATCGCCGGAATACACAGCGAATTCGCTAGATGCAAGGCGGATCAAATCAATGCCACGAGCAATGTTACCAGTTGCATCTTTTACACCAACAACTCCAGGTACTTGTGCTAAACGCAGAATCGTTTCATTCGACATATCAGCAACAGTACGTCCCGGCACATTGTAAAGAATGATAGGCAAATCGACTTTTTCCGCAATCGTTCTGAAATGCCGGTACATCCCATCCTGAGATGGCCGGTTGTAATAGGGCACCACCAGCAAAGATGCATCGGCTCCCACATCCTTGGCATATTGCGTTAATTCAATCGTTTCCGATGTGGAATTACCACCCGTACCCGCAATGATGGAAATACGCTTATTGGCGTGCTCAACCGCAACTTTAATCAATGCACAATGTTCTTCAACACTCACCGTCGGAGATTCGCCAGTTGTCCCCACAATGACGATACCATCCGTGCCCTCAAAAATATGCCAATCGATAAGACGACGCAGCGTGGGGAAATCCAGACTGCCATCCGCCTGCATAGGGGTAACGATCGCTACTATGCTGCCCTTGATCATAGTCATTTAATTAGTAATTGATAATTATTAAAAAATAACTAATAAGTTTAATAAACTTATTAGTTATACGACAACCCCATTACTTCACGTACATCCCGCATGGTTTCTTGCGCCAATTTGCGCGCTTTATCACAACCATCAGCCACAATCGCACGTACTAATGATGGATCATCCAAATATTTTTGCGCCCGCTCGTGCATAGGTTCCTGCTCTTTGAGTACACCATCAACAACAACCTGCTTGCACTCAATGCAACCAATACTGGCTGATTTACATCCTTTTGTGACCCATTCTTTTTTACTCTCGTCAGAGTAAATTAAATGCAATTGCCATACAGGGCATTTTTCCGGATCTCCAGGATCAGTACGATGTACTCGTGCAGGATCTGTCAACATAGTGCGAATTTTTTTGGTGACGACATCCTTACTTTCACGCAAGGCAATCGTATTACCATAACTTTTTGACATCTTCCGACCATCCAAACCAGGTAACCGCGAAGCAACCGTCAAACGTACTTGAGGCTCAACCAAAATCAGTTTTCGGCATCCCTCAAGATAGCCAAACAAACGCTCTCTATCAATCATCGATAGATTTTGCGCATCATCCAACATCGCTTTCGCTTGCTCCAACGCATCCGCCTTGCCATCTTGCTGAAATTCAATGCGTAACTCGTTGTAAATTTTAGCGCGCTTGCTACCAAGCTTCTTCACAGCGTCTTGCGCTTTTTCTTCAAAATTCTTTTCTTTGCCATAAATATGATTAAAACGACGCGCCAACTCACGCATCATTTCGACATGAGGTACTTGATCCGCACCAACTGGAACTTGGCTGGCGCGATAAATTAATACATCAGCCGCCTGCAACAAGGGATAACCAAGAAAACCATAGGTTGCCAAATCTTTATTCGCTAATTGTTCAATTTGGTCTTTATAAGTTGGCACACGCTCCAACCATCCCAATGGCGTTGCCATCGACAATAACAAATGCAATTCAGCATGCTCTGGCACCTTGGACTGAATGAACAATGTTGATTGTGAGGGATCAATACCAGCCGCCAACCAATCAATCAACATGTCCCAAGTACTCGCCTCAATGATGCTCGGATCATCATAATGCGTGGTCAGGGCATGCCAATCCGCCACAAAAAACAAGCATGGCAATTCAGCTTGCATTGTGATCCAGTTTTTAAGCGCACCATGATAATGACCAAGATGCATAGCTCCCGTAGGGCGCATACCAGATACGACACGATCAGCGTACATTAATAACTCAATTCAATAAAAATTTTAAAGGGGAAATCATCCATTGCAATACGGTCTGTGCGATCAACATTACCGGCATTACCCAGAGATTAATCACTTTCAACAACGCCAATGCAATCACAATGAAAAAACCGTAAGGTTCAATTTTGGCAAATTTGTAGGCATATTGATGCGGCAACATACTAGTCACTATGCGACCACCATCCAATGGTGGAATAGGAAGCAAATTAAAAGCTAGCAATAACAAATTGACCAAAATACCTGCTTTAGCCATCTGCAAGAAAAATACTTCATCAACCTGAAATGCCCACAACAAGACGGAAAATATCATCCACATCAATGCCATCACAAAATTAGCCGCCGGCCCAGCCAATGCCACCCACGCCATGTCACGTTTTGGTTGACGTAATCGGCCAAACTCAATCGGCACAGGTTTGGCATACCCAAATAAGAACTGCCCACCCGTACTGAAATACAGGACCAACGGTATTAGAATTGTTCCAATGGGATCAATATGCTTGAGAGGATTTAAACTCATGCGTCCAGCCGCATAAGCCGTGTTATCACCGAAATATTTGGCCGCGTAAGCGTGCGCAGCTTCATGCAAAGTAATAGCGAAGATAACGGGCAACGCATATACCGTAACCGCTTGGATTAAATCATTCATGAGAAAATTTTACAGAGGAAATGCACGAAAAATTTGAAATTGGCTTAACCAATCAATCGCCATTTGCTTCAAAAAGCAAAAATCATTCCGTGCTTTTCATGCGACGTGCGCCATTAAAACGATTTTTCCAATAGGTTAAATCCATGTTTTCTATACGGACTTGACCACCTTCGGAAGATGCATGAATAAATTTATTATCCCCGAGATAAATACCCACATGAGAAAAAGTACGCTTCAACGTATTATAAAAAACCAAATCACCCGATTGCAAATCATTAGGGTCAATTGCTTGCCCCACTCGACTAATTTCTTCCGCAGTTCGCGGCAAATTAGCTCCCCAGGATTCTTTGAAAACGTAACGCACCAAACCGCTGCAATCCATGCCACTTTCGGGGGTATTACCACCATATTTGTAACGAATACCGATCATACTCATCGCCCGAAAGACCAACTCCGATGCACGATCAGCCAAATTTCCCATACTGGAAAACATTGGATTTGATTCAGGTAAACGAGCATCAACTGCGCCTGCCTGCGAGTGCAAGCAAAAGCCAGTGATCACGACGAGAATTATTTTATGTAGAGCTCTCAAGAAACACGATCTAAATCTAAGTGTTGTCATTTTTAAAATTACCTATTACAACGCCAACCGCAATGTAAAGCATTCTATAAACACTGTCAAAATTATTGACAATTATTGACAAATTCTTGGAATAAAAAGTAGCATGATCAACCACATTTTCATCATCACTTTTACATCACATTAAAAAACTCAAGGATCAAAAATGAAATCTAAACAAGTATTGACGCTAGAAGACGTAAAAAAGATTGCAGCAGCCGCTGAATCAGAAGCAACTCAAAACAGCTGGGCGGTTGTTATCTCTATCGTTGATGATGGCGGACATTTATTGTGGTTACAACGTTTGGATGGCGCTGCACCAATTTCATCGCACATCGCGCCAGCAAAAGCCAAAACAGCGGCACTTGGATGTCGTGAAAGCAAAGTCTATGAAGATATGATTAATAACGGCCGCTTCTCTTTTATCAGTGCTCCTTACATTGAGGGCATGCTGGAAGGTGGCGTGCCAATCATGGTGAATGGTCAATGCCTCGGTGCTGTTGGGGTTTCTGGAGTCAAATCAGCAGAAGATGCGCAAATTGCCAAAGCAGGTATTGCAGCACTAAACCTGTAAAACCTCATGCTTTTTCCATGTGAGGCACATGATGTCTCACATGGTTTTAGACCGTCTCTAAGCCTTAAGCTGATACCTTACCTTTAACTCACCCAAGCCATTTAATAATTGATTAAATGCCGCCATCGTTTGCACAGGATCGCCTTTCACCCCAAGATCAATATAGCTCCCAAATTGCGGGTTGTTAATAGTGGGCAAACTAAATATTTTTACTGATGAAAATATCGCTTCAATTTCATCCATTAATGGCGCCAGCATAGACTCTGTCGAACCAAACACCAATACCGATTTTTCCAACCTAGCAATTTTGTGAAACAAATCTGCATGATAAGTATCCAAAGCCCATTCGATCATAGGCCAAGCCATGACTGGAAAACCAGGCACAAAATAATGCGTGTTTAATGAAAAACCTGGGATTTTATTAAAAGGATTGGGAATAATTTTCGCACCATCAGGAAATTCTCCCATTTTCAAACGATGCAAATTATGCGGAGCATCAAAATCAGGATCGCAACCTGCCTCACGTGCCAAATCAGCCATCCGTTCTCGAATTTTTATTGCCGCCTCAGAATGCAGTAATAAAGGTACGCCTAAAGCATCAGCAGCACACTGACGGGTATGATCATCTGGTGTCGCACCAATACCACCACAACTAAACACAATATCGCCACTCGCAAAGGTACGTTGCAGAGTTTCTGTAATACGGGCGCGGTCATCGCCAATATATTCAACCCAGGAGAGTTGTAACCCTCTATTTGCAAGTATTGCAATTACTTTTTGAAAATGCTGATCAGTGTGTTTACCTGAAAGAATTTCATCACCAATAATAATGAGTCCTATAGCCATAAATATCGATTCCTTATCAATCAATGACATTCGTAATTGTAGCGCCATACTTCCCGCCCAACACCTTTTTTAGACTACAATTGCACCCCATAAATTACTACGAAGGAAACTTATGCCCGCTATAACAACCGCATCAGGCTTACAATACGAAGATGTGACTATCGGTTCTGGCGACGAAGCCAAAGCTGGCACCGAAGTCGCTGTACATTACACAGGCTATTTACAAAATGCAGATGGAAGCCAAGGAAAGAAATTTGATTCCAGTAAAGACCGCAACGCTGCTTTTGAATTTCATCTTGGTGGCGGCCAAGTCATCAAAGGTTGGGATGAAGGTGTGCAAGGTATGAAAGTAGGCGGCCTGCGCAAACTGATTATTCCATCTGCACTGGGCTATGGTGCGCGTGGCGCAGGAGGCGTGATCCCACCAAATGCTACTTTGTTGTTCGATGTAGAACTTCTAGCTATACACAAATAAAGCAAATAAATTCGAGAAGCTGATCAAAGGATTTGTGATCGATTAGTCGTTTTGTTTTTTCAAATAACGGAACACAAATCCTGGATAAGCCAGCACAATAAAAAGGCATATTGTTACAGCATAAAATTCCCAACGCTGTGCAAAAACGTTGCCTATTTTATTTTCAATAAAATAGGCAACCCCTCCAACGACAAAATACAGAAGAGATAATTCAAGCAAACGTATCCACAGGGATTTAATAGATTTGATGGATTTTATATTTTTCTTCGTAACGCTTTTCAATGGTATCAAACCCAAAAAACGGTCATTCAGAAAAGGCAAGTTAGCTGCCAATAATGCTAATACGATCAACAAATAACTTGCAATTGATGTAGTCATCTAGAGATCATCAAGTTGAGAGTGTTTTAGCGATGGCAGTCCAACATGCGCTCATCAATGGCCCTGGCATCAAACCAAGAAGCAACACAGCCACGCCATTGATACTCAAAACAGTCCGCATATCATATTTCGCAACAATTTTTGTCGTATCCAAGGCTTCATCAAAATACATTACCTTGACGACGCGCAAATAGTAAAAAGCGCCAATTAAAGAGAACAATACTGCGACCACAGCCAACCAAATTTGTCCTGTTCCCAATACTGCCTGCAACACTGAGAACTTGGCATAAAACCCTGCCATAGGTGGAATACCTGCCAGAGAAAACATCAAAATCAACATAATAAAAGCAACCCATGGGCTACGTTGATTCAATCCTTTAAAGTCTTCTAAATTCTCCGCCTCAAAACCAGAACGTGCCAACAACATAATGACGCCAAAACTGCCCAAGGTTGTCAATACATAGGTGATCACATAAAACATCGCAGAGCTATAGGCCCCCACACCAGCAAAAACATTGCCATTAACCACACCCGACAAAAGACCGAGCAGCACAAACCCCATTTGCGAAATAGTAGAATAAGCCAACATACGTTTCAGGTTGGTTTGGGCAATCGCCGCAATATTTCCAACTGCCATCGACAACACAGCAAGCACCAATAGCATTTGCTGCCAATCAATTGCTCTGGGCAACAACCCCTCTACTAATAAACGTATAAAAATAGCAAATGCCGCTAACTTAGGCGCACCGCCCAACAACAATGTGACAGCAGTTGGCGCACCTTGATACACATCTGGCACCCACATATGAAATGGCACAACACCTAATTTAAATGCTAAACCTGCTACCAGAAATACTATACTGAACACCAGAACGATTGTTTTTACTGTCCCCGCAGATGTCACTTTTGCTACTTCGGTCAAGTCCAACGAACCCGTAGCGCCGTACAGCAAAGATATGCCGTAGAGCAAGAAACCAGAAGCCAAAGCACCCAAAATAAAATATTTCATTGCTGCTTCTGTTGCGACAGGGCGCCCTCTTTGCAAGGCAATCAATGCATACAATGACAGAGACATCAACTCAAGACCAAGATAAATAATCAAGAAATTATTTCCAGAAATCATCACCATTTGGCCCAGAAGCGTAAATAAGGCCAATACGTAAAACTCCCCACCAAGACTACCATTGATCATGCCGCGTTGCGTGGCATATTCACGTGAGTAAATAAGCGTCATCATCACTGCCACACACGAAAATACTTTCAACAAACTCGACATCGGATCAGATACAAACATGTTACTAAACGTATAAGTTGTCACTCCAAAATACGAGTCGATAACACTGAGAATTGTAGCGACCAACAAGGTAATAATCACCAGTACATACGTTACACAACGCTTTGCATCTGACAAAAACATGTCGACAAACAAAATCATACATGTCGCAAACAACAAAAATATTTCAGGATAAACCGGTATCAAATTCATATTAGTTATTTATTCAATTTAATTCAGATCCGCTATGTACATTGCATTAATAGCAGGCAATAAGGTTAATAACTTCTAATTAATTATTAATGAACCTTAGAAATCGAGACATGTTTTAGCAAATCAGCGACAGAGGTTTGCATGACATCAGTAAAAGGAGCAGGATAAAGGCCCATCGCCAAGACCGCAATCGCCAATACGCCTAACATGAAAAATTCACGCTTATTAATGTCATAAAGTTGCGCAACATTATTGTTAGCCACCGCACCAAAAACCACGCGTTTCACCATCCAAAGAGAATAAGCTGCGCCAAATATCAAGGCCGTTGCCGCCAACAAACCTATCCAGAAATTGAACTTAACCGCACCCAAAATCACCATAAATTCGCCAACAAAACCAGATGTCGCTGGCAAACCACAATTTGCCATTGAGAATAAAACAAAAAACACGGCAAATTTCGGCATAGTGTTCACGACACCACCATACTCAGCAATCTTGCGTGTATGCATACGATCGTATAGAACGCCTATGCATAAGAACATTGCAGCAGACACGAACCCGTGCGAAATCATTTGTACGATCGCGCCCTGCACAGCCAAATTATTGAACATGAAAAACCCTAGCGTCACAAAACCCATGTGCGCAATCGAAGAATACGCAACCAGTTTTTTCATATCAACTTGAACCAAAGCCACCAAACCAATATAAATCACGGCAATCAAGGAAAGCGTAATCATGAAGCTTGATAAATAATGGCTAGCATCTGGCGCGATTGGTAAGGAAAACCGCAAGAAACCATAAGCACCAAGTTTCAACATAATCGCAGCCAACACGACCGAACCACCTGTAGGTGCTTCAACGTGTGCATCAGGCAACCAAGTATGAACAGGCCACATCGGTACTTTGACCGCGAACGCCATCAAGAACGCAAAGAACAACATGATTTGTACATCAAGTGGTAAAGGTAATTGATGCCAAGCTAGGATTTCAAAACTATTACCCGACTTAATATACAAATACACAATCGCCAACAACGTTAACAACGAACCTAACAAGGTATAAAGAAAGAACTTGAATGCCGCATAAACGCGATTCGTACCGCCCCACACACCAATAATAATAAACATTGGAATGAGCGTTGCTTCAAAGAAGATGTAAAACAACAAACCATCTAAAGCGGAAAAAACACCTATCATCAAACCGGACATGATGAGAAACGCAGCCATGTATTGCGCGACTTTTTTTTCTATCACTTCCCAAGCAGCAATCACAACAATAATGGTGATAAAAGCAGTCAATACGACAAACCATAATGAAATGCCATCCACACCCAAAAAATAATGGACATTAAAACGTTCTATCCATGATTTTTTTTCAACGAATTGCATGCCATGCGCAGCCTTATCAAAATGGGCAAGTAATGGCAAAGTAAAAACAAAGCTAATAATTGATGAAATCAAAGAAGCAACACGCACCCGGTTTGGATGTTTTTCACATCCAAACGCCAGAATTAACACGCCAAAAAAAATGGGGCAAAAAATAGCAAGGCTTAAATATGGAAGCGAAAGAAAGGAAGAAGTTAACTGCATCATGTTTTTACTTTTTACTATTTTTAATTTTTGACTATTTCGAATAAGAGAATGTCAGCAGATAAGCAAGATAAAGCACTATGCCAAGAATCATCATGAAGGCGTAATGATAAATAAAGCCTGTTTGCAACAATCGAGAATACTTAGACAAGAAAGCAACGACCTTAGCACTGCCATTCACAATCAAGCCATCAATTAACCCCTTATCACTCACAATCCATAAAGTATCACCCAAGAAACGTGCGCCACCAGCAAATACGTGCGCATTCAATTTATCCAAATAATATTTGTTATCAAACAAGGTATAAATAAGGCTGAATTTTTGCTTGATCAGCTCGGGAATGCGGGGATTAACGATATAAAAATAGTAGGAGACAATCACTCCGGCCAACGCCAAGAAAAATGGCAAAGATGTCAAACCGTGCAAAGCCATAGCGATTGGACCATGAAAATCCTTAGTCAGTTCGTGCATTGCATGATGCGCTTGGTCAACAAAAATCACATCCTTAAAGAAGCCACCAAACAACATTGGATCAATTGCAAAGAAACCAATGCACACCGATGGGATTGCCAATAAAATCAATGGTACCGTCACCACCCAAGGAGATTCATGCGGCTTTTGACCTGGAGCCAATCCATGATGATGGTCATGATGAGCATGTGCATGATCGTTATGATCATGGCCAAAACGCTCTTTGCCGTGGAATACCAAAAAATACATCCGGAAAGAATAGAACGCTGTCACAAACACGCCTGCCAGAACAGCAAATTTTGCGAAACCAGCACCAACCAAATGCGTATGCTCTACCGCTTCAATAATACTGTCCTTGGAATAAAAACCAGAAAAAAGTGGCGTACCAATCAAAGCTAGTGAACCGAATAAAGAAGTCAACCAAGTAATCGGCATATATTTACGCAAACCGCCCATATTGCGAATATCTTGATCATGATGCATACCAACGATGACCGAACCTGCCGCTAAAAATAACAGTGCCTTGAAGAAAGCATGCGTCATTAAATGAAATACTGCGACGGAATATGCCGAAGCGCCCAAAGCAACCGTCATGTAACCTAATTGTGACAAAGTTGAATACGCCACAACACGCTTGATGTCATTTTGTATGATGCCCAAAAATCCCATGAACAGCGCGGTAATCGAACCTATTACTAAAATAAATGAGAGCGCAGTATCAGATAATTCAAACAATGGCGACATACGCGCCACCATAAATATTCCTGCTGTCACCATCGTTGCAGCATGAATCAGCGCGGAAATTGGTGTTGGGCCTTCCATCGAATCAGGCAACCATACATGTAATGGAAATTGTGCCGATTTACCCATCGCGCCAATAAACAAACAAATACAGGCAACGCTTAATAACATCCAATCAGTGCCAGGCAAAAGGAGTTTTGCCAGCACATCTTTCTGCGCAAATACTTCTGCGTAATTCATTGAGCCTGAATACGCGAGCAGCAAACCAATCCCCAGAATGAAGCCAAAATCGCCTACCCGATTAACCAAAAATGCCTTCATATTGGCAACAATAGCGGTAGGTTTGGTATACCAAAAACCAATCAATAAATAAGACACCAACCCCACTGCTTCCCAACCAAAAAATAGTTGCAGAAAGTTATTACTCATTACCAACATTAACATGGCAAAAGTAAAAAGCGAAATGTAGGAAAAGAAACGATTGTAGCCTTCGTCATCCTTCATATAAGCAATGGTGTAAATATGTACCATTAAAGAAACGAAAGTCACGACGCACATCATCATGGCAGTCAAGCTATCTACTAAAAAGCCCACTTCCAATTTCAAACCAGCAATCGTCATCCAGTTATAAATAGTGCCATTAAATCCAGCACCATCCATCACAACGGCTGAAAATGTGTTGAGCGAAATAATAAATGCAATCAACACACCCAAGATCGTCACACTATGTGAGGCAATACGGCCAATTTTATTTCCAAAAAATTTGGTACCGAATAAACCTGCAATAGCAGCACCAACCAAAGGCGATAGGGGTACTGCAAGAAGAAGATTAGGGTTAAGTTGCCCCGCCATGATAAACCTTGTCGTTATTATGATTTCTACAAATTAATATAATTTCTACAATTAACCTTTAAGACTATCTAAGTCTTCCACATTAATCGTATTCAAATTACGAAATAGCACCACTAAGATGGCCAAGCCAATTGCCGATTCTGCAGCTGCCACAGTAAGAATAAAGAACACAAAAATTTGACCTGCTGCATCGCCTAAATAATGTGAAAAAGCGATGAAATTTGTATTGATTGCCAACAACATCAACTCGATTGCCATTAACAAAACAATGATATTTTTACGATTTAGAAAAATACCAACGATAGAAATAGCAAACAAAATTGCTGCCAAAATCAGATAATGGGAAAGTGTCACGGTCATTATTTATCTCTCGATTTCTCAGCCTGCATTTTTACCAAACGAACACGATCACTACGTTTTACCTTCACTGCATCAGCAGGATCAAAATACTTAGTATCTTTACGACGACGCAAGGTCAACACAACAGCAGAAACAATCGCAAGTAATAAAATTACGGCAGCGATCTCGAATGCGTAAATGTATTGCGTGTAAATCAACAAACCTAGTTCTTTAGTACCACCGATATGCGCTGTACCATTAGCAGGATTTTGTGCGTCGCTCCTCCAAAATCCACGCAACAACACAGTTGCCATCTCCAATACGATAATCACCCCCACCGTTGCTGCAAGAGGAAAATAATTCCAAAAACCTTCCCGTATTTTGTCCAGATTAATATCTAACATCATGACGACAAAAAGAAATAAAACCATCACGGCACCGACATAAACCAATACCAACACAATGGCGAGGAACTCAGCTTTCAACAACATCCAGATGGCTGCCGCAGAGAAAAACGCTAACACTAAAAACAAAACGGCATGCACCGGATTCCGTGCCGTAATGACACGCATCGCGGCAATCACCAGTATTGCTGCGAAGACATAAAACAAGGCGGTTTGAAATTCCATAAGGAAATTTATATTAAAAATTTATATTAAATTAAGTCAATTAACGATAAGCAGCATCCGCTGCACGTGCAGCAGCGATCTCATTTTCATAACGATCGCCGACAGCTAACAACATCTCTTTGGTGTAATACAAATCACCACGTTTTTCACCGTGATACTCGAGAACATGCGTTTCAACAATCGAATCAACTGGACAAGATTCTTCACAAAAACCGCAAAAAATACATTTTGTAAAGTCAATATCGTAACGTGTAGTACGACGAGATCCATCTTCACGTTGCTCTGACTCAATAGTAATCGCCATGGCGGGACAGACCGCCTCACATAATTTACAAGCGATACAACGTTCTTCACCATTTGAATAACGACGTAAAGCGTGTAAACCACGAAAACGTGGGGACAAAGGTGTTTTTTCTTCGGGAAATTGCACAGTGATTTTGCGAGCAAACATATAGCGGCCCGTCAGAGCCAATCCCTTTGCCAACTCCACCAACATGAAACTGGCAAAAAAATCTCTTATTGCATTTATCTTAACTTTCATGATTTCTTATTTCCAGATATTCCATGGTGTTTGTATCCAAGCGGCGACAATCACTAAATAAACCAATGTCAGCGGAATAAATACTTTCCAGCCTAAACGCATAATTTGATCGTAGCGATAACGTGGGAAAGACGCACGCGCCCAAATAAACAATGAAACAACAACAAAGGTTTTAACGCCCAACCAAATCCATCCTGGCAAACAAGACAACAAGCCTAATACGGGGATTTGCGAACCAATAGGAGAAGACCATCCGCCAAGGAACATCAATGATGCCAAAACAGAAATCAAAATCATGTTGGCATATTCAGCCAAAAAGAACATAGCAAAAGACATGCCAGAATATTCGACCATGTGTCCAGCAACAATTTCAGACTCGCCTTCCACCACATCAAAAGGGTGACGATTAGTTTCTGCGATGCCGGAAATAATATACACAACAAACATGGGCAACAAAGGCAGCCAATTCCATGACAAAAAATTCAATCCATGAGAAGCAAACATACCCTTGGATTGTTGCGTCACGATATCAATCAAATTCAAGCTGCCAGATACCATCAACACAATCACCAACACAAAGCCCATGGCAATTTCATAGGAAATCATTTGTGCCGAAGCACGCATGGCACCCAAGAAAGCATATTTCGAATTAGAAGCCCAGCCAGCAATAATTACTCCATAAACTTCCATCGAGGTAATTGCCATAATCAATAACAAACCGGCATTCACATTGGCCAACACGGTTTCTGGTCCGAATGGAATGGCTGCCCATGCTGCAAGCGCTGGCATGATGGTCATGATAGGCGCCAACACGAAAAGCACTTTATTCGCCCTTGCTGGAACGACAATTTCTTTCAACAGCAACTTCAACGCATCGGCAATTGGCTGGAATAAACCAGCAGGACCAACCCTATTAGGGCCAAGACGAATATGCATCCAACCTATCATCTTACGTTCCCACAACGTCAAGTAGGCAACACATCCCATGATAGGCAGAACCATGCACACAATTTTCACCAAATTCCACACTACTGGCCATGTCAAACCAAACCAAGACACACCAAAGGCATGAGTCATTGCAAGAAATTGATCCATCACGCGCTTTCCACCATAACTTTTTTCACATTCAGGGTACCAAACATCGCCCCTAACATCATCGTACTAACATGGGCAGCCGCCACTTTTAGTACATTTTTAGGCAAAGAATCATCTAGACCAACACGCAACACTGCACTGCCCTCGCCTTGCTGTACGCTGACTTTATCGCCTGCAACCACGTTTAATTGTTGCATCAATGCAGCGCACATCCACACTTTAGGTGGCTTGGCATCCTGGGTTTTTTGCAGCGATGTAGCACGACGGACAATTGCGTCAGCAAAATAAATCGGCACATCAGCAATACGCTCTAAATTTTGCAAATTTGAATTCGTTGGTATGCGTACGGCAACCTTGGCAATATTATTTAATTGATTAGACACATCAATTTCATTGCCACTAATGTCACTGGCATTTTCGATACCAAGCACTTCGTTACGAATTTGCTCTGAAGTATCATAATTAAAACCATCTAACTGCAACAAATTGCCCAATACACGCAAAACCTTCCATGCAGGACGTGCGTCACCCAATGGTTTGACCGTGCCATTAAAACTTTGCGCACGACCTTCACAACTAACAAAAGTACCGGAAGTTTCCGTGTAAGGAGCGATAGGCAACAATACGTCAGCGTAATCATGACCTTGTTGATACGCTGAAAATGCAACCACCATTTCCGCCTTATCCAACGCTGCACGTGCTACTTGAGGCTGAGCGCAATCCAGCTCAGGTTCTGTATTCAACAACAAATACGCTTTGCGTGCTTGTGTAAACGCTTGTGACGCATTCGCGCCCTGATTACCAGGCAACGCATTGGCCAAATACGCACCGACTGTATTTGCTGCCTCGGTCAAATAGCCCAACTTGGCACCAGTCTGTTGTGCAATCCATTCGGCAATCGCATGTAATTGTGATGCTTGTGGATGTTGCACAGCGGAATTACCTAGCAAAATAGCTTTTTGCTCGCCGGATAAAAGGCTGGTGGCTGTATTTTTGGCTGCTGAAGAAGGCGTAATGTTTTCAAAACCAGAAGGCGTCG
>CAZCIX010000039.1:0-19231 GCA_964498835.1 uncultured Burkholderiaceae bacterium | reverse complement strand
ACTCATAATCCGTTGGTGCCGTGTTCGACTCACGGGAGGCCCACCAAGTATCAAGGACTTAGGTGAAAATCTAGGTCCTTTTTTATTTCTCACCTGACGCACACAAGCCACAATACAAACTTAAGAAAGCCCAGGACAAAGAAAACTTGACAACAAAAATCCTGGAATTAGACTTGCCAACATGCATACGAAATTCAGAACAGCTTTGTTATGGCTACTTTTTTTACTCCTACCTCTACAAGGGTTTGCAACATCAGCCATGTTGTTTTGTAAGTCAATGCATCATCCAGAAATAACCATGCAGACTAGCAATCCAAATGCATGTGATCATATTGAGCACCAACATATTCAACACGCTCAACATGCGTTGTCTGACACAAACTCCGACCACTCCCCGCATCATCAATCTCACAACGACACGACGAATTGCAGCGCATGTACTAACTGCTGTGTGGGTACCGCACTCATTCTTTCGTTTGATCGTACTGTTTCTTCAGTCTCACCTGGCCCTCACTCTATTGTCTTCTTGACGATTCATTTTGCTGGCCACATACCAGCCGGTCCTGAACGACCTCCGCGCCAAACTCTCGTCTAATCAATTCAACTGAGCATTAACTGACCAAGCAGAGAATCACTCTTTGCTTCGCTGTATTTCGCTCACAATCTTTCTCACGCTTTACTGTGCACAACTTTACTAACGCACGGCGTGTTGCTATGACGACAAGGATGTTATGTGTTTTTTTGTCCACATTATGATCAATATGTGGCCGTTATTACGATCAAGAAGAACACATGTATCAAGCCATCACTCGTCGCTAGGCATACGCACACATCACCAATAAGGATGAATGATGCAAAGATATCGCACACCGCTTCACACAATAACGTTAACCACGACAATCATGATATTGGCAGGGTGCACCACCTTTTCTCAAGAAGGAGGATTTGATCATGTTCAATTACTCACAAAGGAACGGACGCATAAAGAAGCAAAATGGATCAAAACCTCAACGGATAATTTAACAGTTGAAAAAACCGTTTCTCAACTCCTCACCAAGCCTCTTACCGTAGACGATGCTCTTACGATTGCGCTCATCAATAACAAGGGATTGCAAGCTAGCTATGCCAATTTAGGTATTGCTGAAGCTGATTTGGTACAAGCCGGGCGAATATCCAACCCAATGTTTTCATTTGGCCGCCAAAGTCATGGAAATGAAGCTGAATATGAACGCAAATTCACATTACCGATTCTCGATTTAGTCACAATGCCACTGCGAGTTCAAATAGAAAATCGTCGCTTTGAACAAACACAATTACGTGCTGCAGAAAAAACATTACAAATTATGTATGAAACACGCCATGCCTATTTTTCTGCAATTGCAGCGCAGGAAAGTGTGAAATACATGGAACAAGTGAAAATAGCAGCGGAAGCTGGCGCAGAGCTAGCGCAACGCATGAAAAATGTGGGAAATTGGAGCGCACTACAACAAGCACGCGAACAATCATTTTATGTTGATGCCACCACACAACTTGTACGCACAAAACAAACCCTTTTCACCGAGCGAGAGCGATTAACACGGTTATTAGGATTATCGGGATCGAATGCAGTATTGATGCTCCCGGATCGTCTGCCAAATCTACCAAAAACTCCAATAGAAATCCTTGATATAGAACGGCAAGCGATGCAGAACCGCTTGGATTTAATAATGGCCAAACGTGAATTATCCAATTTGGCGGACTCACTCGGCCTTTCTAAGGCAACCCGTTTCGTCAATGTGCTAGACATTGGTTATTTGCACAATACCAATGAGCAAGGGATATCAAAAACAGGGTACGAAATTGAATTCCAAATCCCGCTTTTTGATTGGGGCAATGCGCGTATCGCCAAAGCTGAGGCACTGTATATGCAGGCAAGCAACCGTACGGCTGAGTTAGTAATTAATGCGCGCTCTGAAGTACGAGAAACCTATAACAATTACCGTGCCGCATTCGACCTTGCCAAACATTATCAAGATGAAATTATTCCTTTGAAAAAGAAAATCTCTGATGAGCAATTACTAAATTACAACGGTATGTTAATTAGCGTATTTGAATTACTCGCGGATGCACGCTCACAGATGATGAGTGTCAACGCCTCAATTGAGGCATTACGAGATTACTGGATTGCTGAGTCAGCAATGCAAATAAGCATCAATGGCAGTTCAACATCAAGGTCTTTGGCCAGAACCTCCGATATAAGCATTGCCACAGAACCTGCAACTCACTAAAAAGAAAGGATTAAACATGGTTTCCCGCAGAGATTTTTTTATGGGTGCTGGAATCGCAGCAATCGGCGCCAACTTGGTCAGCCGTGTTGGTGCTGCCTCATTACCAGAGGCTCAAACAATGGCGCTAGCAGGAACACAAGCACCATTATCCCCCCCTAATGGTCGTCCCTATCAACCAGTTGTCACTTTAAATGGTTGGACACTACCATGGCGAATGAAGAATGGCGTAAAAGAATTTCATTTGGTCGCAGAACCAGTCGTGCGCGAAATTGCTCCTGGAATGAAGGCCAACCTATGGGGCTACAATGGTCAGTCACCCGGCCCAACAATTGAAGTAGTCGAAGGAGATCGGGTACGTTTATTTGTCACAAACAAACTACCAGAACACACATCAATTCACTGGCATGGACAGCATCTACCCAACGGAATGGATGGCGTTACCGGACTGACTCAACCAGGCATTCAACCAGGAAAAACGTTTGTCTACGAATTCGTTGCCAAACGACCTGGTACGTTCATGTATCACCCACACGCAGATGAAATGGTGCAAATGGCGATGGGCATGATGGGTTTTTGGGTCACACATCCTAAAAACCCAGCCCTCTATAAAGTTGACCGCGATTTCGTATTCTTACTCAATGCCTACGACATTGATCCAGGAAGCTTCACCCCAAAAGTTAACACGATGCTCAATTTCAACTTGTGGACATTTAATAGCCGAGCCTTCCCTGGCATTGACCCAATAGTCTGTCGACAAGGGGATCGAGTACGAATTCGTTTTGGCAATTTAACAATGACGAATCACCCAATCCATTTGCATGGACACGAATTTGAAGTGACGGGCACAGATGGTGGCTGGATACCAAAATCAGCACGCTGGCCAGAAGTCACAACTGATGTTGCGGTTGGTCAAATGCGCGCAATTGAATTTGATGCCAATAATGAAGGAGATTGGGCATTTCATTGCCACAAGTCTCATCACACAATGAATGCAATGGGGCATGATGTTCCAACAATGATTGGTGTCGATCATCGTGGAATCGCTGAAAAAATCAACCAACTGATACCAGACTACATGACCATGGGTGAGCGTGGCGGATCGATGGGCAATATGAAAATGCCTCTGCCAGAAAACACTCTGCCAATGATGACAGGACAAGGCCAATTCGGCGACATTGAAATGGGAGGAATGTTTACCACCGTCAAAATACGTAAAGAACTCGCCCACAATGATTACAAAGATCCCGGCTGGTACAAGCATCCGAAAAATAGCGTCGCTTACGAGTGGGCCGGCCCGACAATACCCACAACTCGCGCACCAGCCACCTCATCACCATCGACCACAAATGACCCCGTACTAAAAATCAGACGAGGGGATCACTCTCATCACTAATCACCCACCAATCTAGCAACAATCGGGCAAGAATCAACCTTGCCCATCATTTGGTTTTTTGATTGATCACCCCGCCTCTATCACGAACACACCAATCAAGATTCATCTAAACTTAGACATGTGAATCACTCTTCTTTATTCTCCGCAAACAACCGCACCAATGACAATTAATCTGACGAACTTATATCAAAGATAATCCACCAAATTGTAAGGCGAGCTATTCAAAGAAGGGCCCGAATAAGACTCTGCAAGCGCAGCGCTTGCAGCATGATGTATGGCAAGAGCCTCATCAAGGCTATTGTTTTCCTGTTTATTCGGAATTTTTGCATCTAATATGCTTAATTCTTTGGACATTAACTCTCTTAAAGGCGCATAAAAACACACATCACTGGGACCACAACCTTCTTCATATTTGTAGAATGCTGGATGTTTGAGTACCTCACTCAGCTTTTCAGGATCATATAAAAGCTCATTAGAAGAGTAATTTGCGATTCCAAGGTGATTAATAACTTGGGTGAAGATTGCGAGTTTAGCGCCTAATGTAAAAATACGGCCCGTGGAATACCCTGTAAATCTTCGGCAATATTCACGATCATGATGAACAAAAATTCGTTGAAATGGTGCGCCATTTTCCATAATTCTTTTTGCCATTTGCTCATCTTGGCCAGAATATCCCAATACAACGTAATGATCTTTTTCTGCCTGTCCGTCATTTCTTTCCAATAGTAAAATCGGGTCAGGTGGCAATCGGTACCCATTTTTTGGCGTAACATCGGCTAACACACGAAACCCCATACTTGTTGGGGATAAATTTGTTGCATTTGTTGTAATTGATCTAGATAGAGGACGTATATAATGACCAAAAGCATTTGCGGCTTTTAAACAAAGCATGGCGAATCTCCCTCATAAAATATGTTTCGTTTGTTTTTTATCACTCTTACTACTCTTTGCCATTTTTATAATACACACTAGTGAACATTAAAATGGCAAATTATTAAATATCAAAGAAGCAACTATTTACTACCAATTATTAATCTATCCACCAATCATCTCCATCATGGATTTCATACTCGCAATCAAAGTCATTATCATGGGCATCGTTGAAGGGCTCACGGAGTTTTTGCCTATTTCCTCAACTGGCCACCTGATTCTGGCTGGCAGCCTGCTAAATATCACGGGAGAAAAAGTCAAAGTATTTGAAATCGTGATTCAAGCAGGTGCAATACTCGCCGTCTGTTGGGAATATCGCTTGAAAATTAGCAGTGTATTGGTGGATTTATTCAGCGAAACAAATCATGTCAAAACTCAAGCGCGTGGCTTTGTCTTGAATTTACTCATTGCCTTTCTTCCCGCTGCTATTTTTGGCGTTTTGTTTAGCAAAAAAATTAAAGCTGTTTTATTTGCCCCCTTACCAGTAGCACTTGCTTTTATCGTCGGTGGATTCATTATTTTATGGGTAGAGCGCCGCCAAAAAACTAGCCTCGTTACTGCGCGCATTGAAACAGTAGAAACCATGACGGCTCTAGATGCACTCAAAGTAGGTTGTGTCCAAGCTTTTGCACTCATTCCTGGCACTAGCCGCTCTGGTGCAACCATCATAGGCGGCATGCTGTTTGGTTTGTCGCGCAAAGCAGCCACTGAGTTTTCATTTTTCCTTGCTATCCCAACCTTATTGGCCGCAACCGTATACTCGCTCTATAAAGATTGGGGTTTGCTATCTGTAGCTGATTTACCATTATTTGGTTTGGGCACATTAGCCGCGTTTATTTCTGCTTTTTTTTGCGTACGCTGGTTATTGCGCTACATCAGCTCGCATGATTTCACCGTGTTCGCCTGGTATCGTATTGCATTTGGCCTGATTATTATTCTCAGCGCGGCTAATAACTGGGTTGTCTGGACTGATTAATTCTCGTCGAAACCAAGTGCAAGCACTACACATTCTCGAAACTGTTTTCGGCTATACCGCGTTCCGTGATCAGCAAGCACAGATTGTCGAACATGTATCAAATGGCGGTGATGCACTGGTTTTAATGCCGACCGGTGGTGGAAAATCACTGTGCTACCAAATCCCCGCCTTGCTACGTAATGGCGTTGGTGTGGTGATTTCCCCCTTGATTGCGTTAATGCAAGATCAAGTCGACGCACTGGCTGAAGTTGGCGTACGCGCAGCATTTCTTAACTCCACGCAAACTCATGAGGAATCCGCAAAGATCGAATATCGTCTGCGTACTAGTGATTTGGATTTGCTGTATGTAGCACCAGAACGTTTAATGAATCCACGCTGCCTAGCACTGTTGGAAGCATCCAAAATCGCCTTGTTCGCAATTGACGAGGCGCATTGCGTATCGCAATGGGGCCATGATTTTCGCCCAGAATATATTAAGTTATCTGTATTACACGAGCGCTTTCCAAATGTTCCACGGATTGCCTTGACTGCCACGGCAGATCAACAAACGCGGGATGAAATCGCACTACGCTTACAACTTGATGATGCCTTAAAATTTGTCGCGTCATTTGATCGTCCCAATATTCGCTATCAAATTGTCGAGAAAACTAATAGCCGCAAACAATTACTGGACTTTATTCGTAGCGAACATGCTGGCGACGCCGGCATTGTGTATTGCCTATCACGTAGAAAAGTAGAAGAAATTACAGATTTTCTGAATGAAAACGGTATCAGGGCTTTACCCTATCATGCTGGCATGGCCTATTCCACACGCACCGAACATCAAGCCAGATTCTTACGCGAAGACAGTATTGTGATGGTTGCCACGATTGCGTTTGGTATGGGAATAGACAAACCAGATGTACGCTTTGTAGCGCATCTGGATTTACCTAAAAGTATTGAAGGGTATTACCAAGAAACTGGCCGTGCTGGTCGTGATGGCGCCCCAGCCAGTGCCTGGATGGCGTATGGATTGCACGATGTGGTGCAACAACGTCGCATGATAGACGAGTCAGAAGCAGAGGAAACATTTAAACGTATATTGGGGGTAAAACTCGATGCAATGCTAGCATTGTGTGAAAGCATTACTTGCCGCCGAGTTCGATTGCTGGAGTATTTTGGACAACATTCCACAGCCTGCAATAATTGCGACATATGCCTTTATCCCCCAACCGCATACAATGGCACAGTTACAGTACAAAAATTGCTTTCAGCGATTTATCGAGTCGATCAACGTTTCGGTGCCAATCACGTAATTGACGTCTTGCGTGGCATAGAGTCAGAAAAAATCAAACAATGGCAACACGAACGGCTTTCCACTTTTGGTATTGGAGTCGAATTTAGTGAAGCAGAATGGCGTGCCGTGTTGCGACAAACCATTGCACTGGGTTTAGTCATAGTCGACCATGATGCCTATCACGCATTAAAATTAACCGACAAGGCACGACCCGTATTACGAGGCGAAGAAATCGTACAACTAAGGCAATACCAAAAACCCATCAAAACAAAGCGTATTTACAATAAACCACACGCTGATATAGGAGCAGATTTATCTCCACAAGAGCAGATCCTGTTTGACAAGTTGCGCTGGTGGCGTGTGGAAACAGCTCGCAAACATAATGTCCCCGCCTATGTCATCCTCCATGATGCAACGTTACGTGAAATTGCAAAAGGAAAACCGAACTCCTTATATGCTTTGCGTGGTGTGTCCGGTGTAGGTGAGAAAAAATTGGAAACGTATGGCGACGAAATCGTCACGTTAATAAACAACTCGATTATTAATTAAAAATTACAAGACTTAATAGCATAAGGGCTAATATTCGGCACACCACTAAGATGTTTGTTGATTGTAAAACGGGCAATCACCCTACCCTCTTTAACCAAAATAGGAGGAATGGAAGTATAGGGATTAAATGGAGACTGCCTATAGTTCTGCCCACCATACACACCGTATCTATTCCAAATACTCAATGCGCTGTTTTGGTTACCGTATGTACCGTATCCGTTGAATATGGAGTCCGATTCAGAGGCATTAGTCAACTTGCCCACAAATGATCCATCATAAGTGATAACACTCGCACCAACAACGAATTGGCACATGTCTTGTGCATAAGCTTGTTCAGAAATAAAGAAACATACAAGCAATAAGTACTTGAACACCTTATTTCTCCTATAAAATGACTTTTTTCCTTTATGTCTGCTTATTGTTGACTGAAATTCAACCGCACAGATTAAGCAGCAGCCGCAGCGCGCCGCTCTAATAACAAAGCAGTTAACTGTCCCGCTGACATAGGGCGTGCAAAATAATAGCCCTGCATAATGTCACAACCAGCGGAACGCAAGAATTGTAATTGCTCTTCCGTTTCAATTCCCTCAGCAACAACCGACATACCTAAGCCATGCGCCATCGCGATGATTGCTGTAGCAATCGCCTCATCATCCCCATCACCAGGGATGTCCCTGACGAAACTACGATCAATTTTTAACTTATCAATCGGAAAACGCTTCAAATACGCCATGGATGAATAACCTGTACCAAAATCATCAATCGACAAATGGATACCCTCCATTTGCAAGCGCTTCATCAACTCAACGTTAGCATGGACGTTTTCCATCAACACACTTTCCGTAATTTCCAATTCAAGTTGATTGGGAGACAAATTTGTTTCACGAAGAATGTTCAAAATATCACTCATTAAACCACCATCTTTGGTCTGACGAACTGACAAATTGACAGCCATATGCATGTCGCCCAATAAACCAGCATCATGCCAAGTCGCAGCCTGTTGACAAGCAGTACGCAAAACCCAACGACCAAGTGAAACAATCAAACCGCTTTCTTCCGCAACTGGAATAAATTCGGCAGGGCTCACAAAACCTAATTCCGGATGATGCCAACGAGCAAGTGCCTCAACGCCAACAATCCTACCAGTAAACAAATCCACTTGTGGTTGATAATGCAACAATAATTCTCCGCGCTCCAAGGCCTTACGCAATTTAGCTTCCAGAGACAAACGTTTCTGAGCACGCTGATCCATTTCTGGATGGAATTTCTGATAAGCGTTTTTTCCTCTACTTTTGGCCTGATACATAGCCGTATCTGCGTTTCGCATCAACGTTTCTACATCCTCAGCATCTTGTGGATAAACACTAATCCCAACGCTGGCAGTCACATAAATCTCATGTATCCCTAACAAAAATGGTGGAGCTAATGCGGCCGTCACTTTTTCCGCAACCGAAACAATCTCTTCGGCAGCATTTCTGGATGCTAAAATGATGACAAATTCATCGCCACCAATACGACAAATCGTATCAGTGGTACGTAATCTTTCGATTAAACGCTGCGTAACCAGCTTAAGTAGTTTATCTCCATTGTTATGACCTAGCGTGTCGTTTACTACTTTAAAATTATCCAGATCCAACAACAATAATCCGACTGCACCACCAAATTGATGTGCTCCGGATATGGCGTAACTCAAACGTTCATTAAAGGCACGTCGATTCGGCAAATTTGTCAATGAATCAATATGTGCCAAATAATCAAGGTGCGCCTCACTATTTAGCACCGCACGCCGCATTCTGGAAAGCAAAAGGTAAGCAGCGGCCAACGATCCTAACGCCACAGCTAAAATCAGCCCCGCATAACTCAGCAAACGCGCATAAAGTTGCTGCATTCCAGCACGAATAACCACAAAACCTATCGATTGGCTATCTTGATTGATACGTTGAGCTACCTCAAGACTATTTAATGAGAAGCTATAGCCGGCCGCAATCAAAGCATCAGAAGGCAAACCAATTTGCGCCTCATTAGGACGCTGTTGCAACGCAAGCGGAACACGCTTATCTGTAAAAATACCTGCCGCCTGAACACTTGGGGAGGAGCGCAACGCAGCCAGTGTTTCTTCACCGGCACGTTTATCATGAAATAACAATGCTGCGGCACTATTGTGACTGATAATCATCGCTTGAACGCTGACATCTTCAATCAAAGCGTTGCGCAAAGAAAGGAATTGGAAAAAAATCAAACACACACTCGCCACAAACAAGGCGGCACCAGCTGTCACTAAATTGACCAACGCTGTCGTTGTCACCCGCCGTGGTGAAGAAAAAGACCACTCTTCACTCATCGTACCGTCCTGGCCAAATATAAAAATAGAGAATCTAACTTAAAATCTACCAAACGTGCCACTTCCTGAGAAACGTCAAAAACAATACGATTATCTGCTCTAGTAAACCTGATCATTACATTTTCATGATTCGTCGTGCTATTACAAATCATCATTATCACTCCAGAATTAGCGCACACACACAAAATAAAGTGACTCACCAATTTGAGAAAAGTGAATTCATTCAGCATGTTATGGTGATCTTCTGTTCAAAATTACTTTACAAAGACTGCCTAAAAATAGAACCACCTCACTTCACAACAACGACCGGGAAATACAATAATCCATAAACAAACCGAACCGAACAAACCAAACGTTTGTCATACAACAGAGTGCTTCATGAAGATCAATGCAAAGTAAAACCGGGTTGATTCAATCAAGAAATTAATTTTAACCGATGCGGTATGAAATACACTGAGCTAGTGATAAAAAAATCCTTATGGCAACATTTTAAGCATTGTTATTATTGATTTGCCAAATTAACAAATTGCTCCAATGCCACGGTTTCAGCACGTGACCCGGGATCAATACCAGCGTTAATTAAATCCTCTTCAGAAAACATCCCCGCGACGCAATTACGTATCACTTTGCGTCTTTGTGAAAATGCTTTAGTCACAACAGCTTCTAACTTTTCTGCATCACACACCAAAGGCTGTGCAATAGGGATCATCCGCACAATCGCGGAGTCAACTTTGGGTGGCGGATCAAAAGCAGTTGGGGGCACAATAAATATCAATTCCATTTGATAGCGCCACTGCAACATGACGGACAAACGCCCATATGCTTTGCTACCAGGAGCGGCAACCATGCGCTCTACCACTTCTTTTTGCAACATAAAATGTTGATCCTCAACCAACGCTGCAACCTCAGCCAAATGGAATAACAAAGGACTAGAAATGTTGTAAGGCAAATTACCAACTACACGCAATTTTTTTCCTGCTGAAATTGCAATCGCAGAAAAATCAAAGCGCAACGCATCACCGGAATGAATAGTCAGTTTTGTTGGATCAAATCTTTTTTGTAAATAAGCAACTAAATCACGATCAAGCTCGAGCACGTGTAGCTGATTTAACGAGTGCAATAATAAATTGGTCATTGCACCCAAACCAGGCCCAATTTCAACCATCACATCGTCTTGCTTAGGTGCAATCGCTCTGATGATGTCATCAAGCACTGTTTGATCGGTCAAGAAATTCTGGCCAAAACGCTTACGAGGAATATGTTTCATTGATTTATCTATTTATTATTGTTTTTGCATTACTGGTGCTAGCAGCCATCTGCGCAGCTAACGTAATTGCTGCGCACATGCTTCCATCATCCGCATGCCCTATTCCAGCACTCGCCAAATCCAGCGCCGTACCGTGGTCAACCGACGTGCGAATAATCGGCAAACCCAACGTAATGTTGACACCTCCACCAAAACTGACGTGTTTCAGCACAGGCAGACCCTGATCGTGATACATCGCTAATACACAATCAGCATGTTGCAAGTAATGTGGTTGAAACAAAGTATCGGCGGGATAAGGACCACTCACATCCATACCATGCGCTTGTGCTGCCAAAATGACGGGGTGAATCACATCAATTTCTTCACGTCCAAGATAGCCTCCTTCACCTGCATGCGGATTCAATCCCGTTACTAAAATACGTGGATTAGGAATACCAAATTGTTGCTGCAACGATCGATAAACAATATGCAATGTTTCCAATAAACCATCATAAGTAATCGCTGCCGATACATCTTTCAAGGGTAAATGCGTCGTAGCCAACGCAACACGTAGAGGTTTGGCTGCTGACTGCAATGTTGATCCATGTTTACCATCCACCAACATCATGACTACTTGAGCAGTATGGGTTTGCGAGGCCAAATATTCGGTATGTCCTGTAAATGGCACGCCGGCATCATTAATCGTACTTTTTTGCAAAGGGGCAGTGACAATCGCATCAAAACGATGCGCGAGTGCACCTTCAATGGCAATATCTAGTGTTTTTAATACCGTCAATCCATTACGAGGATCCAGTTGACCTGGCACCACAGGAGTGACCAAAGGACAATCAATAACAGCGATTTGTTGCGTACCCGGAGTCGATTCAGAAAACGCATGTAAATGAATAGCAGGATCGATTCCGGCGGCCAGCGTGGAGAGAAAAGTCGCATCGCCAATCAATACGCAAGAAACTTCAGCACGCAATGCCCAGGCTGCTCTGATTGCCACTTCTGGCCCTATACCGGCAGGTTCACCAATAGTGACAGCGACCAAAGGAGGCAAAAATCTTGAGTATTGCGATTCTGCGGTCATGCTTTTTAGTGTAAAAATTATCGTGATTCGTGATCTAAATAGGCGTTTATTTGTCTTCTAAACGATATTCCACGTAAGCACGATCACGTAATTGATGCAACCAATCTTCAAAGGCTGCGTCTAATTTGCGTTCACGGATAGCAAGACGTGCTGCCAAACGTTGCCGTTCTGGAGAAACAGCATCTGTTTTGCGCTCAATCACTTCGATCAAATGCATGCCAAAAGGCGATTCGATTGGATCACTGACTTGGCCTGGCTTTAATGTATTCATAGCACGCTCGAACTCTGGCACAGTATCCCCCGGGTACAACCAACCAAGATCACCACCTTTGCTAGCGGATCCATCATTGGAAAATGATTTGGCTAAATCTCCAAACTTCGCCGCTTTATTATCCAAACGTTCTTTAAGTTCTAACAATTTGCGACGTGCCTCGGCAATGGAAACAAGTTGATTCACTTTAATAAGAATATGCCGCGCATGTGTTTGCGTGACGACCGCATCACTGGCTTTGAGCACACTGGCATGACGCTTGGCGATAAATTTCACAATATGAAAGCCATTCGCACTTTTTAACAAACCAGAAACATCACCTGGACTCAAATTCGCAATTGCATCGATAAATAATTGTGGCAATCGATCCGTACTACGCCAGCCAATTTCCCCACCAATTAAGGCATCTTTGGCATCAGAATAGCTCGCTGCGAGTTTATCAAAAGCCACGCCTGATTTTAATTGTTGCAACACATTCTCGGCGCGCGCACGTGCTGTGGCAATTTGTTGAGGCGATGCATTTTCAGGAATATGGATCAAAATTTGTGCCAAATTGAATTCTTCTTGACCTTGCGTCGAACCTCGCTCAGCAGCCAAATACTGCTCCACTTCTGTATCCGTTACTTGGACTTTGTTATCGACTTCACGTTCACGCAGACGCTGCATGATGATTTCTTCCCGAATATCTTCTCTGAAACGGGCAAAAGACACGCCCTCGCTTTCTAACTGATTGCGGAAATCTTGCAAGGACAACTTGTTTTGTTCCGCAATGCCTTTGACAGCGCGATCTAGCATCACATCATCTACCTGAATGCCATTTTCTTTGGCCAACTGTAACTGCACACGCTCAAGCAACATGCGTTCTAGAACTTGTTTTTGCAAATCGGCTTTTGCTGGCAAATTCATGGCTTGTTTCTGCATACGCGCCTCAAACGCAGCAATCCGCTGCATCAACTCCAGGCGAGTAATAATTTCATCGTTCACCACAGCAATAATCGCATCAACATCCTGAACTTTGTTCGTTTTTTGGACAAAACTATTCGTTGTTTTAGTCAAACTGCCATCCATACGCATGTTTAAACCATCAGAAACAGTAATTGGTGATGCGGTGGTAGCTTTTTCTTGGGCTTGAGCATTAAGCACCAACCCACACAGCAGGGTGGATAGAGAAATGATGACTAAATGGATATTGCGAATTAAGTTCATGATTTTTTAATCTTTATTGTTCCATCAAACAACATTATTCGATTGATTAAAGTACTTAAAATACTTAGGAGTACTTAGACTATTTAGATTGATTGATTTGTTGATAACCAGGAATACTTTTCTTTAACGACTCCAAAGGATTTGAACCTAATTTGGACAAGCCATTCAATTCCAATTGAATAAAAATCTGCGTACTCGCAGTTTGCGTTGCCGTCACAAAATGCTGCCCAACCAGGCGAAATATCCAGCAATCGGCGCTGTATTCTAAGCCAAACAAGCTATCGACCGTCTTACGCTCTGGTAAGGAGTAACTATTACGACCTACTGCATACCATCTTTGAGCAATAGGCCACTGAGCCGACAAGTTAAATTGCTCAAAGCTATCACGTAAATAGCGATACTCGACATTCATCACGTGCTTTGGCTTAGGTTGCCACTGCAGACCATAATTACTGCTATACGTATTATGCGTACTTTCGTTGTACTGAATTGCGCTGTCTACGCTGAGACTGGGCGACAACCGCCCATTAGCGGACAACAATAAATCCGAACGCGCACTATTTTGCACGGGATTGGTTGCGTCTAAAACGACTCTTTGATCCTTAAAATAAAAACGCTGCCCAATCGCCAATCTCAAACGCTCAATGCCCGATGCTTCGCTGTAACGTGACACCAAAGCAGCGGTCAGCTGGTTGGCATCACCAATCCGATCGGAACCAACAAAACGATTTTCGCTAAACAATTGCGCAAAGTTGAAAGTCGCTTCTCCACTATCGAAATTAGGATACAAACTTTGATCGCGATAAGGTGTATTCACGTAAAACAAACGTGGTTCTAATGTTTGTTTGATTGCCTGACCAAAAAAAGACGTATCGCGCTCAAAATACAAGCCGCCATCCAATGAAAACGTTGGGACAGTACGAGAGAATGCAGATGGGCCGGCGGTCGTATTAGTCGAACTATCAAGCTGATAATTACTCAAATGAAGCGATAACTTAGGAGTCAAAAAATAAGCAGGACTCACAAAAGGGTATGAAATCTTTGGATTCAATACCAAACGATCACCGCTCACCTTTTCAGGATGCGAAAAACGCGTCAACTCTGAATCGAAATTCCAATTGAGATTTTCATTTTGATTTCCACTATGAAAAGTCAGTTGTGGCAAACGATCGTAGGGACGATCCACTTTCAACGTAGGATCCAAAATCGCAGCAGGATCTTGTAAGATTTGATAATTCTGCAAACGCGCCGAAGCATTCCATTGTGCTCCACTGTAATCGGAGCGTAATTCACGCACTAATTGGCGCTGTGAACTGGCCGTAATTGTTTTGGCAAAATCGCTAGGATAATTATCATCTGATGCCACATTTACATTCCAGCCAAAGGACAAATGCGGCATCAATGTCTGTGTATGCGTAGAAGCTAGCGAATAACGATTAGTCTTGGTTTGCTGATCGTCAAACAGGACTTCCGCATTTGTCTCACCTTTGTAATCCCGACCAAGATAACGACCATCCGCTCCCAATTGCAAACCACGCTGCGTAATCAATTTGGGATATAAGGTCAAATCACGATTCGGTGCGATATTGACGTAATAAGGCACAGCCAAAGCAGACAAACCATTGGTACCAAATTCAATTGTTGGTGGCAACACACCAGACTTACGCTCACCAGATAAAGGGAAAGACATGGTCGGCGCACCTAAAATAGGTACCCCCTTGAAATAAAGCGCAGCATTGGACGCTTTACCCACATCACGCCCCATATCAATCTGCAAACTATCCGACTTCAAATACCAATCTGGACTACCACCCTCGCAAGTGCTATATGTGCCACGCACCACATTGACGCGATCCTCACCTTCAAAATTGATACGCTCCGCCTTACCTTGCGCGTTGTTGAGTTCCAACTTGTAAGTCGGATTGGTAATACAGCCCGTACTAGCATCCACATTAAAGCGCACAGCGTCACCGGTATATCGATCACCAAAACGTTGCAAACGCACTTGTCCGCTTGCCTCCACTTCATTTTCCACCTGATGATAAATCGCCTGATCCGCATTCAATTTAAGTATGTCGCGGATAATTTCAGCCTTTTGCTTCAAGCGCACTTCGCGATCAGGACGGCCGTTGATTGTTTCTGCCTGAATAAATAAGGGCGCATTGTCGTCCTGAACCCTAGGATTGACTTTACTCGGATTACTCACTGTTTCGGCAGAACTATTGTTCTGTGCGTTGCCCAACATAGGAGCGGACACAAGCACCAGCAGTACCATCAAGGTGCGAAGCAAACCAGGCGGATGAAAAAAAATGAGAGACCAGCTCATGAAAAAACGCAATTAAATAGCATGGCAGGCAGTTTTTTGAATTGAATTCGTCATTATATGAGAACTCACCTATTCAAGCGTACTCAAATTCATTTACAGGCCCTTTTCTCCGTGACGAATTGATCAATATTTTTAGATCGTCATCCATGAAATTTACAATCCCCACTAAATGCACATCCCTGCGCCTCTCGTTTGAATTTGGACGAGCTTATTTTCACCATGCTTGAAGAGAAGGTTCAGTGGCAATCTAATAAGCAAAAATCAGAAGCATGCCATTGATGTTATATTTACAACTAGTATAAAATAAACAACGCATTGCATTTTTATTTCTTTTTGTTGATTCTTGTTGATTCTTGTTGTTATTTTGTAACTGATGACGAATGAGTGGGTAAATGAGTTAGTAAGTCGACATTACCCATTGGCTAAAACATCACCTGCTCACTAAACCACATCATGTTCATTACATATCTCTCATCCAGCGTCACATCTTATGATCGAAACAATGGACTTTCTGCTGCGGACTGGCAATTAGTCGCTCGCATGAAGAAGGGGCGTTGTACTGAAGCAGACGAAACAAGAATAAACACCCTTTTAGAATTGCAAGATAGCAACACATTTTTTGAAAATCCCGCCGTACAACGCAAATTAGTCAAAGGGGTATTGGATGGAACGCTGACGAATCAAAGGATTGTGGATCGATTAAAGGATTGCGCTGTTTGCCTGACGCAAGACGAGCAAATCAATCTGATCAGAAACAGAGAGCATGTTATTACCGCTCTTTTGCCTGAACGATGTGCGGAGATAGAATTTGTTTTACGTTTCTTCTGTGCCGACCAACAATTAACACTACTTGCTCTCAATACCAATTTAAAACCAGTGAATCCAAGCCAGGAGAGTGACGATACTGGTACGCCTGCATTTATTCCCAGCAATCCACTTGAAAAACATCAAGATGTCGTCGTAGCGTTTGAAAAAATTGCAGATAAAACAACTCACACTCTACAAACAGTGGAGAAAATTCACGAAGTCTGTGATGCGCCTTGTCAAGAAAAAGCATTAAATAATGCGCAATTAGCCAAAGCCATTCTTAACAAAACTGAAAGTCAGATTGAGAGACAGCAATTTGAAACGATGTTGGCTTCGGATGATGAGCGAACAGCATTTTTTAATGATTCTGCCACCCAGTCCATGATAGTAGAGGCCTTGTGTGATGGCATTACAATCAATTCACGTCTTCTTGGTGGTTTGCAACATTGCACCCCGAATTTGCCCTATACCCATCAACAGCAACTTGCATCGGTAATTGCTGCTGGCAAATTTGACAATCATCTTCCTGCGCTCCAGACTGTCTCGCAAAATCTGGCTATCTTTACTGATCCGCAAGCGCAACGAACGATTACGGAAGCAATTTATTATGGCAAATTTGGTACTGATCCAGTCATGTGGCAAATACTGCTTAAAAAACTGACTCACGTTACTGATCGCGCCGCCCTAGAAGTTGTCAAAAAAATAAACAAAAGAATAGGGAGAATGATTTCTCCTAAAACAAGATTAAAGAGACTAGAAAATACCACCCCAATCAATCAAAGGAAAATTGCTCTTGCGATTTCAATGGGGAAATTTGGAATGGATCCAGTCATACTTCGTCAACTTGCCGACAAGTTGATGATCTTTACTGATCCACAAGCGCAACGAACGATTGCGGAAGCAATTTATGATGGCAAATTTGGCACTGATCCAGCCGTACACCAGGCAGTCGCTCAGAATCTGGCAATCTTTACCGATCCCTTAGCGCAATACTGGATTGCCCTGGCAAATTGGCGTGGTAGATTTGGCACTGATCCATCTGCACGCCAGGTAGTCACGCAACATTTGACGATCTTTACCAATCCGCAAGCGCAACGAACGATTGCGGAAGCAATTAAAGATGACAAATTTAGCACTGATCCAGCCGTACGCCTGGCAATCGCTCAGAATCTGGCGATCTTTACCAATCCGCAAGCGCAACTAACGATTGCGGAGGCAATTTATGATGGCAAATTTGGTACTAATCCAATTGTGCTTGAGGCAGTTGCGCAAAATCTGACAAGATTTACCGATGAAGGAGCGCAATACTGGATTGCACGGACAATTTATGATGGCAAATTTGGTACTAATCCAGTTGTACTTGAGGCAGTTGCACAAAATCTGACAAGATTTACCGATGAAGGAGCGCAATACTGGATTGCCTTGGCAAATTGGGTTGGTAGATTTAGCACTAATCCAGCCGTACTTCAGGCAGTCGCTCAAAATCTGACGATCTTTACCGATCCAGGAGCGCGATACTGGATTGCTTTGACAAATTGGGCTGGCAGATTTGGCACTGACCCAGCAGTACGCCAGGCAGTCACGCGACATTTCACGATCTCTAATGATTCGCAAGCACAACAAACGATTGCGAATGCAATTTATCATCGCACATTTGGTACTGATTCAGCCTTACGCCTGGCATATCGGGACAAATTTGACAATGGTTCAGCCGTACTTCAGGCAGTCGCTCAGAATCTGACGATCTTTACCAATCCGGAAGCGCAACAAACGATTGCACTGGCAATTAGCAATGGCACATTTGGCACTGACCCAAATGTACTCAAGACAGTCGCTCAGAATCTGGCCATTTTTACCAATCAAAAAGCGCAACAAACGATTGCACTGGCAATTGACAATGGCAGATTTGGCACTAAGCCAGCCGTACTCCAAGTAGTCGCTCAGAACCTGACAATTTTTACGGATACAGAAGCGCAACGAACGATTGCACTGGCAATTGGCAATGGCAAATTTGGCACTGACCCAAATGTACTCAAGACAGTCGCTCAGAATCTGGCCATTTTTACCAATCAAAAAGAGCAAAAAGAGATTGCACTGGCAATTAGCAATGGCACATTTGGCACTGACCCAAATGTACTCAAGACAGTCGCTCAGAATCTGGCCATTTTTACCAATCAAAAAGCGCAACAAACGATTGCACTGGCAATTGACAATGGCAGATTTGGCACTAAGCCAGCCGTACTCCAAGTAGTCGCTCAGAACCTGACAATTTTTACGGATACAGAAGCGCAACGAACGATTGCACTGGCAATTGGCAATGGCAAATTTGGCACTGACCCAAATGTACTCAAGACAGTCGCGCAGAATCTAACGGTATTTACCGATCCAACAGCGCAACAAACGATTGCGACTGCAATTCAAAATGGCAAACTTCACACGAATCCAGCAGTACTCCAAGTAGTCGCTCAGAATCTGACAATTTTTACGGATACAGAAGCGCAACAAACGATTGCACTGGCAATTAGCAATGGCAAATTTGGCACTGATCCA
>CAZCIX010000038.1:0-19557 GCA_964498835.1 uncultured Burkholderiaceae bacterium | reverse complement strand
CCAATACTAATGGCATAGGAAATACTGGCAACATCATTAACTCAGGCACGTGGACCAATAACGGCAATGCCACGGTGGGTGGAACATTGGGTGTCACTGGTCAGACCAACACGAATGGCATCAGCAACAATGGCAACCTCGCCAATACCGGTAACGCCACAATTGGCGGCACCTTGGGCGTCACTGGTCAGGCGAATATGAATGGCATCAACAATACCGGCAGTTTGTCCAACAGTGGCAATGTCAGCGCTAATATGATGCAGTTGAATGGTGTGGTGACGGCTGGCAATAGTTGTTCGCCGAATGGTATGCAGGCACGTATCAGCACTGGTTCAGTGATTTCCTGTATTGGTGGTATTTGGACCACCATTAGCGGCACAGGAACACCAGCAGCCAGTTGCAGTACGATGTCAGTCACCTTTGGCGCAGGTTGTCAGGGGACTTTAGTCGGCACGACTTCAGGCAATACCCAGTCGTTGTCCATGACCTACGGCAGCGGTTATGCGAATTATTCGTGCAGCAATGGCGGATGGTCATTCGTCACCGGTTCTTGCACCTTACCCGCTGCCAATTGCAGCAGCCAAAATGTGTATTGGAGTTCCAACGGCGTCAGTTGCTCTGGCACCACCAAACTGACGAGTAGTGGTCAGGGTTACAGTGTGGCGAGCACCAATGGCAATAGCGGATCGGTATTTGCCAGTTGTACTAATGGCGTGATTTCTTTGAGCTCACCGGTTTGTTCACAGTCGACGACGAGTTATTCGTATCCTAGAGATTTAGCAGGTCAATACCTTTCGTTTAACCCAAATAATCTTGCTGTTTATTGTCAATCAAAAGGTAAAAATGCCATCGTTGCCACCTCGGTAGCTGAGAATCTGTATAGCAACAATGTCTTGGCATGTGGTTCTATTAACTCATCTTTGCAATGTCAGGGATATACCAATTGCTTGAATCCTGCCTGGGCGACAGATGGATGCTGGATCATTAATACAGCCATTTGTACTCCCTAATTTTTTGAGATTCAAAACGAGAATATATGAAAACTTTTGCTGACTACGTTGATACGTATGGACGTAATGGCTGGAAAACGGGCCTAGGATGGCTTCAATCAGCGTCGGTGGTGATGGTTAGGGATGAAGTTGCCAACCCAGGTACAACTGACTTATTCAAGTTAGACAGAAATTTCTTGCTTAAGTTAAACACTACAAATGAATATACATTGAGCAATGGCACCATTTACAAGTTGTATTATCTTGTTCCTGATGACGCTCCGTCAGATACAACAAATTACACATCAATGTCTATCGATCAAGCGGTTGCTGCTCGTGATCTATATGTAAAACAATACGCCGAAATTAAATTTTTTCACGGTGGCACAAACGATCCGTTCACCCATTACACCGATACGATTACTACTAATGGTTCTCTTATCAAGGACTATGCAGGCACAATTGATGTTGATCTGATTCGTAACTGTTATAGCGCACTTTCTAGTTGGGCCGTTTTTAATACGTCATTTAATGAACAAGTTGCGCAAGATGACTATCTTGTTGTTTCAACAAGAGAAATATTCGCCACCACGCTCGCCAGAGCTATCGAATACGGCATCGCTACTCCTGCTCAGGTACAAGCCACATTTGACAATTACGAACCGACAGTCGTCACGACAGCCCTCGCCCAAACCTACGGCGAAAACACCAGCGTCACCTTACCCCGCCTGGCTGCTCTGGACGACAGCCAATCGACGTTAGCCTTCAAAGCCTACCTAGCCTACTTCGGCCGCCCACCCGACACTGGCGGTTTGACGTCGTGGGTCAACGTGTTAAACGACCCTAGCCGCTCCATGGACAGCCTGATCGAATCCTTTGGCAACAGCGCGGAATCGAATGCGTTGTATAGCAACAGCAGCTCCGGCACCCGCGTCGATGCGATTTATCACTACTTGTTCAACCGCGAACCCGATGCCGAAGGTCGTGCTTTTTGGGTCAATGCCATCGACAAAGGTGTGTTATCCATGGCTGGAGCGGCGTTAAACATCCTGAACGGCGCCCGTTTAGACGACTTAACCTTGGTCAATCAAAAAGTCGCTGCTGCTAGATCGTTTGTTGAAGGATTAGATACCCAACACGAAATCAGCCTGTATTCCGGCGACACCGCTGCGTTGAATGCGCGGAAATATCTTTCCACGATTACCACGGATGAAAGCCACAACACCCAAGTGGTGGCCCTGGTCGGGCAAGTGATTAATTTGCTAGGAACGGGCGTCGAACCCTTGTTTTCGCAACATGGCATTAGCCTTGGGTATTACTGATCCATGCGAATGCGCTTCTTCTTGTGCTGCGTGTTATCCCTGTTTTGCATAGGGATCATCACACCTGCCCAAGCCCAGATCCAAGGTTCCTGCTCCGCCAGCAAAGGCGGGCCTCCTAGTTGCAGCACGACCGCCCCTGCCAGCATGAGCACGGTTCCGGTTAGCACTGGCGCCGGCAATCCCATCAACATCATCACTGGTAACAAATATCAACAAGAAACCGACATGCCCGCCTTGCCCGGCGTGTTGGGCCTGGAAATCATCCGCCATTACAACAGCGCCTACAGCACACCCAACATGCCGAGGGGAATATTGGGCCGTGGCTGGCGTTTATCCTACGAAACCGAACTCTACGTCACTGGCAACACCATCCAAATCATCCAAGCTGATGGCACGCGCATTATCTTCACCAAGGATCCCAACAATCCCAGCGTATGTGCTAGTCCTAATCCGACCTACGGCCAGATTCACATTCAAGGCAATACCTACCAATGGCGCTGGCCGAATGGGCGGATTTTGGATTTCAACCAATACGGCAAGTTAGTCCAAATCGTCGCTCCCACAGGAGAATTCGTCAGCCTGCAATACGACCACAAAAATTGGTTAATGAGCGTAAGAGACCCGCAAGGCAGAGTCTTACGTTTCAACTATTTAGACCAAAAAAGCACCCAAAAAGGTGATCGTTATAGTGGCTTACAAAGCATCGACAGCCCAGTCGGCAGATTCAACTATAGCTACGGCAGCAATTTACCCAAAGGTGCGACGATAGACAAAATTCACCTGCTCGCCAATTTAGTCAAAGTCAGCATTCCCACGCACTACGACGCCAAGCAGCTTGCACATCCGTATGCCAATCGCGGCGTGTCTAGTTCCAGCATCAGCCGCACCTATCACTACGAAGACGCTAACCATCCGACGCTCTTAACCGGTATCAGCGTCACTGGCCAAGGTAGCGATAAGCAGTTAATCCATCAACGGATTTCCACCTACGGCTACGACATCAATGGCAACGCCATTCTCAGCATGAAAACGAATGGTGCAGAAAAAGTCACCTTGGACAGAAGCGAAGGCGGCACCACCATCCTGACCAACAGCCTAGGCCAAAAAACCACCTACAAACACGCCATCATCGCTGGGGAATATCGCCTGCTAGAAGCGGTCGGTCCGGGTTGTACGTCCTGCAGCCCAGGTAATCGGCGATATAGCTACGACAAACTGGGTCAGTTAATTGAAGAAACCACCCTCAATCATTCAGGTAAGCCGCTGCAAACGACTAAAACGGAACGCGACAAAGATGGACGTCCCATCAAAATCAGTCACATTGCTTACAAAGACGGCAAACCCCAAGTCGCAACATGGGAGCGGCGTTATGGCTATGAAGGCAGCAACATTGAACCCAGCTTGATCGCCCAACCCAGCGTCGTAGCCGGAAAAGAATCCATTACCAAAATCACCTACAACCCCCAAGGCCAACCAACAGCAATCACCCAAAGCGGTTGGTCGCCAGCGATTGACGGCAAATCCGCCACGCCGATTACCCGCACAACGACTTATCGCTACAGCACAGAAACCAGCACGCCTACAAACACGTCCGACAAACTCAGCCTGTACGACGAAACCCAACCCGCCAATCGCTGGATGGAGATCAATGGCCCGTTGCCTTCTCAAATCACCCGTATTGAATACGATGCCAAAACTGGTTTAGTCGTTAAAACCATCACCCCAGGCAACCACATCACCGAAGTGCTGGAACGAGATTCCGCCCTGCGCCCCAGCAAAATCCGCAGCAACGATGGCATACGCACGGTCGAAACACCGCTGCAATACAAGCACGTCACCGAACCTGATCAGATTGGCGTCAGCCAAAAAACGCGTACCGCCGATACACCAGAACAGCCCACTGGCACACATTTAATCCAAGCCCAGTGGGGAGAAATTGGCACCGCAGCGCAAAATCAAATCATCAAATTCGAAACCCCACACAAACAAGCCGAACGCCGCTTCGATGATTTTGGTCGCGTCATCGCCATCAAAAATCCAGACCAAGGCTGGCAAACCGCAACTTACGATGCTGTCGACCGTATTATCGCCACCACCGACGCTAGAGGCGCACGGCAAACCATTCGCTACAGCGCACAAGGCTACCCAGAGCAAATCGAGCGTTGGTCAAACTCAACGCTCAATCACAAAGCCGAATCCACCACCCAAATCCGCTATGCCGGCCAACAACCGGTAGACGAAACCATTACCGACGCCAACGGCACCCGCCGCACCCAAACCCAATACGATGCATCGGGTCGTGAAATCAACGTGATCCAAACGATTACGCTAAAAGGCCGCACTCCTGTCACTTTCACCCAAGCCTATACCTACGATGACCAAGATAGGCGTAGCAATATTCAACTAAACGACCAACACGGCACCAGCAGCACTATCCATAACCACTACGACAACCAAGGCCGAATCGCCCAAATCACCACCCAAGGTTGGTTACCGAATTGGCTAGGTGGCCAAAAAATGCTAGTACGTGCCATCCAATGGCAAAAGAAATTCACCCACGACATCGCAACCAGCCTCACGCATGGTAATGGCAAAGTCGACAGCTGGCCGCAGAAGGCAGAGCAAGAACCAGCATCATCACCACAACTAACAACAACCAATGCAGCAGCCCCATCACCACGAGCTGGCAGCCAGCACGATGAAGCGGGCTTACCGCATCAACTGATGATCAATGCCAAAACCTGGAATCTCAACTGGGACGCAGCAGGGCGCCTGCAAGACATTCAGCAAACACAACAACCGCAAGGAACCCACGCCACTTACCTCTACGACGCCCGAGGCAGGCGAGTCGCTAAAATCCTCCAAAACGGCCAAGCCGAACCCACCATCACGTACTTCGCCTACGACGGCGTGCAATTGCGAGGTGAAGCCGACGCACAAGGAAAAATCACCCACAGCTACGCCTACTTAGGCTATCGCCCAGTCGCGCAAATTGATCACAGCGAAAACAATTGGTGGAGCAAAATTAAAGCCAAGCTATTCGGCGCAACAATTCATCACTTGCACACCGACCAAGTTGGGCAAGTCACAGCCATGAGCGATGCCAAACAAGGCGTGTTGCCCAAATCCCATCAACCATTGCGCTACATAGGCCAATATGCTGATGAAGAAACAAGTTTGTACTACCACGGCGCGCGTTTCTACGATCCAAGCAACGGTAAATTTATCTCCCCCGATCCAGCCGGCATTGCCGATGCTTTAAGCGACGTACCGCCAGAATTGTTGCTGGACACGTATGCGTATGCTGGGGGGAATCCGCAGTTGTTTTTTGATCCGGATGGGGCGGCACGTATTCGTTATTTCGCTATCACAACTGGAGCTAATGGAAGCGCATTAGGAACCAATCAAGGTTTCACCAAAGCACGTTGGGCATTCATCGTGGATAACATTCAGTCCGGTGGAAACAGCAGTGCATTGGGACAAAAGCGTAATCAATACGCGCAAAACGGCACGGAATTGTTGTACGACGCAAATGGTGATTTTTTGAAAAATGGACAATCAGTCGAAACTTGGGACAGCAGTGATAATCGCATTCCAGACTTATTTGCCGATCACTACGGCAATAACCTTGTTAGTATTGCTCAGTTCACCATTAATAATATGAGTGACGATGATGCTACGGCATTAATTGCTAGCTACATCCAGCTTGATAAACAGCAGGTGTTTAATAATGGAACATGTCCTGCTAGGTCGCTTTTGTTGCCGGAAATTAAATTTGCAAAAGAAGAACAATCAATCAATGTAACGACGGCAGTTATGGGCAACGCACACAAGCAGCGAATTTTGGCTTGTGGAGATGGGGCTGATGCAAATCTCGAACAACGTCGTGTAGCAAAATATGAGGCTGCTGCTGAAATTAATGAGACTGCACGTATCAATCGCAATTGCAGTGTGAATGGTTGCCCAGGCATTGGGTATTACTGTGATACGACAAAATGTTACGCTCCCCGTGATCAATTAAGTTATGGTCCACCCAATACTAACGAGCCTGTCTATACGCCATCTTATGGTCGTTCACAGTTCATAGCTAGCACTCTCATTTCAGAATTGTTAGCTGCATACGATACCTTCACGGTCGATGAGCTTACTAAATTAGGCTTGAACCAGCCAATGAAGCAATTGCTTGTTAATGCTTTGGTCAAAGCTAAAAATATGGCTAATTGGTGGTCCAACACGACTGCGTCGACTAGCTACTCTGCAGCTAATCAATCTTGGACTAATTTGTCAGCGGCCAACCGAACAAAATTTACGACAGAAACAGGACTGGGTGAGCGTGCTTACGTAGACATGATTCGTATCAAAACGCAACCGCCAATGAATTCTAATGGTGATGATCTTTCTGGTGATGCGAAACAAGCTTTAGTGACTAGTGCGATTATGAGCGATACCACCGTTCAGGCATTTTTGATGGGGATTTTCAGTGATTCCGACAAATTTACAGTGATGAGTCATGCACTAATTCGGAAAAATCTGAACTTGGCATTAAAGTACCAGCCAAATGCTTCCGAAGAGTATCTTGCTGCAATGGTTGCACGCGCACACAACGGTGGTGTGTGGCAGAGGTCGTATCAAAGTTTGATTACAAACGACACATTTAAATATGTGAAAAACTTTTTGGGTACTCCTGGATACGCCACGAAAGGTGACTGGAATTCACTACGTTGTACTGAAAACATTAGACCAAACAACGTGAAATCTGGCGAGGGCATTGAGGGCCTTGAATTGACACCATTAAGCTGAACTGAAATTTTATGAAAAAAATATTTTGTCATCTGACTTGGATTTTATTGGTAACTACCTGCTTCGCAGCCCATGGCCAAACAATGCAACTTACAACTAAGGTGCCCGAATGTCGTATGCCAGCAGGCAACGTATTGCCGGATAGGTATTACAAATTGGCTAAAACTAAAAAAGAGTTCAATTGGGTGTTGAAAGCGATGCCTAGCGATCATTTCGTCAATGGTGAAGGTTGGGAGCGAATTGATGGCTCATCAATGTTTGATTGGTTTAGTTTTTATCGTGTGGATTTGAATAACGATGGATATTGTGACTGGTACGTTAATACGTCGACACCCATATCAGCTGCTGGTGATCGAGATTCGATCAATACCATTTATCTTGGAAGCTCTAAAGGTTGGATGAGAATTGGTGCAACTGTACCTAACGACAAGCCAGATGGGCTTGGTCGTGGCAAATCATATCAGGAACAAAATCGCTATTTATTTGGTGAAGATATCGCAATCATTCATGACGTTGTGAGCAATATTAATTACTTTGTCACGGCATTCTATAACCGTCATGATCAATATCATATGAGGCCTGGCTATCGGATTTTTGATTGGGATAGCGACAAAAAAATGCTGCGATTACTAGATAAATGGCAACCAGGATCCAAGGCAGCCAAGGTGTATGCATTTTTCAAAACTTATGGAGCATGGCTACCGAAAAACGAAACCAAGATGTCAAATGATTCTATACAGCAATTTGACCCTAGTATCGAAGCGCTAGAGTTGATGTTGGCTTGTAATATAAAAAGCCCGCATTTATACGGCGCGCTATCGCCTTATATGTTGGCACGTTGCCAGCATTAGTCTTGAAAATTTCCGGTAGCTAAATGGAACGCATATCGCTTTCAGAAATGCAGTCAGATTGGGTCTGAGCTAGTACACCTGGCACGGTTGGAATCAAGTCAAACACATCGTGTACCGCTGACCAGCGCGACTTGCCGTTGTAAAGAACGATAGGCAGTACTGGTGGTAAGCGACCATCTTTCAATATCTCGTTACGCTTGATCAAGTCCTGGTATAGCAATCCTTGATACACCATCATGCGCAGCGCCATGTATTTATCAATGCTGCTTTGGAATTCAATCAGTAAATACAGATACACCCATTCATCCGCCACTTTGACGCGCCAGATGACGTCATCGCAGCGATGACGAAAATCTTCGCTGACGTAACTATCGGGAATTTTTTCCAGCGTCGAATAATCCAGGCTGTGTAGCCATTCATCAGGAACAAAACCTATGATCAGATCTCGTACCAATTCTGGGTTGGAAAAAAGGAATTTATAGCTGCTGTCGTGGTCATGGGGCATGACCGTATTCTAGATTGGCTATAGCATGCAGTTATTGATCTAAAACATAAAGCGGGTTGCTATTAGTTCTTCAATGTTTTCGTCAGTCGGCTCTGTAGCTTTTTGGTGAGTACAAAGATTTCGAATATCTGAAAGCAATTGAATCTTCTCCATACAGGTGTGTCGCAGCGCAGGGGGAATCGGCGGCGGTTCATTAGCAGACAGTACAGTTGTGCCTCACGCAGCCAACTCTTGCAATATCTCCGGGTGCCGCAATGCAATGGTTAACAAAGTTTGTGCGGCCCCAGATGGATTGCGTCGTCCTTGTTCCCATTCTTGTAAGGTACGAATGGATACACCTAGTAGTTTGGCAAACATACTTTGTGACAAACCAGATTGCATACGCGCAGCGACTACTTGGGAGATAGGTACGCGTTTGCCTTCTCCCGCTAGCATTTCATGAATCGATTGTTCCAATTCTGCCGCCATATCGCGCGAATCTTCCCAATTGCGTAATGCCTCATCGTCCATAGGTTTTTTCGATTGCATTTTTTAACTCCTTTAATTTTTCACCAGCGATTGAGTCGAATTCATTTTTTGCATAAAGAAAAAGTAGAACGATTTCTCCATTTGCTAGTCGGTTGTAATAAATCACGCGTACACCGCCAGATTTGCCACCGCCTTTTCGACTCCATCTAATCTTGCGCACACCACCTGAACTTTTTACAACGTCTCCGGCTTCTGGGCTTTGTGCCAAATAAGCAGCAAATTCGGCTCGCTCTTCCTCTGTCCAGTAAGCAGGCCAAAGTCGTTGGAATGTTGGGGTTTCAATAATGGTTAGTATTGCTTTATTGTACGTCAAAGACGTATTTTTGCCAATGTGGGGTGGTAAGGTGTAATTAAAAATAAACTAACTGTTTGTAGAGTAAGATCAAAAAAAGCCTAGCATTGTGAATTGCTAGGCTTTTTTGTAATAAGCAATTTTTGATTTGATTCTAATGCGCGACGGATCCCGCATCCTCAAACACACTGGCCAAATCCGGTGCATCAATCACCCGATCGAGCCAGTGTTCAATTTGCTCCAAAGACGCAGATTGAATACGTGTCAAATATTGTTCAGAAATCAAGCCAAAACGTTTGCTTAACAAACGCTGCAAAGCATAAATTTCTCCTTGTTGCATACCTTGCTGCATGCCTTTTTCGATACCTTGTTGCATACCACTTTGCATACCCTCAGCTTTGTAAGCATGCGCCCATTCTTCTAATCGTTCTGACAACATGATTCTTACCTCCTGTAAATCATCTATTTGTGGCAACACGACATGATACTTCTCTTTGCGCATCAATGTGGCCCGGATCCACACGGCAAACATGCGGCGTAAATCTGGGCGGTCGCTTAACCATTCGTTTAGTAAGCCTAACAATTCACAGATCGATGCTGGTGTTGCTGAATGTTCGATTCGGAACACTGCTGCTACCAGATTTTTTAACGATCCTAGTGTGTGATCTTTATCTGTATACGCTTTTTCATCAATCAGCAGATATTTTAGTTTCGGCTTGAATTGCTCTACCAATCCTGGCACGGTTGGAATCAAATCAAATACATCGTGTGCCGCTGACCAGCGTGAATTACCGTTGTAAAGTACGATCGGCAGTATTGGTGGCAAGCGGCCATCTTTCAATATTTCTTTACGCTTGATCAAGTCTTGATACAGCAGTCCTTGATACACCATCATGCGCAGTGCCATGTATTTATCAATGCTGCTTTGGAATTCAATCAGCAAATACAGATATACCCATTCATCCGCCACCTTAACGCGCCAGATGACGTCGTCGGAGCGATGACGAAAATCTTCGCTTACGTAACTATCGGGGATTTTTTCCAGGGTCGAATAATCCAGGCTGTGTAGCCATTCATCCGGCACAAAACCTATGATCAGATCCCGTACCAATTCTGGCGTAGAAAAAAGGAATTTATAGCTGCTGTCGTGGTCATGGGGCATGACCGTATTTTAGATTGGCTATATCGCGCACTTATTGATCTAAAACATGTATCAACATATATTAACTAAAGAGGGAGGCGGGTCATCAACCCGCCTCCTAATCTTTTTGGCGATATTTCCATCATGTGCGCAACTTTGATCTACCAGTCTAGACGTAATAAGTAAAACGCATTACATTCGCAGCACAACAACATCTCTTCTAATGAGTTTTCAACAAGGCAAAACCCTATGCCCACGAGCGCACCACATTTGTTTTATAGAAATCTAGGATCGCGTCATGAAGCATTTAAAGGATGAAACCCTGTCCATTCGTACGTCAGCAGACATTAAACAACTATTGCGAATGGCGGCTGACAAGGAGCACCGTTCCATCGCATCCATGATGGAAGTGCTGATTTTGAACTACGCGCAAACGCACGGTTTGATGCCAGAAGACAATCAATCTAAGAGACGGCATGAATAAGAAAAGTCTGACGGAACGGGATATCTGCACAAAATTCATTACTCCTGCGCTTGAACAAGCGGGGTGGGATATCGCCACGCAGGTGCGCGAAGAGTTCCCACTCACTAAAGGCCGTATCATTGTTCGTGGCAAATTACATACCCGAGCTCAAAACAAGCGTGCGGATTACGTCTTGTTTCACAAACCAAATCTACCAATAGCGATCATTGAAGCGAAGGACAACAAACACTCGCTTGGCGACGGTATGCAGCAGGGACTGAGTTATGCCGAAATGCTGCAAGTTCCTTTTGTGTTTAGCAGCAATGGTGATGGTTTTCTGTTTCACAACAAGATTGCCAAAGATGGCGTCATTGAGCGTGAGTTAGCTCTTCACGAATTACCAAGCCCGGATTTACTGTGGCAGTGGTGGGCGGAGCATCTTTGCCTAAATTCAACGCAAAGTGAACTTGTCGCCCAAGATTATTACAGCGACGGCAGTAATAAAACACCGCGTTACTACCAACTACTGGCGATTAACAAGACGATTGAAGCTATCGCTAGAGGCCAGAATCGTCTGTTATTGGTCATGGCAACAGGCACAGGAAAGACGTATACCGCCTTTCAGATCATTTGGCGCCTTTGGAAGTCAAAAGCCAAAAAACGGATTTTGTTTTTGGCTGACCGTAACATACTGGTCGATCAAACCATGACTAACGACTTCAAACCATTCGGCTCTGCCATGACCAAAATCCAGAAGCGGCAGGCAAATAAGTCGTATGAAATTTATCTGTCGCTCTATCAGGCCGTCACCGGTACGGAAGAAGAGCGCAACATCTACAAGCAGTTCAGCCGTGATTTTTTCGACTTGATTGTCATCGACGAATGTCATCGTGGCAGTGCAGCGGCTGACTCTGCGTGGCGAGAAATCCTTGAATATTTTTCATCAGCCACGCAGATCGGGTTGACCGCGACACCGAAAGAAACCAAAGAAGTTTCTAACATCGACTATTTTGGCGAGGCAATTTATACCTACTCCTTACGACAGGGTATCGACGATGGATTTTTGGCACCGTACAAAGTAGTGCGCATTGATTTGGATAAAGATCTTATTGGTTGGCGACCTGATAAAGGCATGGTCGATAAACACGGTAATGAAATTGAAGACCGCATCTACAACCAGCGTGATTTTGACAAAACACTGGTATTAGAACAGCGTACGCAAGTGGTGGCACATAAGATCAGCGAATACCTGAAAGCCAGTAACCGTTTCGACAAGACCATTGTCTTCTGCGACAACATCGATCATGCCGAGCGCATGCGCCAAGCTTTGGTCAACGAAAATGCCGACTTGGTGGCCCAAAATCACCGCTATGTCGTGCGTATTACTGGAGATAATGAGGAAGGCAAGGCAGAACTCGACAACTTTATCTTTCCGGAATCCAAGTATCCAGTCATTGCCACTACCTCGAAACTGATGACTACGGGTGTCGATGCACAGACCTGCAAACTGATTGTGTTGGATCAGCGCATCCAGTCCATGACAGAATTCAAGCAAATCATTGGTCGTGGTACGCGCATCAACGAGGATTTTGACAAGTATTGGTTCACTATCCTTGATTTCAAAAAAGCGACCGAGCTTTTCGCTGATCCAGCTTTCGATGGCGATCCGGTGCAGATTTATGAGCCAGGTTTAGATGATCCGTCGCTTCCTCCAGAAGAGAATGACCTTATCTATCCCACACCCTACGATAACCCTACATTACATGGCGGCATAGCACAGTCATTACCGGGTGAGGAAGGCAGTAGTGTGCGCCGTTACATTGTCAGTAATGTCGGGGTCAAAGTCGTAGCTGAGCGGGTGCAGTACTTCGACGCCAACGGCAAGTTGATTACCGAATCCCTGAAAGACTACACACGTAAAGCACTTGCCAAAGAATTCAGTTCGCTTAATGACTTCTTGCGTCGTTGGAACGATGCTGAAAAGAAACAAGCCATTATTGATGAATTGGCCAATGAAGGTGTGTTCTTTGAGGCATTGGCAGAAGAAATCGGTCGTCAATCTGGCAAAGAATTTGATCCCTTTGACCTAGTCTGTCATGTAGCCTGGGATCAACCACCGCTTACTCGCAAAGAGCGTGCCGAGCAGGTCAAGAAACGCGATTATTTCGTACGCTATGGAGAAAAGGCACAGCGCGTACTGCAGGCCTTACTGGATAAATACGCCGACGAAGGTGTTGGCCCCATTGAAGAAACTCAAATCCTCACCATTGCGCCTTTCACCAGTTTTGGTACACCCATGGAAATCATTCACACTTTTGGTGGATTAGATCAATACCAACATGCCGTTCATGAGCTTGAACAAGCGCTCTACGGTTCTTCACAGTTGCACGCCTAACAAACATTTATTGGAATTTTGCTCATGTCCATCGGTACCCTGATAAAAACCATCCAAGACATCATGCGCAAAGATGTTGGTGTTGATGGTGACGCTCAACGTATCAGCCAGATCGTCTGGCTACTTTTTCTAAAAATATTTGACGACAAAGAACAGGAATGGCAACTCACCATCTCTGGCTATAAATCGCCACTACAAAGCCGTTTTCGTTGGAGTAACTGGGCCAAGAATGCCGAAGGCATCACTGGTGAGGAGCTGATTGACTTTGTCAATAATGAACTCTTTCCGTCGCTTAAGAAGTTGGCCACTAGCGCTGGCGTGTCTGCCCGCGGAAAAGTCGTCGGTTCAGTGTTCGAGGATGCCTACAATTACATGAAATCAGGCACCTTGCTACGGCAGGTTATCAACGCTATTGAAAGCGATGTTGATTTCAATTCTTCATCGGATCGGCACCTGTTTAACGACATTTACGAAAGAATCTTGGCAGATCTTCAGTCAGCAGGAAACGCTGGTGAATACTACACGCCACGCGCCGTCACCCAATTTATGGTGGACATTCTCAATCCACAACTGGGTGAGAGTGTGCAAGATCCTGCATGCGGTACGGGTGGTTTCTTGACCTGCACCATTGAATATTTGAAAGCTCAGCTCAAAACAACGGCGGATCGCATCACGCTACAAGACAGCATTCATGGGGTAGAAAAAAAACCACTGCCCCACATGTTAGCTATGACCAATCTGATGTTGCACGGCATTGATGTGCCGAGCAATATCCGGCACGACAACACCCTTAGTCGTCCGCTTAAAGATTACGGACCAAAAGACCGTGTTGACATCATCCTCACCAATCCGCCTTTCGGGGGTATGGAAGAAGATGGCATCGAAAACAACTTCCCACGTAAGTACCAAACTCGCGAGACTGCCGATCTGTTCATGGCATTGATCATGCATTTGCTCAAGCGCGACACGGGCCGTGCCGCCGTAGTGTTACCGGATGGCTTTCTATTCGGTGAAGGGGTAAAAACCACACTTAAGCGCGAATTACTTGAAGAATTCAACTTGCATACCATCGTGCGTCTGCCCAAAGGTGTGTTTGCTCCCTACACCAGCATTGCTACTAATATTCTGTTCTTCGAAAAAGGTAAGCCCACACAGGATGTATGGTTCTTCGAGCATCCTTACCCTGAAGGTTATAAAAGCTATTCTCGTTCCAAGCCACTGACCATTGAAGAATTCGACCATGAGAAAGCCTGGTGGGGTGGGCCACAACGTAAGGGACGCAAGACTACGGAGCATGCTTGGAAAATCTCAGCGAAGGATCTTGCTGCTCGTAACTACAACCTGGATTGTAAAAATCCGCACGAAGTGGCTGTCGAACTTGGTGATCCGGACGAACTAATGGCCGAATATCAGGACATCAGTCGTCAATTGCAGGTTGCTCAACAGGCATTGAAAACCGAACTGCTGGCTGCGCTCAAGGCTACTAGCGGGGAGAAGGTATGAGCGATAAACCCGTTTCCCTCGTTTCAGCCCCGGAAGGCTACGCCAACTGGTTGGGTGAGCTGAAGAGCCGCATTCATAGTGCGCAGCAACGGGCCGCGTTGGCCATCAACCGTGAACTAGTATTGCTTTACTGGCAGATCGGTTGTGACATTTTGCAACGGCAGGTCGAGCAAGGTTGGGGGGCTAAGGTCATTGAGCGGCTGGCACACGACTTGCGCATCGCCTTTCCAGACATGAAGGGGTTTTCCCCACGTAACCTCAAATACATGCGTGCCTTCGCCGAAGCATGGCCGGATGCGTCATTTGTGCAAGAGGTGCTTGCACAATTGCCGTGGTATCACCAACTGGCCTTACTGGACAAATTGCCTGGCCCGGAAACACGCAAGTGGTACGCGGCCAAAGCCATTGAACACAACTGGTCGCGCAATGTGTTGGTGATGCAAATAGAAACGCGTCTGCTGGAACGCAGCGGCCGGGCGGTCACTAATTTTGAGGCGCATTTGCCCGCGCCACAATCTGACCTTGCTCGGGAATCACTGAAAGATCCTTATCGCTTCGACTTCCTTGGCCTGACTGATCAAGCGCAGGAAAGAGAAATCGAAAACGCGCTGGTCAGGCACGTCACCGAATTTCTACTGGAGTTGGGTGCGGGTTTCGCCTTTGTCGGCCGGCAAGTACTGCTAGATGTGGGAGGTGACGAGTTTTTCATCGATCTACTGTTCTACCATCTCAAACTGCGTTGCTACGTGGTGATCGAACTCAAGGGTGGCAAATTCAAACCTGAACATCTTGGGCAGCTTGGCTTCTACCTCACTGCCGTGGATCGTCAGGTAAAGAGCGAGCAGGATAATCCCACCATCGGTCTGTTACTGTGCAAGAGCAAGAACAAGGTGGTGGCCGAATATGCCCTAGGCGATAAGTCTCAGCCTATGGGAATTGCCGAATACAAATTATTGGAATCCCTACCGGAAGAATTACAAACCAGCCTGCCCAGCATCGAACAGATCGAACGTGAACTGGGAGGCGAGCATGAATAAGCACACCGCCGAACTACTGGAAAAGCACTTCGACACCGCCTTCGCCGCACCCAACGGCATCAAGAAATTGCGCGAGCTGATTTTGACGCTGGCCATGCAGGGCAGGCTGGTGCCGCAAGACCCGAACGATCAACCCGCCAGCGAATTGCTCTTGGAGATCGAAGCTGAAAAACAGCAATTGGTTAATAAAGGGAAGATCAAAAAACCCAAGCCATTGCCGCTGGTGATGGAAGAAGAAACACCTTATGCATTGCCGCAGGGGTGGGCGTGGGTGAGGCTTGGGGCCGTTGTATTAGCAATTACCGGTGGAGGAACACCAAGTAAAAATAACCCTGCTTTTTGGGAAGGGGAAATTCCTTGGGCAAGTGTCAAAGATTTAAATGTCGAGACATATTTGGATTCGACAATAGATTCCATTACAGAAGCTGCTGTGGCTACCAGCAGCACTAATGTTATTCCTAAAGGTCAGATTATCGTCTGTACGAGAATGGGACTTGGAAAAATAGCCATAAATCGTATTGACACTGCAATTAACCAAGACCTTAAAGCACTAAGCATATCGACGCATATTGACCGGATGTACTTTTTTAACAAGTACAAGAACTACAATATTATTGGTTCAGGAATGACGGTGCAGGGAATCCGTCAAGATGATTTGTTAAATTTTCTATTTCCACTACCGCCTCTGGAAGAGCAACACCGTATCGTTGCAAAAATAGACGAACTGATGGCGCGTTGCGATGAGCTGGAAAAACTACGTACTACACAGCAGGGAGCGCGCCTAACCGTTCATACCGCTGCCATCAAGCAATTGTTGAACATCGCTGAGCCTGGGCAGCACCAGCGTGCTCAAGCTTTTCTTGCCGAGCACTTTGGTGAGCTTTACACCGTCAAGGAAAATGTTGCTGAACTGCGCAAGGCTATCCTGCAATTGGCGGTGATGGGGAAGCTTGTCCCGCAAGACCCGAACGATCAGCCAGCCAGCGAATTGCTGAAAGAAATTGAAGCCGAGAAACAGCGGTTGGTTAAGGAAGGCAAGATCAAGAAACCAAAGCCTTTGCCAACAGTGATGGAAGAGGAAAAACCTTATGCGTTGCCGCAGGGGTGGGAGTGGGTGAGGCTGGGTAATATTCTAGATTTTGAGTATGGAGACAATCTGCCAGAGAGGAAAAGAACAAACTCTGGCGAATTTCCTGTTTATGGTTCCAATGGAATTGTTGGCACTCACAATAAGGCTTTTGTTAATACTCAATGCATCGTTATTGGAAGAAAAGGTTCGGCGGGAGCTCTCAATCTCTGTTTAGCAGACGGGTGTTGCGTAACGGATGTTGCCTACTATTGCATTCCGCCAAAAGAAATTAATCTAACGTTTTGTTTCAGATTGCTTCATACCCTACGGCTTGACTCTCTTGGTAAGGGAATTAAGCCGGGGCTAAATAGAAATGAAGCATATCTCTTGGTTATTGCCGTTCCTCCTCGCAAAGAGCAACACCGTATCGTTGCAAAAATCGACGAACTGATGGCTCTGTGCGACTCACTAGAGCAGCAGATTGATGCCAACACCAATAAGCAGGCCGAATTGCTGAGTGCACTGATTCATATGCAATCACAAGGCAACATAAAGAACGCTCCCCAGCCTGCAGCGCTTTCAAAGGCCCAAGTCATTGACCTGACCACCTACCGGGCTGCCATTGGCTGTTATGCGATTAAAAAACTCGCTAATGCCCAATATTTCGGACGAACCGCTGCCGCCAAAGTGATGTACTTGGCGCAAGCGCACGTGGGCTTAGAGTTGGGCCTAAAGCCCGAGCGTGAAGCAGCCGGGCCACTGGATACTTGGATTTATGATTTTGAGCAGCAAGGTCAAAGCAAACGCTGGTTCGAGGTCCAGGAAAAAACTTTGGCAGGCGAGAAGAAAAAGAAGGAATACCGCTGTTTGCCAGCGTTGTCGGAGTCTGCGGCGCAAGCTGAAGATATGATGTCTTCCGATCAAAAGGCTGAGTTTGACCGTCTGATTTACGCTTTGGTTGACAAAACTACCGAGCAAGTTGAGATCATCGCTACGTTGTTCGCGGTCTGGAACGATTTTTTGATCGACGGAGTCCAGCCTACCGACGAAAAAATCATCAAGGACCTACGACAAAACTGGCATGACCGCAAGGCTCGCTTCTCGCCATCCGATCTCCAGCCGTGGCTTTCTTGGTTGCGCCAAGAAAAATTTGTGCCTCGTGGATTGTCGCCAAGAACCGTGCAGCAATCAAAATTAGATCTTGATTGATGGCACTTTTGAATGGTTTTGAAAATTGAACTTGAAGCAAAGGCAAACCAATTTTCCCGTGGAATAGAATCAAATCAAAAAAGCCTAGCATTGTGAATTGCTAGGCTTTTTAAGTTTTTTAACTTCCCAAGTTTTCAACGCTTCAACTGCGTCAAATCCCTAACAGCCCCACGATCAGCCGACGTCGTCAACGCTGCATACGCTTGCAAAGCTTGCGATACGAAGCGATCACGGTTGACTGGTTGCCAAGCCTTGGCACCTTTTGCTTCCATCGCAGCACGGCGAGAGGCCAACTCTTCATCGGATACGCGCAAGCCGATAGTGCGGGCTGGGATGTCGATGTCAATCATGTCGCCTTCTTCCACCAGTCCAATTGCGCCACCTTCCGCGGCTTCTGGCGAGGCGTGTCCGATTACCAAGCCGGAGGAGCCGCCGGAAAAGCGGCCGTCGGTGAACAAGGCGCAGGTTTTACCTAAGCCTTTGGACTTGATGTAGGAGGTTGGGTACAACATTTCCTGCATGCCGGGGCCGCCTTTGGGGCCTTCGTAACGAATGATGACGACATCGCCCGCGTGGACGGCATCGCCGAGAATCGCATCGACGGCTGCATCTTGGCTTTCAAACACGCGTGCTTTGCCGGTGAATTTGAGGATGCTTTCATCGACGCCGGCGGTTTTTACGATGCAACCGTTTTGGGCGATATTTCCATATAAAACAGCCAGGCCGCCATCTTGGGAATACGCATGCGCACGGTCACGGATGCAGCCGGTGCTGCGGTCAGTGTCATTGTTTTCATAGCGTTCAGACTGTGAGAAAGCCGTTTGCGTTGGGACGCCGCCGGGCGCGGCGCGGAAGAATTCCCGAATGCTGGCGTCCGTGCTTTGCATGATGTCGAAACGTGCAATGGCTTCACCCATGGATTTGGAATGAACGGTCGGCAAGGTAGTGTCCAAGAAACCAGCGCGCGCCAGTTCGCCCAGAATGGCAAAAATACCACCAGCGCGATGGACGTCTTCGATGTGGAATTTGTCGGTCATGGGCGCGACTTTGCACAGGCAAGGGACCTTGCGCGAGATGCGGTCGATATCGCTCATGTCGAAATCCACGCCGGCTTCATGTGCCGCTGCCAGCAAATGCAAGACGGTGTTGGTGGAGCCGCCCATGGAAACATCAAGCGCCATGGCATTTTCAAATGCGGCTTTGGTCGCGATCGAACGTGGCAGGATGGAGTAATCATCTTGTTCGTAGTGTCGTTTGGCCAGTTCAACGATTAAACGGCCTGCACGCAAAAACAGTTCTTTGCGGTCGGAATGCGTTGCCACGACCGTGCCATTGCCGGGTAAAGCCAAGCCCAGTGCTTCTGTGAGGCAGTTCATGGAGTTGGCGGTAAACATGCCGGAGCACGAACCACAGGTGGGGCAAGCTGAACGTTCAATCTCTGCTACATCCGCAT
>CAZCIX010000037.1:0-19634 GCA_964498835.1 uncultured Burkholderiaceae bacterium | reverse complement strand
TCCCACTCAATCGTGGCTGGCGGTTTTCCCGAAATATCATAAACAACCCGATTAATCCCGTGTACTTCGTTAATGATGCGGTTGGATACTTTTGCCAACAAAGCATGCGGTAAATGGGCCCATTGGGCAGTCATGAAATCTTGGGTTTGGACGGCGCGTAAGGCTACGACGTATTCGTAAGTGCGGCCGTCGCCCATGACGCCGACGGATTTGACTGGGAGGAAGACGGCGAAGGCTTGACTGGTGGCTTCGTACCAGTTTTTGGGGATGCCGTTGTCTTGCCCTACTTTGCCTGCGCCTTCGGTTGGAACGAATGGAGTATTTTTTAATTCTTCCAAGAAAATCGCGTCAGCTTGGCGGAGTAAGTCGGCGAATTCTTGTTTGACTTCGCCTAGAATGCGTACGCCTAAACCTGGGCCTGGGAATGGGTGGCGGTAGACCATTTCATATGGCAAGCCGAGTGCGACGCCTAGTGCACGGACTTCGTCTTTGAATAGTTCGCGTAAGGGTTCTAGCAATTTCAAGTTCAATGTTTCTGGCAAGCCGCCAACGTTGTGGTGGCTTTTAATGGTGTGGCCTTTTTTGCCTTTTCCGGCGCTTTCAATGACGTCGGAATAGATGGTACCTTGTGCCAACCATTTGGCATTTTTGCACTTGGCTGCTTCACTTTGGAATACGGTGACGAACTCACGTCCGATAATTTTGCGTTTGGCTTCTGGATCGGTAACACCGGCTAAATGTGACATGAATTGATCAGCAGCATCAATGCGAATGACTTTCAAACCTAGGCTGTCGCTGAATACGTCCATGGTCAGCTTGCCCTCATCCAATCGCAACAAACCGTGATCGACAAACACGCAAGTCAATTGATCGCCGATGGCGCGATGAATCAAGGCAGCGGCGACGCTGGAATCCACGCCACCAGATAAGCCTAGGATCACTTCATCATCACCGACTTGTTGGCGGATGGCTTCGACAGCGACGCTGATGTAATCGGGCATATTCCAATTGGATTCGCAGCCACAGATTTGCGTCACAAAACGCGTCAACATTTCTTTTCCTTGCAGTGTGTGCGTGACTTCAGGATGGAATTGCACGGCGTAAAAACGTCTTTCTTCATCAGCCATGCCAGCAATTGGGCAATGCTCGGTGGAGGCCATCAACTTGAATCCTGGTGGCATGTCGTGGACTTTATCGCCGTGACTCATCCACACTTTTAACATGCGGTGACCTTCTGGACTGATAAAGTCTTGCAAGTCGGCGATTAAAGCACCCTCGCCGTGCTCACGCACTTCAGCATAGCCAAATTCTCGCACTGCGCCGATTTCCACATGGCCACCAAGCTGCGCTGCCATGGCTTGCATACCGTAGCAAATACCTAATACGGGTACGCCTAAAGTAAAGACGGCTTCTGGCACGCGTGGTGTATCGCCTTCTATCACGCTATTTGGGCCACCAGACAAAATGATGCCAGCAGCGCCGTATTCACGAATAAAGTCATCGCTCACATCGTAAGGATGCACTTCAGAAAACACACCCGCATCTCGCACGCGGCGAGCAATCAGCTGGGTGAACTGGGAACCGAAATCGAGGATAAGAATTTTAGAAGGCATGATGAGATAGGATTAAATTGGATACATAAAAAACATAACACGTGATACACGTCATAGAGGAAACATGGCCAATATGACAAATAACACGTGTTATGGATGTATTGCTACTAATACTGATTACTCGGCGCGGTAATTAGGCGCTTCTTTTGTGATTTGTACGTCATGTACATGCGATTCGCGCATGCCGGCGGAAGTGATTTCAACGAATTCCGCTTTTGCGTGCAATTCATCAATGGTGGCGCAACCGCAATAACCTAGCGATTGTCGCACGCCACCGACCAATTGATACAAGATCGCCAACACGCTGCCTTTGTAAGGAACGCGCCCTTCTATGCCTTCTGGCACGAATTTTTCTGATTTACTTTCCGCATCCTGGAAATAACGATCAGCCGAACCATCTGCCATCGCGCCTAAGCTGCCCATTCCACGATAGGATTTGTAGCTACGGCCTTGGAACAAAATCACTTCGCCAGGTGCTTCTTCCGTGCCGGCAAACATACTGCCCATCATCACGCTGGAAGCCCCTGCTGCTAATGCTTTAGAAATATCACCTGAAAAACGAACACCGCCATCCGCGATACAAGGCACACCCGTACCCTTTAAGGCCTCTGCCACATTTGAAATAGCTGTAATTTGAGGAACACCCACACCAGCAACAATTCGGGTGGTGCAAATCGAACCTGGGCCGATGCCAACTTTTACCGCATCGGCACCATAATCAACCAATGCTTTTGCAGCAGCGACAGTAGCAATGTTGCCACCAACGACATCTACTTGCGGATAATGGGTTTTAATCCATTTCACACGATCCAAAATTCCTTGCGAATGACCATGCGCAGTATCAACGACTAACACATCCACACCGGCTTTAACCAACAAATCAATCCGTTCATCATTATCAGCACCAACACCAACGGCTGCGCCAACTAACAACTTACCGTAGCTATCTTTTGACGCAAAAGGATGCTCGGTCGATTTTTGGATGTCTTTGACGGTGATTAAACCGCGTAATTCAAACGCATCATTAACGACCAATACGCGCTCCAAGCGATGTTTGTTCATTAGGCGCTTGGCTTCTGCCAAATCCGCACCTTCTTTAACAAAGATCAGCTTCTCACGTGGCGTCATTTTGGCGCGCACTTCAGCATCAAGCTCTTCTTCGAAACGTAAATCACGATTAGTGATGATGCCAACGACTTGCTTGCCTTCGACTACAGGAAAACCACTGATGCCGTACTGCGCAGTCAATGCCAGCACGTCTCGGATTTTCATGGAAGGAGGAATGGTAATTGGATCACGCAACACGCCCGATTCAAAACGCTTGACCTTAGCAACCTCACGCGCCTGTTCTTTGGGCGTTAAGTTTTTGTGGATGATCCCTATCCCGCCTTCTTGCGCCATAGCAATCGCAAGCCGCGCTTCTGTTACGGTGTCCATGGCTGCGGACAGTAAGGGAATATTCAACTCAATATTGCGTGTCAGGCGAGTTTTAAGGGAGGTATCTTTAGGGAGGATATTCGAATAAGCTGGAACCAACAACACATCATCGAAAGTGAGTGCTTTTTGAAGTAAACGCATGATAATTCCTATAGGCGCAAAACGAGATTATACAGAAAAAGCGCCAAGCCTGATGCCACCAATCACTATTACTATTCAAAACGCTACCACCTAGTTTTTACTACCTATTTTTTAATTGATCCCTGCCAATGCCAACGCTTCCAGCAATAATGCTGGATCACCTGCTGCCAGTTTTTTGCTATCGGACAAAGTTTGACGAAATATACGTGCGCCATTCATACCAGTAGCTAAGCCCAACATATGGCGAGTAATGCTATTGAGCTTCAATCCACCACCATTGGGATGATTGCTACCATTTTTGCCATACAAGGCTAATTGTTGTTGTATATAGGGAATCATGGCTTCCAGTATTTGCTTACGTGACTTCACTGGTTGTGGTGTTTCAAAATCCGCGTAATAACGTGCATCAAAACCCGCCATCAAATATGGATCATGGTACGCAACACGCCCGAGCATCACACCGTCGACACGCTGTAAATGCAGATCAATTTCAGCCTCTGTTTTGATAGCACCGTTAATAATGATTTCCAAATCTGGAAACTCACGTTTGAGCTGATACACAAAATCGTATTTCAAAACTGGTATTTCACGATTTTCTTTAGGACTCAAGCCTTTTAAAATTGCGTTGCGCGCATGCACGATAAAAGTTTTGCAACCAGCATCCGCAATCACACCAACGAAATCGCGCACAAAACCATACGTTTCAATTTGATCAATCCCTATTCTGTGTTTGACTGTCACTGGTATCGACACCACATCGCACATCGCTTTCACGCAATCAGCTACCAAATTAGGCTCTGCCATCAGGCAAGCACCGAACGCACCTTTTTGCACGCGTTCTGATGGGCAACCGCAATTCAAATTAATCTCGTTATAGCCCCACTCTTCCCCCAGCTTTGCGCTTTTCGCCAAATCGCCAGGATCACTACCACCTAACTGCAATGCGACTGGATGCTCTTCCTGATTGAAGTCCAGATGGCGTGCTACATCGCCGTGGATTAGTGCGCCCGTTGTCACCATTTCTGTATATAGCCATGTATGGCGAGTAATTTGACGATGAAAGATGCGACAATGACGGTCAGTCCAATCCATCATGGGGGCTACACAGATACGCCTTGGTGGGTAATGATTTGATTTCATTGGGAATTAATTGAATTGCTTAAATTATTTAAATTGCTTAATTAGTTTGTATTTTTATATTTTTGCAATTTTATAACGTTTGTTTTTTTCGATGTCATAAACCTGTCACAATTCCCAACTATAGTTCATCCGTTTATTTTTAACTTGAATTAACATCGCATTTTTCAATCACTAGGAGCAGGCATGGGCATTCAGCCATTTTTTAAATTTCTGGTAGTAAAGGCAGCAGCAACAACAACTGTATTGATGTTTTCTTCCGCTTCTGCATTAGCAGCAGACATGACCGGCGCGGGCGCCACTTTTCCTTATCCGATTTATGCAAAATGGGCAGAGGCTTACAAAAAAGCGACGGGTAATGGCTTGAATTATCAATCGATCGGTTCTGGCGGTGGGATTAAGCAAATCAAGGCTAAGACTGTTGATTTCGGTGCTTCCGATATGCCATTGAAAGCTGATGAATTGAAAAAAGAAGGCTTAGTGCAATTCCCTGCCATTATCGGTGGCGTAGTCCCTGTTGTAAATTTGGAAGGTATCAAACCGGGTGAATTGAAATTGACCGGTCAAGTTGTTGCCGACATTTATTTGGGCAAAATCACCAAATGGAATGCAGCTGAAATCACTTCACTCAATCCAAAATTAAAATTGCCTGCAGATCTCATCACGGTTGTACATCGCGCAGACGGTTCTGGTACTTCTTTCTTGTTTACCGATTATTTGTCCAAAACCAACCCTGAATTTGGCAAAACAGTTGGTGCAGGCACGACTGTTAAGTGGCCAGCTGGCGTGGGCGGTAAAGGTAACGAAGGCGTAGCAGCGTATGTTCAACGCCTCAAAGGTAGCATTGGTTATGTTGAATATGCCTATGCAAAAAAGAACAAGATGCAATACACGCAGCTGAAAAATCGTGATGGTCAATTTGTCAGCCCAGATGATGAAAATTTCAAAGCTTCAGCGGCTAACGCACATTGGGTAGCAAAAGACGCAAAAGATAATGCGGTTAAATCAGTAGATTTTTCTGTTGTGTTAACCGATCAAGAGGGTAAGCTTAGCTGGCCTATTACTGGGGCTTCTTTCATCTTGATGCATGCAGCGCAAGATGATGCGGCTAAAGGCAAAGAAGTGTTGAAATTTTTTGATTGGGCCTACAAAAACGGGGGGACAATGGCAACTGAGCTGGATTATGTTCCCCTCCCAGCAGAAGTAGTAAAACTTGTACAAAGTTCCTGGAAAACACAATTAAAAGATAACGCAGGCAAAACAATTTGGTAAGATTCTGCCTCATTGATTATTCTAAGCGCGGGCGATGTGACACAATTCACTTTCGCCCGTATTTAATTCGCACAAGCAATGAGCACAAATCCTTATTCGTCTTCTCCTGTCAGTGATGCTGTGATGGCAACATCCCATAATCGTATTGATACTTCCACATTGGAAAATAAAATGTTGCTTGCCACCATGCGTCGACAGCGACTGCAAGATTTTTTCTTTCATAAAGTGACGCTAGCGTTTGCGCTCAGCGTCACTTTAGTTTTAATTGGCATCATTATTTCCCTTCTGATTGGTGCCCGGCCTGCATTTGAGAAATTCGGTCTCGGATTTATCACTACGATTGAATGGGATCCTGTTAATGACCAATATGGTGCATTAATTGCCATTGTCGGCACCCTTGCCACCTCTTTTATTGCCCTTTTGATTGCTTTCCCAGTCAGTTTTGGGATTGCCTTATTTCTTACCGAAATTTGCCCAGTGTGGTTACGTCGTCCTATGGGAACAGCCGTTGAGTTATTAGCCGGCGTGCCCAGCATTATTTATGGCATGTGGGGATTGTTTATTTTTGCCCCCTTCTTTGCTGACCACATACAGCCCGTTCTTCAAAATACTTTGGGTCATTTTCCTATAATCGGCGCGCTTTTTAGCGGCCCCATGATGGGGATAGGCATACTCACAGCAGGTTTAATTTTGGCTGTGATGATTATTCCCTTCATCGCTTCCGTCATGAGAGATGTATTTGAAGTTGTTCCTGCCATACTGAAAGAATCTGCTTATGGCTTAGGTTGTACCAAGTGGGAAGTGGTACGTAAAATTGTCTTGCCTTACACCAAAACCGGTGTAGTTGGTGGCGTCATGTTGGGCTTGGGGCGTGCTTTGGGTGAAACCATGGCAGTGACTTTTGTGATTGGTAATTCTAACAAGTTGTCCTGGTCTTTATTCTCAGCCGGCAACAGTATTGCTTCTACTTTGGCGAATGAATTTGCAGAAGCCGAATCCAAGCTGCATATTTCTTCTTTATTCGCACTTGGTTTGATCTTATTTGCGATTACTTTCATCGTTTTGTCAGTGGCAAAACTCATGTTGATGAGCATGTCCCGCAAGGAAGGTAAAAAATGAACGAGTTTTCCCTACCCGCAATTAGTCAGAATGTCATTTATCGTAAACGTTTACGCAGGCACAAAATAGGCATCACGCTTTCTTTTTTAGCCATGTTGGTTGGGCTTTTCTTCCTGCTATGGATTTTGGCAACCTTGCTGATGAAGGGGTTCGGCGCTATTAGTTTGTCCATGTTTACACAATCCACACCAGCACCTGGCAATGATGGCGGTGGTTTATTGAATGCGATTGTCGGTAGTGTGATGCTAGTTGGTTTAGCAACAGCCATCAGTACTCCTATTGGCATTTTGGCAGGTATTTATCTGGCTGAATACGGCGAAAAAAACTGGTTTGCGCAGGTCACCCGCTTTGTCATCGACATCATGCTGTCTGCACCATCAATTGTAATTGGCTTATTTGTTTACGCGATTTATGTTGCCAACCTTAAACATTTTTCGGGTTGGGCGGGTACGTTTGCGATTTCTTTAATTGCAATTCCTGTCGTTGTACGCACTACTGACAATATGTTGAAACTGGTGCCTAAAAATTTATTGGAAGCTGCTTTTGCTCTTGGTGCACCACGCTGGAAAGTCGCCACTATGATACGTTTGCGTGCAGTCAAAGCAGGTGTGGTCACTGGTGCATTGTTGGCTTTAGCTAGAATTTCAGGTGAAACTGCCCCACTGCTCTTTACTGCATTAAACAATCAATTCTTCAGTACCAATATGAATATGCCGATTGCTAATCTGCCAGTCGTCATTTATCAATTCGCCATGAGTCCATATGACAACTGGCGCTCTTTGGCTTGGGGTGGTGCCTTGTTGATTACCTTTAGCGTACTCACTTTGAACATACTTTCCCGCACTTTGTTCCGCCAAAAAACGCCGCATTAAGATTAAAACTAAAACACTGTTATTAAGAATCATTAGGAATGCCATGGACAGCATAAGCGATATCAACAATGCCTCTAGCCCTAAAACCACGATAGAAATTTCTGGGTTGAATTTCTTTTATGGGAACACGCAAAGTTTAAAAAACATCAATATGAATATCCATGACAAGCAAGTCACTGCTTTCATTGGACCATCAGGTTGCGGCAAGTCGACCTTGTTACGTACGCTTAACCGCATGTATGACTTGTATCCAGGTCAACGTGCGGAAGGCAACATCATGTATCAAGGTTGCAATATCTTAGCACCAGGACAAGATCTCAATATATTGCGTGCCAAGATAGGCATGGTATTTCAAAAGCCTACTCCATTCCCCATGTCTGTCTATGACAACATTGCTTTCGGTGTCAAACTCTATGAAAATCTGCCAAGAGCGGAGATGGATGAGCGCGTGGAATGGGCGCTCAAAAAAGGAGCGTTGTGGGATGAAGTAAAAGATAAGTTAAACAAAAGTGGCTTAAGCTTGTCTGGTGGTCAACAACAACGCTTGTGCATCGCTCGTGGTGTGGCGGTAAAGCCGGATGTCTTACTACTAGATGAGCCGACTTCCGCATTAGATCCTATATCAACTGCCAAAATCGAAGAGCTCATTAGTGAGCTAAAAAAAGATTACACCATCACGATTGTGACTCATAACATGCAACAAGCTGCACGTTGCTCGGATTACACGGCGTATATGTATTTAGGCGAATTAGTGGAATTTGGTGAAACGGATCAAATTTTTATGAATCCCACCAAAAACGACACCCAAGACTACATTACTGGGCGCTTTGGCTAAAAATTGCAATTTTTGCATTTAATATTATTCATATTATTAATATTGATCTCAATACCTCGGTACTTTATTACCCTAGTACTTTAGTGATCGATACGGAGAAACATTATGTCAGGTGAACATTTATCAAAACAATATGATATGGATCTTGAAACTATACGATCCAAAGTGTTGTCTATGGGCGGATTGGTGGAAACACAATTTCTCGATGCAATTGCCAGTTTCCGTAATGCTGATGTGGCACGTGCTGAACAAGTTGTCAAAGGTGATGAAGCAGTCAATCAACTTGAAGTCGTATTAGATGATGCTTGCAATCATTTAATCGTACGACGTCAACCTGCCGCTAATGATTTGCGTACGGTCATGGCGAGTATCAAAATCATTATTGATTTGGAACGTATTGGCGATGAAGCAACTAAAATTGCGCGTACAGTAATGAATATGCATAACCGTAGTACGACTATTAATAATCATTATGAAACCATACGCGTGATTGCTGATAGTGCGACCAATATGTTGCATGATGCTTTGGATGCATTTGCTCGCTTAGATGAAAAACAAGCAATCAATTTGATTGCACAGGATGCCATCATTGACCACGAATTTCGTTCCATCATGCGTAACTTGATTACTTTTATGATGGAAGATCCACGCACTATCTCTACTGCCCTTGATACTTTGTGGATTGCTAAAGCGATTGAGCGTATTGGTGATCATGCTAAAAATATTGCGGAATACGTAATTTATGTCGTACGTGGAAAAGACATTCGGCATACCGATTATGCTACTACTCAATTAGATCGACCATAAATTAACAAATACATAACGATATATGGGCTTAGATAAAACTACGATCTTAATTGTTGAAGATGAACCTGCTATCGTCGAATTACTGACTTTTTCTTTTCAAGCAGCCTCTTGGGATGTATGCGCTGTTGATACTGTTGCCAGAGCTTGGGAGTTTCTACAAAATCGCACACCAGATTTGATTTTGTTAGATTGGATGCTGCCAGACCAAACTGGGCTGCATCTGTTATCACGCATACGAGCAGATCGGCATTTTAAAAAATTACCTGTCATTATGTTGACGGCAAAAAGCATGGAGGAAGACAAAATCGCCGGCCTTGATAATGGCGCCGATGATTATGTCAGTAAGCCCTTTTCACCGCGTGAACTAAGTGCACGCATCAAAGCTTTATTGAGACGCAAAAGCCCAGAACACACAGAAAATTGCATGACAGCAGATGCCGTCACCTTGGATCCGACCAATGGTTCAGTTACCGTACATGATCAAAAAATTGAAATTGGTCATGCAGAATTCAAACTCTTAAAATTTTTTCTAGCACATCAGGAAAAAGTGTTTTCGCGCAATCAGTTACTCGACAAAGTCTGGGGAGATTACGCAGTGATTGAAGAGCGCACTGTCGATGTACATGTTTTGCGCTTACGCAAAGCACTTGGTAAAGCGGACTATTTGATCAAAACCGTGCGTAGTATGGGATATATGTTATCTACCAAACAATCCTCGAATCATCGTGAGGACGCTTAAAAAATCATGAAGATTTTTTTATCGTCTTTATCATCTCTTTCTTTTTGGCTGCCCCCACTCATACGTTTTATTTGTATTTTATTTAGTGCTGGTTTGACCTATTTTTTCATCGGGCCAAGAGCGGGATTAAGCGTTGCGTTGGCTATTTTATTATTCATAGTCATTCAACAACTCTCTTATCTATACAAATTAGATGCATGGCTGAAACATCCAGGAAGCACGCGTTTACCGAATGGGTGGGGTGCGTGGACGCCTGTTTTTTCCAGCTTGTATCGCCTGCGTCGTGATGATGGAAAAAATCAAGCTGAGCTCAGTGAATGGCTAGCGCGCTTTCGTCAGGCGATGCATTTGTTACCAGATGGCGTAGTGATTATGGATACGCTTTTATGTTTGGAATGGTGCAATCCTGCAGCTGAAAAACATTTGGGTATCAAACTGGAAAAAGATCAAAACATGCGCGTGACCAACGTGGTTCGACATCCTGATTTTATTCAGTACATTACCACGGGCGATTATAAAGAATCATGCACTTTGGCGTTGCGAGAACGTACACTGATTGTGCAAATCATTCCATTTGAAAATCGGCGTCAAATTTTGGTCACGCACGATGTGACTGAGGCCAAGCAAATCGAAATGATGCGGCGGGATTTTATCGCCAATGCATCGCATGAGTTGCGTACACCATTAACGGTAATTAATGGTTTTTTAGAAATTGCTTCAACGCATCCCGACTTGGACGAAATTACTCGGATGAATCATCTCACTTTGATGACTGAACAGGGCCAGCGCATGCAAAATTTGGTGGAAGATATGTTGACTTTGACGCGTTTGGAGTCGATTGATTATCCAGTGCGTTCAGAGCAAGTCGATATTCCTAAGCTGCTAGATCAAATTTTGCGTGAAGCACAAGCCTTGTCTGGTGGCAAACACGAGATTAGTTTGCATATTGATGGGCCTAATATCCACGGTAGTATGGAGGAGTTGAGAAGTGCGTTTGGCAACTTGGTGTCGAATGCGGTGCGTTATACGCCGGAAGGCGGCAAGATTGATTTGAGATGGCAAATCGTCAATACTGCTGATCAAAATAAAGCAGGTTTACAGTTTATCGTCCAAGACAATGGAATCGGCATTAGTCCGGAACATATTTCTCGCTTAACCGAACGTTTTTATCGAGTAGATAAAAGTCGCTCTAGGGAAACTAAGGGCACCGGATTAGGTTTAGCCATCGTCAAGCACGTGTTATTACGCCACCATGCTGCACTCAATATTTGTTCCCAACCTGGCAAAGGTAGTACTTTTTCTGCGCATTTCCCCATGAGCGCTAAGCTCGCATCTTAAAAAATCGTAAATTAAAGATTTACATAAAATTCACATAAAACTGATATGTACTTATCTCGTTATTTTTATTCTTTGGCTTCTTTGGCTTCCTTTTTTTCAAAACGTTTTGCCTGCATTTTTAGTTTTTATAGTGTCAACTTAGTACTTGCTACCTGCCTTTTAGGCAGCTGCAGCAGTTTGAGCACACCCGATAAAAACATTGCTCCTGTAGCACAACCAAACAAAGTCAAAATAGGTCTTGTCCTAGGAGGCGGCGCGGCGCGTGGTTTTGCGCATATTGGCGTCATCAAAGCACTGGAATCACAAGGTATCGTGCCCGATATCGTGGTTGGCACGAGTGCTGGTAGCGTGGTCGGTGCACTCTACGCGGCAGGAAATAATGGCTTTGCGCTGCAAAAACTGGCACTGGCAATGGATGAAAGCACAATTGCGGATTGGACACTGCCCTTCTTGTCAAAGGTATCCGGCGTGCTCAAGGGCGAAGCCTTGCAAAATTACGTCAACAAAACCGTGAACAATGTACCGCTTGAGAAACTCAAAATCCCTTTCGGCGTCGTCGCAACAGATATGAGTAATGGTCAGCCTATCCTATTCCAAAGAGGCAACACCGGCTTAGCAGTACGCGCCTCCTCCGCTGTTCCTGGTGTTTTTCAACCAGTCAAAATCGGTGATCGCACTTATGTCGACGGCGGCCTGGTATCGCCCGTACCAGTCAAATTTGCCCGTGACATGGGTGCAAATTTCATCATAGCCATCAACATTTCATCGCAACTAGACACACAAGCAGCCTCCAGCTCCATCGATACACTATTACAAACTTTTTCTATCATGGGACAACGCCTCAACCATCATGAGTTGCAACAAGCCGATATCGTGATTCAACCCAATTTGGGGCATATGAAAGGCAATGATTTCAATGGCCGCAACACGGCCATTCTTGCTGGCGAACAAGCCGCTTTTGCACTGATGCCGGAAATTCAGAAGAAATTGAATATTAAGAAAATGGGTGGGGTTTATCCATAGCGGAGAAACTTAAAACCGTCGTCCCCGAGTGCTTTAGTCGGGGATCCAGTAGCTTTTAGCTGTAAAAAAGGAAAGACTCTGGATTCCCGTCTAAACCCGTGGGAACGACGGAGGCTAACCTCTATGTACTCGTTCCCGCCGCAACTCAAATCGCTCCCAATCCCACAACAAGACCCTATAATGCGCACTTCCTTTAACCGGAAGGCACCTTATGGCAATCAGAGTCGCGCTGCATCATCAAACTAGTTATCAATACGACAGGTTAGTGAATCTGTCACCGCATGAAATCCGTCTGCGCCCTGCTGCGCATGCACGTACGCCGATTTTGTCTTATTCGCTGTCGATTCAACCAGCAAAACATTTTATTAATTGGCAACAAGATCCTTATGGCAATTACATTGCGCGGGCTGTGTTTCCTGAAAAAACGCGCCAGCTGGATTTCACGGTGGATTTGATTGCTGATATGACGGTGATTAACCCATTTGATTTCTTTGTTGAGCAATATGCGGAGAAATTTCCGTTTCACTATACTGATCAGTTAACTTTTGAGCTTGGGCCTTATTTAAAAACCGATGTTGCTATTGATATTGCTAAAGCAGAACCAGCAACGCCTTTGCTAGATGAATGGATGATCAACGCACGACGTGAATTGATGCAGAAAGACATCAGCACCATTGATTTTTTGGTTGCGTTAAATCAACGTTTACAGCGTCATGTGACTTATTTGGTGCGTATGGAACCAGGTGTGCAATTGCCAGAAGAAACCTTACGGATTGCTTCAGGATCTTGCCGTGATAGCGCCTGGTTGCTGGTACATATTTTGCGGCGTTTTGGGTTGGCTGCACGCTTTGTGTCAGGGTATTTAATTCAGTTAAAAGCGGATGTGAAATCGCTGGATGGGCCTAGTGGTACCGAGGTGGATTTCACTGATTTGCATGCCTGGACGGAGGTGTATATCCCTGGTGCTGGTTGGATAGGATTAGACCCTACCTCTGGCATGTTGACGGGTGAAGGGCATATTCCCTTGGCATGTACTGCCGTTCCCTCTTCCGCAGCGCCAGTCACAGGGTTAAGCGATGTGAGTCAGGTGGAATTTCAACATCGCATGACGGTGACGCGCATTCATGAAGATCCCCGTGTGACCTTCCCCTATAGCGATGCGGACTGGCTGCGTATCGATCAACTCGGTGCTCAAGTTGATGCTGATTTGATTAAGCAAGATGTGCGTTTGACGCAGGGTGGTGAGCCGACTTTTGTGTCGATTGATGACATGGACGGTGCGGAATGGAATACGCAAGCACATGGTGATAAAAAGCGAGAACTGGCCGGTCAATTAACGCGCCGTTTGAAAAACCATTACGCGCCTGGTGGCATGCTGCATTTTGGGCAAGGAAAATGGTATCCAGGTGAACCATTGCCACGCTGGGCATTGAATATCATTTGGCGCACCGATGGCGTACCGATTTGGCAGGATGAAGCCTTGTTTTCCAAGGAAGATGAAAAGGATGGCTACACAGCTGTTGAGGCACAGCAATTCGCACAAACGCTAGTCAATCAACTTGCGCTGCATCCAGCTTGCTTAATCCCTGCTTATGAAGATGTATGGTCACAGGTAAAAATTGAACAACGCTTGCCTGCCAATCTCGATCCGCTCAAAAGCAATTTAAAAGATCCAGCAGAACGTCAACGCTTGGCACGCTTACTTGAGCAAGGTTTAGGGGAAGTTGCAGGTTATGTGATTCCACTAAAACCACAAGTACAACCATCTTGTTCCATTTCTTCCCATGTCACAGCATGGCAAACCAGCAAATGGCCTTTGCGACGCGAGCATTTGTATTTGATGGAAGGCGACTCTCCTTTAGGCTTGCGCTTGCCTTTGCATACCTTGCCCTGGGTGTTGCCAGATGACATTGAACCTACTTTTGAGCGTGATCCTTTTGCTGAGCGTGCCGAATTGGCTGATCCACATAGTGTTAAAACACGTGACGATCAAAATATCCATCATGACCAACCTTCGGCGCGTGAAGTGATTCACACCGCTTTGTGCATACAAGTACGTGAAGGGCGTTTGCATGTATTCATGCCGCCATTGACGCATTTGGAGGATTATCTAGCGCTGGTGGCGAGCATCGAAAAAACTGCTACCAAACTGGGCACCAAGTTATGGTTGGAAGGTTATCCTCCGCCACGTGACCCACGTATCAAAGTACTCAGCGTGACACCGGATCCTGGTGTAATCGAAGTCAATATTCATCCGGCAAGTAGCTGGAAAGAATTAGTCAACAATGTCACCACGCTGTACACAGAAGCCCGTCTGGTGCGCTTAGGCACAGAAAAATTCATGTTGGATGGCCGTCATACCGGCACTGGGGGCGGGAATCACGCCACGTTAGGCGGTGCGACTGCGCAGGATAGCCCGATGTTGCGTCGCCCTGATGTACTGAAAAGCCTGATTACGTATTGGCAAAACCACCCTGCTTTGTCGTATTTATTCTCTGGCACTTTTATTGGCCCGACCAGCCAAGCGCCACGGGTGGATGAAGCACGCGATGATAATTTGTATGAATTGGCGATTGCGTTCCAGCAAATGGACAAAGTCTTGCCTACGATGGAAGAAAGTCAGCGTCCTTGGATGGTCGATCGCTTGCTGCGCAATTTGCTGGTTGATATGACGGGGAATACACATCGCAGTGAGTTCTCCATCGATAAGTTGTACTCACCCGACAGTTCCACTGGCCGTTTGGGATTGGTGGAATTCCGCGCCTTTGAAATGCCGCCGCATGAAAGAATGAGCTTGCTGCAAATGCTGTTGCTACGTGCATTAGTGGCGCATTTTTGGCGCAAACCGTATCAAGGAAAATTGATTCCATGGGGCAATGCCTTGCATGACAAATGGATGCTGCCGCACTTTATTGCTCAGGATATGGCGGATGTGGTGCAGGATTTGCGCGTGGCTGGGTATGCGTTTGAGGAACACTGGTTTCATCCTTTCGTCGAATTCCGCTTTCCACGTTATGGCACGGTGGCTTATCAAGGCGTGGAGATGGAATTGCGCCAAGCAATTGAACCCTGGCATGTAATGGGCGAAGAAATGAGCAATGGTGGCACAGCTCGTTACGTGGATTCATCGGTAGAACGCTTGCAATTACGCGTGCGTGGCTTAACGGATAAACGGCATGTTGTGCATTGCAATGGCCGCTTGCTGCCTTTGCATCCGACGGGTGTTCCTGGTGAATACGTGGCAGGCGTGCGTTTTCGTGCCTGGAGCCCGTGGTCAGCACTGCACCCTAGCATTGGTGTACAAGCGCCGCTCGTATTTGATTTGATTGATAGCTGGAGCAATCGTGCAATCGGAGGCTGCACTTATCACGTCATGCATCCTGGCGGTCGTAATTATGAAGACTTCCCTGTGAATGCCAATTCTGCAGAAGCCCGTCGTTTTGCCCGCTTTGTTGGACATGGGCATACGCCTGGTTCAATTGGTGATCGAACTCTTCAGGCTGAAGCGTCATTGAATCCCAGCTTCCCCATGACCTTAGATTTGCGCTGGCAAACATAAATTTAAATTACCCATTACACCCAGTCATTTCCACAAGAACGATGGCAATACGGAAAAACTTAGAACCGTCGTCCCCGAATGCTTTAATCGGGAATTCAGTGGCTTTTAGTAGTAAACAGAAAAAACACTGGATTCCCGCCTAAACCCGCGGCAACGACGGAGGTTAATGGACAATCTGCGTTAATTTATTCATTGATTTTAATGACTCCTCTCAATTTACTAACTAGTTATCCCATCGCCCAAGATCGTTACGACGAGATGTTTGATCCTGCGTCGCAAGTCAGACCACATTGGCAAACCATGCTGTCTTATTTGCAAAATGAAACCGTGGAATCGATGCAAGAGCGTCTATATTCTGTGCAACGTCAGGTGTATGAAAATGGTGTGACTTACAACGTTTATGCTGATCCTAAGGTTAAAGCTAAACAAAAATCATGGGATTTGAACTTACTTCCCTTTATTTTGCCGCATGAAGAATGGGAACATATCGAAGCAGCAGTAATACAGCGCGCCAACCTAATTAATCAAATTTTGAACGATGTGTATGGCGAACAAAAAATGTTACAGGAAGGTTTGCTGCCAGCGGCTTTGGTACATGGCCACCCCAGTTTTTTACGGCCTTGTCATGGCATCAAAAAAACTGATGATATTGCACTGCATTTTTATGCAGTCGATTTGGCGCGTGCCCCCAACGGGCAATGGTGGGTCGTTGCTGACCGCACACAAACTCCTTCTGGTGCTGCGTATGCATTGGAAAATCGCAACATCATTTCACGTTCATTCCCAGAAATATTTCAAGATTTAAAGATCGAGTCTTTAGATTCTTTTTTCACCACATTCCGAGACAGTTTGTCGCATTGGGGACGTATTTGCGCAACCCAATATGGCAACGGTAGAAGCGATGATTTCACTTTATCAGCTAACGAGGCCCCTTTAATTGTCTTACTTACGCCCGGGCCACATCATGGTGCTTATTACGAACAAAGTTACCTAGCGCGTACTCTAGGTTATCCATTAGTCGAGGGAAAAGATTTAACCGTCCGCAATGGCATGGTATGGATGAAAACGCTAGGTGGACCACAGAGGGTGCATGTTATTTTGCGTCGTGTGGATGATAGTTTCTGCGATCCACTGGAATTAAATTCTGAGTCAATGTTGGGTGTGGTCGGCTTGGTTGAGGCAGCACGCCGTGGCGCAGTATTAATCGCCAATAGTTTGGGATCTGGTTTGCTGGAATCTGGTGCCATCTTGGGATTTTTACCTAATCTGTCGCAACGCTTGCTGGGAGCACCACTAAAAATGCCATCGGTTGCAACCTGGTGGTGCGGTGAGCCAGCTGCGTTGGAGGATGTCATACAGCGACTTGATCAGTTGGTTATCAAATCTGTATTCCCTCATTCAAGGGAAAGTCAAGTATTTGGCCAAGATTTGATCGGTTCTGAACGTGTCAAATTGATTGATAAATTACGTGCCACACCGCAAAACTATATTGCACAGGAGTTAGTACATCTTTCACAAGCTCCCATTTGGCAATCAAATACCACTCAAAATTCTCACTCTATTGGTTTATCTGCGTCAGCAATTGGTTTGTGTGTATATGCTTGCGCGACCCCCAACGGCTACGTCGTCATGCCGGGTGGATTAACGCGCGTTGCGACAGGGGCAGATACACGCGTTATTACCATACAACAAGGTGGATCGAGTAAAGATACATGGGTGCAATCCAAATCAGCTAACTATCACTATCAGTCTGATGTGCAAATTGACCGTAACGTGGACATGAGTGTGATCAATTCATCGTCAATTGCGCAAAAAAAGCATGCTCATACAGTCGTACGTAGCGACACCCATCTATCTAGTCGATTGGTAGAAAACTTGTTTTGGTTTGGTCGTTACAGCGAACGCTGTGCCAACGTAAGTCGTTTGATGCGTACCACGCTGGATTTTTTACTGAAAGTTTCGCCTGAACATCGTGGTGCTGAATGGCCTACCATGCAAACTTTGTGTCGCTATTTCGATTTAATTAAAGGCAATATACAAAGTGTCGACAAACCAGAATGGGAAGTGTTGCATAGCTCATTTGCATCAAAAAACTGGGGATTGAGTAGCAATTTACAGCAGTTGCATGCCATTTCATCTAGCTTACGTGAGCGTTTGTCGCTCGATAATTGGCGCACATTAAATCAGTTAGTGCATCGAGTACACGCAATACAGACAGTGCACGCAGGACAGGTTAAACGTTCTAGAAAATCTTCTAACCTCGCTGAAACAATCAGATTTCTGGATGAAATTATCAATACATTGATGACATTATCCGGTTTTGCTTTAGATGGTATGACCCGTGATCATGGTTGGATTTTTTTGGCAATCGGGCGCCACCTCGAACGCTTGCAATTTTTATGCACGGTATTGCAACACGCGATGCGCTTGCCAGCTGATAGTACGCTCGATTGGTTGCTTGAGATGATGGATAGTATTGTGACTTACCGATCGCGCTATATGGCGCGTCCAGAGTGGCCACTGGTGATGGATTTATTAATTTTTGATGAAAACAAGCCACGTTCTGTAGTATTTCAATTGCAGGCTTTGCTCAAATCATTAGAGCATTTGTCTCTACAATATGGCCCCTGCGGTGCCAATATTTTCCTCCCGTTGTTATCACAATTGCACGCAATTGAATCAGATCATGATTTGCATTTCGGTAATGAACCACTGCAACAATTACTCACCAAACTCAATACGGCAAGCTATAGCTTGTCCGACCATATCAATTTGCGTTTTTTTAGCTATAGCGGTGATGTTAATTACAATAGTTTTATCGAATGAGTTCTATGAATCCCATGAATTCTATGAATAATATGAACGATAACAATTCGCACAACAACACGGCGTCGATTCTGTATCGCGTCGTGCATGAAACGCAGTACCGATATCAACAAACCGTAACATTGTCGCAGCAATATCTGCATCTGACGCCTCGTTCATTTGCTGCGCAACAAAGTTTGTCACACCAAATCATGATCGATCCCAACACAGAAGATTGGGCACGGCACATTGATTATTTTGGCAATCACACCAAACACATTACCATCAGCATGCCACATCAAAGCTTGCTGATCAAAGCAGAATCCAATGTCGCGGTTTATCCACGTCTATCGTTAAATCAAATCACACATTCCAGTCATTCTGGCTATTCGATCTCATGGGAAAACTTGCGTGATTACCTCAAAAATGCCCGTGGCCCGATTGCCCCAGATTTATCGGAAGCCCTACATTTTTTATACGACTCACCACATATCACTTGCAATGCTGAACTAGCACAATTTGCCGCCGCCAGCTTCACCCCCGGGCGCATGTTGTTAGAAGCCGCATTAGATTTGACCTATCGAATTCACAATGAATTTGAATTTGACCCCAAAGCCACCACCATTTCCACGCCATTAAGTGAAGTCCTGGCAGGCCGCCGCGGTGTTTGCCAGGATTTCGCACATCTCATGATCGGTTGCCTACGCAGCCTTGGCTTGCCCTGCCGCTACGTCAGCGGCTATATTTTGACTATGCCTCCTCCAGGCCAACCCCGCTTGATAGGCGCCGACGCCTCCCACGCCTGGGTCTCCGTCTTTTGCCCTGATTTAGGCTGGATTGATTTCGACCCCACCAACGCCTGCCTGGTGCAGCAAGAACACATCACCGTGGCATGGGGACGCGATTTCAGCGACGTCACACCGATGCGCGGGGTGGT